>CAVFYJ010000195.1:0-2103 GCA_963626545.1 Acetatifactor sp. | reverse complement strand
GGGCGGAAATGGAATGTCCGGCATTCAAGGAAAACTTTGCATGCTCGGCCATTCAATGACCGAGTTGTTGACTAGATGCTTCAGCAGAGGCGATGTCTAATCATATTGATACGATGCAAAATAATTTGCAGGTAGAGGAGGTGCGTGCATGAAGATGAAAAAGTCACAATTTCGTGAGGATGCGGCAACGTATATCCAGATGATTTACTTCCTAAATGAGTACAATCCGGGATGGAAGCTTATTTTGTTTGGTGTTTTGCTGGAAGGTATCTTCCCATTCATTGCCATTTTTCTGTCCTCAATGCTGTTAGATGCACTTTATGCGGGGCGTTCCCTGCAGGAGATGGTACTGCTTGTTCTTGCTGGAACCGGCGCAAGCTTTGTCACAGCGCTTCTTCGCCACCTTGTCACAAAAAAGAAAAATATCATGTGGTGGGGCATGCAGCACCGAATGACAGAACCCGTCATGACAAAAACGATGCAAATGGATTACGAGCAGATTGGAGATGAGCGTGTGCGCACCCTTCGCGCGCGTCAGGATGAGTACCGAAAGCGCGAAAAGGATGTGTTCGAGCGCTTTCTGACGCAGCTTGAAATTTTATTGACAGCGGCGGTACGCATGGTGGCAGCAATGATTACGATTGGCCCGTTTCTTGCAAAGCAGTTTTCAAAAACAGCGGGAACACAGGAAACGCTGTTTCGCATTGTGGCGATACTGGCACTGCTTGCTGTGTTGTATTTAAATCGCCGCTCTGTATTAAAGCAAGGGCAGCGTCGTTTGGCAATCCATAAAGAGCATGAGGATGAGAATCGCTTAAACAGCTATATGATGAATGAGGTTGTGTTGTCCCAGAAGGCAGGAAAAGACATCCGAATTTTCCATCAGGAACCAATGATGGAGCATTACGGCGATCAGATGAATGCAAACTGGAGGCGCATGACGCTTCAATACGCTCAGAATGATGTGCGTCACTTTGGCTTACAGGGAATGCTTTCCTCGTGTGTAGGCGGAATCATCTATCTGTATGTGGCATTCTGTGCATACGGTGGGATGATTACAATCGGAAATGTTGTGCGCTATGCAGGCGCTGTGCAGCAATTTATTCAGGGAATGACGGATTTGTTTGCGGGATGGAGCAGATTGCATCATGACCGAATGCAGATGGATGAATATCTTGAGTATATGGATCTGCAAAATAAAATGAAAAAGGGTTCGCGGTCGGTTCATTTATCGGATATGGAAAATCCAGAAGTTGAGTTTGTTCATGTGTCCTTTCACTATCCGGGGGCAGAGCAGTATGTGTTGCGCGATGTCAATGTAAAGATAAGCGCCAGAGAAAGTACAGCATTTGTCGGGTTGAATGGCTCAGGCAAAACAACATTTATTAAGCTTCTGTGCAGATTGTATGATCCGACTGAGGGACAAATTCTTTTAAATGGAGTGGATATTCGGGAGTACGATGAAACCGAGTATCGCAAGCTGTTTGCTGTTGTCTTTCAGGATTTTAAAATCTTTTCATTCCGATTTGGAGAAAACATTGCAGCAGGAGAAAAGGTCGATGAGGAGCGTGCGATGGATGCCATTCGCCGCGTGGATTTGATGCGCTTATATAATAAGATGCCAGATGGCTTACATACGATGTTAAATCGGGATTTTTCGGAAACAGGTATGGAAATTTCCGGTGGCGAGGCACAAAAAACAGCGATGGCACGCGCCATCTATAAGGATGCACCATTTGTCATTCTCGATGAGCCAACGGCGGCACTTGATCCGATTGCGGAGAGCGAAATTTACAGCGATTTCCACCGAATTGTCCAAGACAAGACGGCGCTGTTTATCTCACATCGTCTGTCTGCGTGCCGATTCTCGAAGGATATCATCGTATTCTGCAACGGTCAGATTGTGCAGCAGGGAAATCACGAGATGCTGATTGGCAAGGATGGGTTGTACCGCCAGATGTGGAATGCGCAAGCGCAGTACTATGAATAAGATGAATCAATAAGTAAAAATCAATAAACAAAGAAAAACGAGAAAAATAAGAAAAATAGTAACTATTCAGCACCCTCATATGGAAAGTTGATCTCAAACAATAAAAAGGGTAT
>CAVFYJ010000194.1:0-2110 GCA_963626545.1 Acetatifactor sp. | reverse complement strand
AGGATGCCTACGCCAAAAAGGTTGGTCAGCTCACCATGCAGGTGGACTGGCTGAAAAAAAAATCTGAGGAAATGCTTGGATCTGACTACGAGAGTAGATTTAGTCCGAAGCCTTTCGAAGAGTGAGAAAAAGGAGATCCCAGTACGCATCGCAGCGGAGTTGGCTGGCATAAATCGTACCAGCGTTTACTATAACGGACAACCTGTCTCTGAAGGAGAACTTGCCTGCAAGTCGATCATCGACCATCTTCATACAGAGAATCCCACCTGGGGAGCTCGCCAGATGTCCTCGCAGCTGAAATTGCGCGGTTACCTGGTAGGCCGCAAAAAAGCCAGGAGGTATATGACGGAAATGGCCATCAATCCTATTTATCCAAAGATGAACTTGTCAAAGTGTCAACAGAAGGCTGCCGTAGTGCCCTATCTACTCCGTAACGCAGTGATTGAGCGTCCAAACCAGGCATGGTCTATCGATATCACATATATTCCGATCAAGCGAGGATTCTTGTATCTGACAGCCATTATAGACTGGCACAGTCGCTACATCGTTGGATGGGAACTGGATGACACCCTCGACACAAGAGCCTGTATAGAAGCCTGCAAAAAGGCGTTTAAGGTAGCAAAACCAGAGATCTTGAACTCTGATCAAGGGTGTCAGTTCACCAGTCATGTGTACAAGAGTTTTCTCAAGGAAAATAGTATTCGTCAGAGCATGGACGGCAAGAGTCGCTGGGCTGACAACATCATGATTGAACGGTGGTTCCGTACATTCAAGTACGATGAAGCTTATCTGACCGAATGGCACAACCTCAAGGAAGCAAGACAGGCGATTGCAGCATATATTCACAAATACAACTTTGAGCGCTGTCATTCTGCAATAGGAGATGTACCTCCGGCAATGAAGTACTTCCCTGCGCAGCTCTATGAAGCGGCTAAGAAAGCAGCAGCCTGACGAGAAACTATTCCGATGAGAGCAGATGGCTACACTAAATCAAGCATCAATTCATTAAGAAAAAATCGAATTTTTGTCTTGACAACTGACCCATTATATTACATTGAATATCTTATATGGTCTCTATGATTTCTTTTATTATATATAAACAGCGAATCAAAGACATTTGAGCACTTAATACAACTTTTTTATAGTTCGTGTATTAAGTTCTACCATCATTTATACATTTAATTCGTTTTTAACTCGTTTCTAATTCATTTTAATTCGTTTTTTGAGTTAAAACGAGTTAAAATTAAACAGCAGGTGATCGGCCTGCTGTTAATTGATAACTTCTGTTTAGTCGTTTTAGCTATTTCTGGAGCTGCTTTGTAATATAAGCTCTAGATGATCCATGAATATCAAGCGCGTTTAAAGCCTGCTCCAATGTAAGCTGTAAATTTTCCATAAGTTTTTTTACCTTTGTCACATCCCGTTCATCCGCATATTCTTTTGCATACTCTTTTGCATATTCTTTTACTGATTCACACATAATTTCACGTCCTTCCTCAGTTTCTTTGAAATGTTTTACACCATCCGCCAATGCCCTATAGTGCATATCTTCTGATTCTCTTTGATGAAAGTCTTCTATAAGCTGAGCGATTTCACCTTCGCCCTTGTAACTGCCATTCACATATATAATATGTGAACCGTCCTCAAAAAGTTTCCCGGTTTCTCTGACATACCGGTCAATATGATAAACCGGTAATCCTTCTTTGAATTTATCCTTTTTGTAGATAAAAATCACGTAGGAATCTTTGAGTTCTTTAAAATCCTGGCTTGCTTTCAGCATTCTGGCATCAACCATACTGCTATGGAATCTTGCACGTTCCACAGCTGCACCTTTTGCATCACCCTGAACTTCTACATCAATCTCTTTCCCATGAGAGTCTACCGCATGTACATCCAGAGTAATATTCCGACCATCTACCAGAGGATTCTTCAACTCATCCTGTCCGTCCACACTGATTACCTTAATAGCTTCTCCAAGAATAATGCGAAGTATAAGCTCTGTAGCCTCTATATTTTTATCAAATACATGACTCATCAAATCATCATCAAAAAGAGTCATATCATCAACGAGTTTATTTACCCGTTTCTGCTGGTTTTCATCGTAAAATTG
>CAVFYJ010000193.1:0-2143 GCA_963626545.1 Acetatifactor sp. | reverse complement strand
ATGAAGATGGCAACCGTATGTTTAAGAACACGGACACCAATGGGCGCTTTCATTCCGATTGGTGCAGCATGATTTATTCACGCTTGATGCTGGCGAGAAATTTACTTACTGATGACGGCGTTATCTTTATCAGTATTGATGATAATGAACAGGAAAATTTGAAAAAATGCAGTGATGAGGTGTTTGGCGGACAAAACTTTGTAGCACAGCTGGTTTGGGAAAGGGCGTTTTCCCCTAAAAATGATGCACGCTTTATTTCAAATAGCCATGATTATGTTCTGATGTATGCAAAAGATATAACTCGCTTTGTTATTGGAAGATTGCCAAGAACAGAGGAAGCTAATGCTCGTTACTCTAATCCTGACAATGACCCGCGCGGCGTATGGATGTCGAGCGATATATCTGTAAAAACATATAACGCAGAATGCGATTATCCTATTACCGCCCCTTCGGGGCGTGTGATAGAGCCTCCAGCAGGTCGCTGCTGGAGTCTCTCCCAAAAAGCATTTTTGGAGAGACTCCAGGATAACAGAATCTGGTTCGGACCGGACGGTAACGGTGTTCCACGAATAAAGAGATTCCTTACGGATTTGAAGCATGATGGCATGGCTCCAACTTCTATTATGTTTTTTAAGGACGTAGGTCATAGCCAAGAAGGTGCGCAAGAAGTTTCAAAACTTTTGGATGGAGGATTTTTCAGTGGACCGAAGCCACAACGTTTGATGCAGAGACTTCTTACGCTTGCTAATTTGAAAGAAGATTCCACAGTGCTTGATTTCTTCTCTGGTTCAGCCACTACTGCTCACGCAGTCATGCAGTTAAATGCCGAGGACGGTGGACACCGCAGGTTCATCATGGTTCAGCTGCCTGAACCTTGCGACGAAAAAAGCGAAGCCTACAAGGCAGGCTATTCCAACATCTGCGAAATCGGCAAGGAGCGCATCCGCCGGGCAGGCAGTCAGATCTTAGAGCTTAGTTTGGAGAACTTAGAGAAAGAGGGTATCATTGAAAAGGTCAATACATCTAAGCGCTCAGTTCTAAGTGCTAAGATCTCAAAATCGGAGAACTTAGAAAAAGAGGGGGGTATCGAGAAATATGCAGGAGAACTATCAGAAGTTAGAAGTCCGGAAGAAGTCTATGGATCTTGCAGAGGAGATATATCGACTGCTAAAAAAGCTTCCGAAGGAAGAAACCTATGCGCTGGCGGATCAGATGCGGAGAGCGTCTGTGTCGATTCCGTCGAATATTGCGGAGGGTCAGGCACGGGGGAGCAGAGAGTTTATCCAGTTTTTGAAAGTGGCAAGGGGCTCACGTGCGGAGCTGGAAACACAATTGCTGATATGCGAACGCTTGAACTGCTTAACTCACGAGGATATCGAATCAAGCTTGAATCTTTTGGAGGAAATCAGCAAGATGCTGTTTTCTCTGATAAAGCATCTTGGCTCGAAACTCTAAGTTCTAAGCTCTCAGTTCTCAGCTCTGACCGCGGTTTCCGCGTTCTGAAACTGGACGACACGAACATGAAGGATGTGTATTACGCCCCTGCGGAATATGAGCAGAATGTGCTCGATCTGCTGGAGAGCAATATCAAAGAAGACCGCACAGACCTTGATCTGCTCTTTGGCTGTCTTCCGGAATGGGGCTTGATGCTGTCTCTGCCGTACAAGTCCGAGGATATTGAGGGCTGCACGGTACACAACTACAATGACGGCGATCTGATTGCCTGCTTTGACGAAAACATTCCGGACAGCGTCATCAAGACGATTGCGAAGCGTCAGCCGCTGCGTGCCGTATTCCGTGACAGCAGCTTTGCCAATAGTCCGTCCAAAATCAATGTGACCCAGATTTTCAAGGAGCTTGCACCGGATACTTCCGTGAAAGTGCTGTAAGGAGGGGTAGAGTATGAGCAAAAACGAAATCACCCCGATTAACCAAAGCTTTTTGGAAAGTGTTTCCGATGTGCTGGCGCAGGCCAGAAAGAATGCAAAAACCGCAGTTAATCTCGCCATGGTCTACGCCTATTACGAGATCGGCAGAATGATTGTGGAAGAGGAGCAGCACGGCCAGAACAGAGCTGCCTACGGAAAACAGATTTTGCAGGAACTGTCGAAATTCCTGAACGAGAAATACGGAAAAGGCTTTT
>CAVFYJ010000192.1:0-2206 GCA_963626545.1 Acetatifactor sp. | reverse complement strand
TGCATGGGGTGTATGGAGAATAAAAAGAGGAACGGATGAATCCGTTCCTCAAAAAATATGCAAGCGCTCAGGATGCAATCGACTTTCCGTATTCGTACAGCGTATCGCTTGGCAGATCGATCTCATCATTCCAGTACACGCAGGTGCGGCTCGGATCAAGCTGCACCTGATTGAACAGGCCATGGATCGTCGCCAGAGCGCGATAGCTTTCGATCTGATCCATATCTTCTTTTACGTCATACAAAACCTTGCGGCCATCATCGAACACAATGCGCAGACAGTAATCCGGCATGGGTTTTACTTCTTTGATTCTCGGCAGCATACCAGCACCTCCATTACAGCGGCGGCAATTTCTCCAGCTTCTGCGTATCCCACATTTCAAGCAACCTATCCTGATGTGCACTCATCCATTCCTGCACAAGCTGCTGCGCTCTCGTTGGGAGATCGCCCTCTGTCATTTTCATCGTTTTCAAATCAAATATACCAATGTGTTCCCCGTATAGAGCGTGTAAATGGCTTGGTTCATGCTCTCTCGGCTTAAAGAACATTTTAATGACGATCCCATAGAATCTGCAAATTTCGGGCATAATACCTGACTCCTTTCACAGCACATTTCTATACCAGTTCGCCAACATTGATCACTGTCATGCAGACGGCACGTTTAAGCATCTCATTGTCAAGAAACTCTCCCAGTGCACAGCCTTTCATCATGTTGGCAGCGACGTTCACCTCTGATAAAACTTTTTGAAGAATGATCTCATCCCTACGATTCATACAGCGGCACCTTCCTGTCAATCACGATCATACTATCCGAGGGCAGGGGGCCATGGATGACATCAACATCCGTTTTCAGAATGTCCTCCAACCGATACTTGATTGCGCTCAGTGTGAGCAGAGAAATGCGCGGCGATTTGAATTCTAGCAGAAGATCCACATCGCTGTCCGGGCGGTTCGTGCCATTGGCATAAGAGCCGAACAGTTCTGCTTTCTTGATCGGGTATTCCTGTGCGGCAAGCCGCACGCCGTCTTTGATTTTCTGAATATCCAACATGACACAAACTCCTTTCTTGATTCTACTTCTATTATATCCGTACTGTCGATAATTTCAAGTAATATGCCGCTTCCACCACTCTGTTAATGGCTGCGTTCCTCGTTCTTTTCTTCTAAATACAATCCAAAAACATAGTTCGGCGACTGGCCGTAAAGTCCGGTTTCGTCATCGGCAAAGGACGCGCCGGTTGCGGAGGAGTAGAAAACTTTCAGAGCTTCATCCTCGCTCAGATGATCATGCGCCATAATTTTTTGGATGATCTCTGGCAGGATCGTTGCGCGTGTTGTGCTGTGATTCATGGATTTACACTCCCGCAGATATAGCTGTTCTGAAAACGCAGCGTGCGCAGGGCCGCTTCCGTGCAGAACGCGATTTGATTATTGATTTGTTCAAACCGCAGCCGCTCGATGGCATCCTCTTTACGCATGATCCCCTGCATGACATAGGAAACTGTTTCACCGACATTGTCGTTTGCAATCTTGCCCTCGACGATGTCGTAACCGTGAGAATAGTCTGTCTGGCTGCGGCAGGTCACGACTAACTCCAGCCATTCCATGCTCGCACCGTCAAACTGCAAAAACTGAAGCTGCTTTGCAGCATCTTCGTTCCATTCATACACGCTGACAATGGGCTGTACTTCCGTTTTTGTACGGCGGCGCTCAATCATGGCGCGGCGTCTGGCTCAGCGTTCGGCTTGTGCTTGAATATCCGTGGTATAGAACGCGAAACCAAAGTCACGACCGATTTCAGATTTGAGAATGCGCGGCTGCTGCACTTCCAAAGTGCTTCCGTGATACAAAATCATGCCGCGCCCTCCAGATACCGGTCGAAGAACTGCATCAGATATTCCATGCTCATACCGTGCAGATCCGCATAATCCTTATCGAGCAATTTCAGAAGCCCGGTTCGCTCAAACAGCGCATAGACCTCATTGCTGGGCCGCCCGATATGCGCAGCATAATATTCAATACAGAATGCTTTGAAGGATAATGTACTCATACAGACGCCCCTTTCTGATTCTATTATATCCAAAACCCAAATAATTTCAAGGAGGTCGCATCACTTGAAAAAGAACCGCAAGAACAAAAATGCCCCGCCGCCCGGCTTGCCGCCGGAGACAGATCAGATCGTCGAGGAACAGCCGAAGAAGCAGCC
>CAVFYJ010000191.1:0-2234 GCA_963626545.1 Acetatifactor sp. | reverse complement strand
ATTTAAATTTCGTTACTTTCCACAAGAGTTTTTACCCCACCCGTGAACAGTAACCATTTTTTTGATTTAAAAATATTCTGTTTCCTCATTATGCACCTTTCTGTTAATTTGTTTTCACCATAACCCGACATTTTTTATGATAAAATGCAATTCCATATTTCAATATTTTCTGATAACCCTTGTTACACAGTTCCTGCACATAGTTTCTATCCTCGATTTGTTGTAATGCTCCACGGCAATCTGTATCAAGATTTTTTTCATCGCTGCTATATTTTAACTCAATCACAACTCCAATCTCATTCTCTGGTTCTGTTGTCTCTATAAGAATATCACTAAAACCATCGCCAGACTCTCGATTGGACAAAATCTCCCAGTCTCGCCTGTACCCTAAGATTCCAATCATCAATCCATGATAGAAATTTTCGTGAAGCGATCTGACAAAATTATCGCGAATGCTAATCGTTTTTCCCATGTACTCAGTCAGTAGCTGTTCAACAGCCGCTTCATTTGCTGATACGATTGCATTGCAAAAGTTTTCAAGCAACTTGCCGTTTTGGGCAACCTCCTTGCGAAACAAGGTTAACACACGTTCAATGATAATATTGCAAATCTCTCGATTGGGAACTGCAAGGCAGTAATATCCATTTCCGATATAACCACGCTGCGTCAGATAGCCTGTCATAAAAAGTGTACTCCACAGATTGTCGATACTTGAATACAATTCCTTATACGTTATCATTTCATCTACCTTTTGTGTGATAAACTCGCCATTTACCAACCGTTCCAGTTCACCTTTTGTTAGCATTCCCGGATCATTGATACTGTCGATAAAATGATTAATCACATCATTTCCACTTGTATTCATCCAATAATTTTTCGGCTCTGCATTTGGATTGCTGCGATGGTCATCGCAATAATTCACAACATCCCACGGACAATAGACATCCGCATTACCAAAGCGATAGCCATCGTACCATTCCCTTACCTGATTAAAATGACGATCCAATCCATAATATTTTAGCATTGATTTCACTTCTTCATTTGTAAAGCCAAATGTCTCATCAAACTCAACATCGGTAATTGAATACACCTTAAAATTATTTAAGCCCGTGAAAATACTTTCCTTTGCAATACGCAAACACCCCGTCAGCACCGCAAAAGCAAGACTCTCATTCGTCTTTAATACATTTCCAAAAAGATTCCGAATCAAAAGAACCATTTCGTCATAAAAGCCATTTTCATATGCCTTTGCTAACGGCACATCGTACTCGTCAATCAACATGACCACTTTTCGATTAAAATGTTTTTCAAGAAGCTTTGTCAACCATAACATACTTGAATTCATAATTTTAGTGTTCATGTTATCATCAAGCAGTTTACAAAATCTTTCTTTTTCATAATCGGTCAAATTACTACTATTCTGCAAAAATTGAAAGCCAGCCGTACTCTGATTTATAATCTCTACAAGTTGGGCAAATGCTTCTTCATATGATGCTGCATCCACACCTTTTAAGCTAATTGCAATCACAGGATACTTTCCCATATATCGCTCACACAGCGCCGCATTTTTTGAAATATGAAGCCCTTCAAATAAAGAGGGATCTGTTCCTATTTCAAAAAATCGTTTTAACATACTCATATTTAATGATTTTCCAAAGCGGCGTGGCCTGGTAAACAAGGTTACTTTGCTTCTTTTTTCAAGAACGTGCTCAATCAATGCCGTTTTATCAACATAATAATAGCCTTCCTCTCGAATCTCTTTAAAATCTTCGATTCCAATCGGAAGCATGAATTGATTTTCCATAATCCCTCCTTCTACTTTCTGCTTTCTGAAAAGCGATGTCATCTCAAAAGTTCACACTGTTGTTTTTTGTTTGTATACTTATATGTTACCTCAAATTAGATAATTATGCAAGCACTTTTTGCAAAAAGAAAAAGCGCTGCTTTTGCAGCGCCCCTTCCATCAGGAAACTCCATCAATCGGCGTGAGTACACCGGCATCCATCCCCTCTACGTCTCCCTTGTCCAGTTCATATATTATGCAATTATCCAATCCACACCTTTTGGGCTAATGCTGGGCAGCTGATGCATACCTTTACATCTTCTTTTGGCTTTACATAGACAATCATTCTGCCGTTATGTGTCTTTCTGTGGGACTCGCAATATGGTGTGAGGTCTGGTCAATAACTCGGTCATAGAATGGCCGAGCATGCAAAGTTTTCCTTGAATGCCGG
>CAVFYJ010000190.1:0-2263 GCA_963626545.1 Acetatifactor sp. | reverse complement strand
AAATGAAAAAGTTTATTGAGACACTAAAGAACTGTTGGAAGATTGAGGATTTGCGCCAGCGACTCCTCATCACTCTTCTGTTTACGGCTATTTATCGTTTTGGCTCGTTTGTGGTGCTTCCTGGCATCAATCCGAGCATGTTGGAAAAACTACAGTCGCAGACCTCTGGCGGTCTTATGTCGCTTTTGGACATGTTCTCTGGTGGTGCATTTTCCAATGCATCTATTTTTGCACTCGGAATTATGCCTTATATCTCAGCTTCAATTGTTATGCAGCTTCTCGCTGTCGCTGTACCTTACTTCCAGAAGATGCAGCGCGAAGGTGAAAGCGGCCGCAAAAAAATACAATGGTATACTAGAGTCCTGACAGTCTTCATTCTGGTCTTTCAGGCTCCTAGTTACCTTTTGAATCTTAAGATGCAGGCTGCTAATGCGCTGGCAACAGGTATTAGCTGGACTGTATTCATGATTCCTGCGACTGTCATTCTTGCAGCAGGTAGTATGTTTATCCTCTGGTTGGGTGAGCGTATTACTGACAAGGGAGTTGGTAACGGTATCTCTTTGATTATTATGATTGGTATCATAGCCCGTTTGCCTCAAGCATTCGTACAGGAGGTTACTTCTCGTTTGCAGGCAATCTCCGGTGGTGGTCTGATCATGTTTATTGTAGAGATTCTCATTCTTTATGCTGTTGTCTGCGCTTCTATTCTTTTGGTGCAAGGCACACGTAAGATTCCTGTTCAATACGCTAAGCGTCTTGTTGGCAACAAGCAGTATGGTGGTGCTCGCCAGTACATCCCGCTGAAGCTTTTTGCTGCTAACGTAATGCCTATCATCTTTGCACAGGCTTTGATGTTCATTCCATTGGCGATAGTTCGCTATCAGTCTGAGAACGCCAGTAGCGTGGTTCAGCAGTTGATGGATAACCGCAGTTTGCTTTACAATGTGGTATATGTAATCTTGGTTATTGCATTTACCTATTTCTATACTGCAATTACATTGAATCCTACTCAGATGGCTGAGGATATGAAACGCAACAACGGTTTCATCCCGGGCGTCAAACCAGGAAAGGATACAGCTGAGTACATTGATACCGTAATGTCTCGAATTACTTTACCAGGTTCATTATTTATTGCATTTATTGCGATTATGCCTGCACTCGCAGGACTTCTCGATGTTCAACAGGCATTCTCCCAATTCTTCGGAGGTACATCCTTGTTGATTTTGGTGGGTGTTGTCATCGACACATTACAGCAGATCGAGAGTCATTTGCTTATGCGCCACTATGATGGTCTTTTGAATTCAGGCCATACACGTCAAGGTGGTGTTGCTGCATATTAATCTTTTTCTTTTGAGATGAACATTTCTTAAGACAGAAGATGAAATTTTCTTCTTTTGGAAGTATCTCATCATGGGTTTTTCTTCCATAAAGGGGAGTATATATAGTGAGAGGCTCTTCATTTGGATAAGTATGCCTTGTCCACTTGGAGAGCATTTACATCATATAAAGCATCTTTTCCTCATGGTTCCAGCCATGGATTCATATTAATATTTTTCGAAGAGGTAAAGTTAGATTTTTATCTTCATTCGTAGAAGTTGAACATTTTAGAAGGATTTAAAATCAGGTTATGGCAAAACAAGCCGCTATTGAACAAGATGGAACTATTGTAGAGGCATTATCCAATGCGATGTTCCGAGTAGAATTAGAGAATGGTGTAGACATCACTGCCCATATCTCAGGTAAGATGAGAATGCATTACATCAAGATTTTGCCTGGTGACAAGGTAAAGGTGGAAATGAGTCCATACGACCTTACCAAGGGTAGAATTGTTTTTAGATATAAATAATTATCACATATAAGGTTATGAAGACAAGAGCATCTTTAAAGAAGCGTTCAGCAGACTGCAAGATCGTACGTCGTAAAGGTCGTCTGTTCGTTATCAACAAGAAGAACCCTAAGATGAAACTTCGTCAGGGTTAATGTTAAAGTATTGTAAAAGTGCCGTTATTCCAAAAAATAGTTGTACTTTTGCACCGCTTTTAACGAAAGGTATTAATTTTTTAATCATTTAATTAACAATGGCAATAAGAATTGTTGGAGTAGATTTGCCCCAGAACAAGCGTGGCGAAATCGCATTGACCTATATCTATGGTATTGGTCGAAGTAGTTCAGCAAAGATATTGGATAAGGCCGGTGTAAACCGTGACTTGAAAGTCAGCGAGTGGTCTGACGATCAGGCAGCCAAGATCCGTGAAATTATCGG
>CAVFYJ010000189.1:0-2288 GCA_963626545.1 Acetatifactor sp. | reverse complement strand
AATATTTAGAGAAAAGCCTGAAAAATCAATGATTTAGGGCTTGACATTATAGGAAAGCTCCCTGTTATCGAGATTGAAGCAGCGAATAAGACATGCGATTTTGTTTTGGACACGGGTGCTAATATCTGTTTGCTGGGGCAAAGCTTTCAGAATGATTCACAACTTACCGTTGTTTCTGAAACACCGAAGATTGTTACCATTCCTGTTATTCGTATAGGCAAAAATGAATATGAAAATATCACTGCTACGATTTCTGATATAAGCGCAATTCAAAAGAGAGTGCTTGTTGAAGGGGTGATCGGCTATCAAGTTTTGTCACCACAGCGTACGATTTTGGACTTTAAAAATAATCAGCTTATCATGGAAAACGCTTGATTTTCCAATTATGTCTGGTAAAATAAAGTCAGAGGTGAGTAGATGAAAGGCTGCCTAAAGGGCAGCTTTTTCAATACACAATGGTTAGAATACACTAACTATCGGGAGAAAACGACAATGAGAGATTGTGAATTAAAAATTGATCTTACATGCCATGTTCTATACTCCAAAGAATGCAAAAAGCAGATCCAAGAAAAGATCGCGCTGCATTATCCAAAGAAGGAACAGGAAGTAGTATGGGAGAAGGTCCAGCTTCAATATCAGGAATTTCTTTCGGACTGGCGTACGGATCTGGGTGGAAAGAAAAATTTTCATAATGGCGTTGGAGGCAATTATGATTGTGTTGCGTTAATGGCGTATTATGTGGTGTGCAAAGAGATGACTACTCTTGAGGAGCTTGAAGAGATGGAAGGAAATTTGTTCCTTCCGGCATTTCGTAAGATAAGTAAGATGAAGATTGTCGACTGTAATAAGCCATTTTTCAAAAAGCTCCTGCACCATGCATTTTTCAATGCAAAAAAGCGGTGTGATAAATGGGGCGATTTTCAGATGAATATTGCACCGTTTGAAAAAACAAAGCCAATTTATTACGAGTTTACTGAATGTCCGACTGCTGAATTTGCAAAAGCACATAACCTGTTGGAAGTTATGCCGACTTTTTGCAATCCAGATTTTGAAGCGATGGAGCTGATTCACGCGAGACTGGTTCGCAAAACAACCTGCGCAAATGGATGCAAATGCGATTATACGGTTTGCGGCGACCGAGACGAGTATTTGAAAGCGCATCCGGAATACCGCGATGAAGCAGGGTATCGCAGAAACTGGTAGGCAGCAAAGCAGATTGTGTTTTTTCTATGGAAAGGAAAGGTAGAAAAATGATATTTGAAACGTTTGGTGAAAAATCCAATCCGGCTATTTTGTTTTTTCACGCAATGGGCGTAACCGGTGCAAGCAGCAAACCGGTAGTAAATTATCTGAAGGAGCATTATTTTTGCATTTTGCCTACTTCAACGGTTTACTGCCGCGGACAGAAGTACAAAAGCAAAGAAGATGAAGTGCGTCAGGTGGAGAGATTCTTACGTCAGCAGGGAATCACAGAGCTTGCACTGGTAACAGCATCTTCGATCGGTGCGGATCTTGCCATGGGATTTCTGGTAAAGACAAATCTTCCAGTTGCGCATGTGTTTTTTGATGGTGGGCAGTTTGCGCAGATTGGAAAAAATACGCGACGTGTGATGGTTCCGTTTTTGTATTTGGCGATAAAAAGTCTGTATTGGACAAAGGGAAAGACACTTGGAAAAATCATGTGGTGCGATGACGATGCGATTAAACCCTATTTTATTGCGGCAGGCAAAGCAATGACATATGGAAATATTCACCGCCAGCTCGCGGGCAGCTTGGAAGATAAGCCGTTTCCACCGTTGCCAAAAGAGCTGCAAACACACTGTTTTTTTGAATTCGGTAGCGCAGAAGAGCATTACAAATACCGGGATGCCGTGATGAAAACATATTCGTATGCAAATTTTCCAGTATTTAAGGGATACAATCACATGCAGTATCAGATTCGCGATCCCAAAGGATTTGCCGACATGCTGGAATCGATAATGAAACAGAATTGTTTACCCAAGTTGTCATTTTTGCAATAAAATTCTATGAAAAGACGCAGTGTCAAGCAACTTTACAATTGATCGCAAGACAATTATGGATATCAACTATGGACATTTATACGAAAGTTTGCTATAACAAACCAATAACTTTTTTTAAGAATGTAAGATTTCTTTTGTGACTTCCTGCATTTGCAATAGTCATACAAACGAATAGGAGGTTGAGAAGTAGTGGTTTATTTTACTGCAGACACACTTTTTAGGAATCTGGCGCGGGAATCCTCGGCCATTCAATGACCGAGATGAAAG
>CAVFYJ010000188.1:0-2291 GCA_963626545.1 Acetatifactor sp. | reverse complement strand
CATTCATCCCCGCCCGACTACGTCGGACGAGGTTTTCTGCGGAAAAATGGATAAATTATTTAAAGCAATTAACTCCTTCATTTGTTCAACTGCCTTTTCCTTTGTTTTCCAAACACCTTTTATTCCACAAAGTTGGCTAGACTCTCTTTCTTCGTACAAAATATATACAATATCCATATGCAAAACACCTTTCTTAGAATTTTCTATATTTATTATTTTGTTCTTCTTTAAAGTGATATATATACATTATGGATGCAAAACATGTCGTTACTTTTTTCTTGAAGTCATTCTAATATCATGCTATCATGCTATAAATCTTATTGACAATTATCATTTGGAGGTGCCTATGACTGATCAATCCCTACAGGAAGCCACTGCTCTCGAGCTTTCCCTCTCTGAACATTTAGAACAGCTCTGCAAGAGTACTCCTCAGGCGTATCCTGTCTTAAAACAGCTTGAAGAGTATCACCAGTATTTCCTCGCAAATGCCTCACATGAACTTCAGACACTGCTTTCTTTAATGTGCAGCAGCATTCAGGCAATTGAGGCTTCTCACCCTGAGGTGCGCTGCTACCGCTACTGGCCAGAGCTTTCTTCCGACTGCCGTTTGATGACAAAGTTACTTCGTGACCTCACCGATTATAGCATGTCCACCCAGCTAATCAAAAAGCGAAGTGATCTGTGCAGTCTGCTGCACCGGGCTTACCTGTCCTGTCTTCCACTCACTGAAGGCACTGCAAAGACACTTACCTATACCAGCCGCGTCTCCTGCGCCTACCTGCCTCTTGATTGTCCCAAAATGATGGAGGCGCTCTTGAATCTGATCGTAAACGCTCTTGATGCCGTCTCCGATAATGGTCATGTTCAAATCCTTTTACTCAAAACAAAGGATCAGTTTTCTGTATCCATAGAAGATAACGGCTGCGGCATCCCAGCTAAGCAATTGCTTACCATCTTTCATCCATTTGTCACCTCAAAGCCCGACGGAACAGGGCTTGGACTTCCAGTTGCCAAACGTATTATTGAGGGACACGGCGGTCATATTCGCGTAAGCTCTGCCCCCGGCAAGGGGACCACATTTACCTTTCTGCTGCCTTGCACCGCCTCATCTGCAGGAAGATAAGAATACCACTCACAAAACCGATCACGCCGCCTGCGATATGTGCACAATTATTGACTCCGCTCTCGGCAAAGCCATGGTACAGGGTAAAAAACATCATTACAACCAACTGCCGCAGCGTGATGCCCTCAAAACGCCCCTTTGACAAAAGAACAATACCTAACAACAATCCAGCGATTCCAAAGATCGCTCCCGATGCGCCAGCTGTCGCCACCAACAGCTCACCTTGATGTACATACCACCAGACAGAAACAATATTCGCGCCAATTCCACTGAACAGATATACTGCTAAAAACCGCTTTTTCCCCAGACAACGCTCCGCCAATGAGCCAAGGTACAACAGAACAAGCATGTTATTAAACAAATGCTCCAATCCAAAATGAAGAAATACACTTGTCGCAAGACGCCACCACTCTGGCTTTTGAATAAATGGCCCAATCCGAAGCACCATCCACTCCAGCAGTGCTGAGTCCTTGCCGCCGATTTCGCCAACTGCCACGATACACTGAATAATAACATTAAGAATCACCAATATCAGCGTAGCCTCTGGTATCCGGTTAACAGAAATGCCTTTTCCCTTAAAACGATCCATCAAGGTTTCTTTTCGTGTCAGAACTGGATATAGATCACAAAATTCAGAAGGCTGACCATCAAAAATAACCATTTGGCCATCGCCATCTACAAACCATCTTGGATATGAGCCTTCTAACAACTGCTTTGAGACTGAAAAATCTTCAGAAAGAACGAGTGCCAGAAACTGACATCTTCCCGAATTTTGCTCTCTAACCTTTTGGGCCGCATAATCCATGACCCGATCGATTCGCCACCGATCAGCCGCCAATTTGCCAGCATCATCAAACAGGCACACCACATACAACTGTGTATCTGTATCCTTCTTTATCCATACACCGCAGGGAAAATCAGCTGCCGCAATGCTGCTGTATCCGCCGCGCTGCAACTTTTTTTCCACAAATTCACGCATCATCTTTTGATCCAAATTCATCACCTGCCTTTGTACATTTCTTTTTCAGTATCACAAAATACCTGTCGCTTGAACAGCCCCACCCGACTATGTCGGACGAGGTTTTCTGCGGAAAAATGGATAAAGATTCTCATAGTCAATAACTCGGTCATAGAATGGCCGAGCATGCAAAGTTTTCCTTGAATGCCG
>CAVFYJ010000187.1:0-2410 GCA_963626545.1 Acetatifactor sp. | reverse complement strand
AGTATGTTAACCGAATCATCAAAAAAGGCGATGGCGTTATGAATAAAACCTTTGTGGAAATGCTTGATGCCTTGGGGTATGACATAGAACTGCATTATGTAAAGAAAGAGGAGGTGTGAGACTATGGCATATGAATCACCATTAACAATTGCCGAGGTCGTAAAGGACATATCTGCGAATAAATATGTGCTTCCATCCATACAAAGAGAGTTTGTGTGGAGTACAGCTCAAATAGAAAAACTCTTTGACAGCGTAATGCAGGATTATCCTTTTGGAGCATTTCTTTTTTGGGAACTTTCCAAGGAGCAGAACACGCTATACGATTTTTACTCCTTTTTACAGAATTATCATGAAAAGACGGCAAGACATAATCCGAAGGTGAACCTGACCGGAAACGATAATGTCATGGCAGTTTTGGATGGTCAGCAAAGATTGACATCCATTTATATTGGTTTAAAAGGAACCTATGCATATAAGATGCCGTTCAAGCAGTGGAAGAATAATTCTGCCTTTCCGGAGAGAAAGCTTTATTTGAATATAGTCGAGCCATCTAAGGATGAAACGGATAAATATGAGTTTTCATTCCTTGCAGCCGATGATGTAAAGAACGATGCAGAGCATTATTGGTTTGAGGTTGGAAAGATACTTGATATGACAGAATTAGGTGCTGTCATGAATTATCTGATGCAGAATATTGCTTTTTCAGGTGTTTACACACAGGATCAAAGCATTTTTGCAAATGCGACATTATCGCAGCTTTTCAAGGTCATCCATACACAGCCGAGCATTAGCTATTACAAGGTAAAATCGGAGGAATTGGATAAAGTCCTGCAAATCTTCATTCGCGTGAATAGCGGTGGAACAGTGCTTAGCTATTCTGATTTGCTCTTATCGATTGCTACAGCACAGTGGGAGAAATTGGATGCAAGAAAGGAAATCACAGAGTTTGTCGATTACATCAACTCTATAGGTTCCGGCTTTAATGTGAACAAAGATTTCATTCTGAAAGCATCATTGGTATTGACCGGATTCAGTGATATTGCTTTTAAGGTTGATAACTTTAATAAGCAAAATATGCTCAAGATAGAGCAGAACTGGCAGACGATAAAAACATCAATTACCCAGGCATTTCTGTTGGTATCGAGTTTTGGATTTTCAAGAGACAGCTTAAAATCTAATAACGCTGTCATTCCGATTGCATATTACCTTATGACGATTGGCAATCCGAGTAACTTTGAGGTTTCTTCTAACACGATTAACAACAGGAAGAAAATCAAAAAGTGGCTGACGATGTCTTTGATAAAGAGGGCATTTGGTGGTCAGTCAGACAGCATTCTTCGCCCGCTGCGTGAGATCATCAAAGCGAATGGAAATAATGAGTTTCCGCTGGATGAAATTATCAACAGACTGCGTGGAACCAGTAAGACGATTGTATTTACGGATGATGATATCGAGAGTCTGTTAGAGCTTCAATACGGACGAGCAGATACGCTGATGGTTTTGATGATGCTGTATCCTTCCTTGGATTACAACAATAAGTTCCATATAGACCACATCTATCCCAAGAGCAAGTTTACTAAGACATCTCTGCTGAAGAAGGGAATTGCACAGGATAAAGTCGAAGAGTACATGAATCATGTGAACGATATTAGTAATCTCCAGCTCTTAGCTGCCATTCCAAATATTGAGAAACAAGATAAGGATTTTGAAAAATGGTTTGCAGAGACATGCCCAACAGACACAGATAAAATCCAGTATCGCAAGATAAATTATCTGCCGGATATGCAATACAGCTATGATAAGTTTTTGCAGTTTGTCTCTGACAGAAGAACGATGATAAAGAATCAGCTGAAGGTCGAACTGATGTAAAAGAGGGGTGACTGACGTGTATGAGAGCCTGACGAAATATTTGATGAAGATTGCCGATGATGAAAAGGGTGCGTGGATTATTGACAAAGAGAATGACGGGACACCAGAGCATCCTATACAAATGCCCTATGTGAATTATTCCAGGATGGTTAGGAACTTCACCGATGATGTCTATTCTTTTGTGGAAGCGCATGAAGAGATGGGATTAACTCCCTATTCAGAAATCCTTAAGGCAAATGGTATCGAATGGGGCATGGATTCAATGTCAACAGCGGAAGTTGAAAATCTCGATGCAAAATGCATACTTGCTATGATTCTTGGTGCTGTCCGTGCAGAAAGATTTTGTAGTGGCGCATTGCTGCGATTTTTTAAGAATGGATCTATTGCACGTTGGCTTGAAAGACTGAAAGCACTGGACGCAGAACAGGAGTAATACTATGCAGCACGAATGCAGGATAACAGTTCTGGAAACAAAGGTATTTCCAAAACTACAGGAGAAATATCTGGCTGATCCGAAGTCAGGACCATGTCCATGCTTTAA
>CAVFYJ010000186.1:0-2449 GCA_963626545.1 Acetatifactor sp. | reverse complement strand
GGTTTTGGAGTTGACGTAGGCGGAACTACGATCAAGATGGGTTTTTTCGAGACGAGCGGAGCGCTGCTCGACAAGTGGGAGATTAAGACCAACAAGGAGAACAACGGAGAGTCCATTCTCTCAGACATTGCAAAAGCAGTTGATAATAAGCTGGCGCAGGAGGGCATTTCCAAGAGCGAGGTACAGGGAATCGGAATCGGTGTTCCGGGACCGGTACGCAGCGATGGTGTGGTAAATGTCTGTGTCAATCTGGGCTGGGGAGTCATTGATGTGACAACCGAGCTTGGCAATCTGACCGGGCTTCCGATCAAGGCAGGAAACGACGCTAACGTCGCCGCTCTCGGAGAGATGTGGCAGGGCGGTGCCAAGGGCTGTAAGGATGTCATTGTGGTAACGCTTGGAACCGGTGTCGGCGGCGGAATCATCGTGGACGGAAAGATCGTCGCAGGACACGACGGAGCAGGCGGAGAGATCGGCCATATCACGGTCAATAACGATGAGATCGAGCCGTGTAACTGTGGACAGTACGGCTGTCTGGAGCAGTACACATCCGCAACAGGCATCGTTCGTATGGCAAAGAGAAAGCTTGCAAAGTCATCCGCAGAGACTTCTCTTCGCAGCTTTAAGGAGCTGACCGCAAAGGATATCTTTGACGAGGCGAAGGCTGGAGATGCGATCGCTGGAGAGCTTGTTGATGAGGTTGGTTCAATCCTCGGATCTGCACTTTCCAACATGGCATGTGTTGTCAATCCGGAGATCATCGTAATCGGCGGAGGCGTGTCAAAGGCAGGAAATATCCTGATCGACACGATCCAGAAGCATTTTGTGGAGACATCCTTCCATGCATGCCGCAACACCAAGTTCGCACTTGCCTCCTTGGGCAATGATGCCGGAATCTACGGCTGCATGCAGATGATACTGGATTAGAAATTTATTAAAATGTACATAAAAAGAGCTGCCAGCGTGTACCGTGCTTCGGGCATCAGAGTTTGGATCTGATATTGAAGCGGTATGAGCTGGCAGCTTTTATATTTGATTTGTTTGGTTAGGATTTTATGTATTACTGATTATTGGAACGGAACAGCTTCGGTGTGGAGTATGCGAGGATGCCGACGATCACTGCAAGGATCAGGGTATCCGGGATCATGTAGGAAGCATTGTATACAAAGCTGTAATGTACAGCACTCATTCCTTCCGGTGCGTAGCTTCCCCACAGAAGCCATCCGGATAAGAAGCTGCATACGAATCTTAAAAATCCGACGATGACAGAACCAACGATGAAGCCAACCCTCTTGTTCTTTTTGAATAAGCCGGCAAACAGCGGAGCAAGTCCGAGCACGCTAAAGGCAAGCAGATAGTCGAGCAGGATGCAGCCGATCTGTGCAAGCAAAGTCGCGCAGTACATAACATTGGAAAAACCGATGATCATCTGCAGAAGTCCGTGTACGAATCCGGTAAAGCAGCCCCACTTGGTTCCGTTGCGCAGTCCCATGATTACGAGTGGCAGCATTTCAAGTGTGATGGAACCGCCGAACGGCATTTCATAGAATTTGAAGTAGGACAGGATTGTCGCCAGTGCAATCAGCATTGCGCCCTCTACCAGGATCTTGGTGTTTAATGTTTTTTTCATAAAAAATCCTCCTTTGCACAATGCTAGGAGGAATTTCTGATTTCGATTCATCATGAAAGCTTCCTTACGCCGGTACTAACCGGTTCAAGTAATGAGGGTCAATCAAAGGATTATCTCAGCCATAGGCACCCCTAGCATCATCATTTAATATTGTCGCTTGATAGAATAATACTTTTGTATGGAAACGTCAAGAATAAAAAATATCAGAAAACACAACAATACTTTATAAAATTAAACTGATACCTAAATAAATAAAGTGAAACGTGAAAATGAAAAAAATTCAAAACAAACAAAAATAATGCGAAAAACTTGTTTTTCTTTATTTTTTTGCAAGATAAGTTAAGGAAACCTGCAAAATTCTCTTGCAATCTTAGCTTTTTACCTATACAATATTGGTGTTAATGTATACTAATTTTATCAAAGGAGATTGAGCGCGATGGGTTATGTTGATGAGGTACTTGAGAAAGTACGTACAAAGAACGCTGCTGAACCAGAATTTCTGCAGGCAGTAGAAGAAGTTTTGGATTCTTTACGTCCAGTAATTGATGCAAATGAGGAGCTTTACAGAAAGGAAGCTATTCTTGAGAGACTT
Source organism: Acetatifactor sp. (assembly GCA_963626545.1). Taxonomy (GTDB): domain Bacteria; phylum Bacillota; class Clostridia; order Lachnospirales; family Lachnospiraceae; genus Anthropogastromicrobium. The sequence goes on along the minus strand of CAVFYJ010000186.1, from coordinate 227 downwards.
ACCGAGCCGGACAGACAGGTAATGTTCCGCGTTCCTTGGGTAGATGATAAGGGACAGGTTCAGGTCAACCGTGGTTTCCGTGTACAGTTCAACAATGCGATTGGACCATACAAGGGAGGGCTTAGACTTCATCCTTCAGTAAACCTTGGAATTATCAAGTTCTTAGGATTTGAGCAGGTATTTAAGAACTCACTTACCAGCCTTCCGATCGGTGGTGGCAAGGGTGG
>CAVFYJ010000185.1:0-2460 GCA_963626545.1 Acetatifactor sp. | reverse complement strand
GCGCTTTCATCTCGGTCATTGAATGGCCGAGGATTCCCGCGCCAGATTCCTAAATATTTTTTTGTTCTTCGTTCAAACAGTTCAATGAGTATCTCATTATTACAAAACTCTGCAAACCGCTGGGCGCAAATGAATTCCCGGCGGTATGCATCTTTATATGCTTCTTTATCCAATTCATAATAGTCCCATGCCTTGTTATACAACAGTTCTCCTGACAAAATAATATAATATGTTGCTAGTTCATATTTAAGATTATTTTGGTCAATCTCCAATGCCTTCTGATACTGAGCAACATCTCCTAAAAGCTTTGAATATTCCGCCAATATCACTGAACATGCTGGCGTATTTACTTTCAAAAATTGCTGCTGTGATCGATAAACATCATATAATTTTTGAAATAAATTTTCCGCATATCCAATATTCCCCATCCTTCCATACATGTCTGCTATATCACCAATTATCATTCCTTCCTCACGTTGGAGAAAGGGAAGTTCCTTATGCGATAGCCATTCCAGCGGAAACGTGCATGCTAACGCTTTCTTGCAGTATTCTTGTGCCTCTTTCGGTTGAATCATTTTCGTTTGAAACAATTTTATTGCTCTAATAGATTGAATTTCCTGCTGAATCCTTGGTTTTTGGCATGCCTCTGTTCCTATTTTTTTGCATAGCACATCCAACATTTTTTGCACTTCATCCCATTTGCGCATATTTGTCAAATATATCATATCCTGCCGCATAGACAATATTTCGATGGAATCGGTTTCTAACATTGGCATAATCCAGTCTAAAGTTCGTCCCATCCTTTTTGTTAAGAGCTGAAAATTCTCTTTTGATGGGCGATTTTCTCCGTTTTCAATCCTTGATAGGTGACGCGCCTGCAAAAATTCATTTCCATTCTCATCGGTGCAGATCTCTTCCTGCGACTTTTCCAAAGATAATCGCATTCTCTTTAACACCAGACTGACATCGTAGCAATTTTCTACACTCCCCCTCTGCCATACACGCATACACGGAAGATGATTTTCCCGATACACGATTTGAAATGCATCTCGAAAATCCTTAAGCTGCTGTAAATTTTCTGGTGTTTTATTCATTTCTTTTAATTTTTCGCCCACATCAATTAATGACAGAAAAAGTGGATAGGCATAGCGCTGGCTATTTTGCGCCCGAAGCAGCTCTAACGCAACGTTACCGATATCAAATGCTTTTTGAAGCTTACCTGACTGCTGATAAAGCTGCATTCCAACCAGTGCTGCCTGCGGGCAAATTAATTGCGCCATCCGATCTTCCCAGCCTTTTTGCTTCGGATATTCCCAGACCTGATAAAACAAAAACAATGCTTTTTCTGTTTCTCCCAGAAGTCCAAGCGACCAGCTTACAAGCAAAATGGCTTCTAGTTCGGCTGGTGCCAGCCAAAGTCCTGACAGTTGTTCCTGCCACTCTTCTTTTACGGTACAACGAACTGCTTGACATGCCAGTTCATAAAGCGCTTGCGGGCTGGCAGTCTCCTTTTTCAATAACCATTCTATTTTAAGGCAGAATAATTTTGCCATTGAGGTCATTTTCGGATGTGTCTTCTGATAAGCTTCCAACTTTGTCTTTGCCTCATCCGGCTTCTCACAGACTAACAGACAAATATCCTCCCGCTCTCTCCAGTCCTCTAATTCTTTTCTTGACACTATCGCTTCAAAATAATCGGTCAGCGCGCCCATTCGATGCATGAGAAATTCCCAGCTTTCTCTGGAAAAATAGCCGCCTCCTTTGCGGATGCTTGAAAGTGTGCGCCTCGTCATCACGCCATTTACCAGCTGCTCTAGCTTGATTCCACGCTGTTTGCGAAGCTTATTAAAGAGGCAAAAAAAGCCCATACCGCTGGACTGGCGCAGCACTTCCTCCTCTGTGAGTTGTCCATTTTTCCACGCAAGCTCGTTTGCTTGTGCGCCTGCGCTCGTTTCTGCTTGTGTCATTGTTTTCTCCATGCCTTAAATGTCCTCCATGGCTTTTCTTGCTTCTCGTATTTTATAGTAACCATACCACAGAAATTTGTTTTACACAACAGACACATCTATATTTCAAGCTTCATTTGCATTCTTCGTACTGATTTGATTTCCATATCACATGAACCAATCGTGCAATACATGCCTTCAAATCCTCAAGCTTCAGAGCTCCTTCTTCCAGCTCTTTTTTCATATTGTCATGATCATTGAAGCACCCCGGCATTACCAAATCGTTTCCGGCGCGCATACAGCCAGAAGCGGTACAGCTGTCATCACGTTCGGTAGTGGTCCAGTCCGTCATGATCATGCCCTCAAATCCCCACTCATTTCTTGCTACATCGGTGCAAAGATCATGGTTATTTGCTGCGTCAATTACTCCCGCCCCTAAAGGGATCGGGGCTTGCTAAGGGTCCCGTTACCCGATAGGTATGATATGACACGAGGCCATATCAGAAGTTTGTAT
>CAVFYJ010000184.1:0-2586 GCA_963626545.1 Acetatifactor sp. | reverse complement strand
AGATAGATGACTTAAGGATTGCACCAAGGGGATTTGAAATTAATGATTCAAAAGAAGAAGACTGTATCCTTATTATTGGATTAAATCCCGCAGGTGATGATAAAGACGCAAATAGAGAAAAACAAGCCAGAACATATCTTTACAGTATTGCAGAAAAAAATATTGACAGTAAATGGTTGTACAACAAGTATTATCGCCCCATTTATGATTTTGCAAAAGCTGTCCTTGGCGATAATGTGAAATGGCCGTGGTGCAATAAATGCTGGGACGACTTAGAAAAAGAATTCACAGCAAGTGAGCTTTCAGGAGCCATAGACATATTAAAAAAGGAATTTGATAATCATAAAGGACATACTTGTTCGATTTATATCGGCGATATGTTTTATTATCATGAAACGAATTCAAAGTCTTTGCCGTTGAATAAAAATATTGATGTTAAGTGCTATAGTATGGATATGCTAAAACTGCATATATCAGAGCTTAAAAAGCATAATAAGAATATCAGATTTGTATATATAAATAATGCCAAAGTGTCGCATTGGTTGTGCGAGAATAAAATATCGACATTCAAAGATATCGATGGTGTCAGGGTGTTTTTCGGTGGAATGCTTTCAGGAATGAGAGCCATGGATAAATTTGCAAGAGAACGATTAATTAATGAGATAAGGCATTGATATGAATCCTAAATTTGGTTCGGGTGTCAAAATTGCGTAATTACCAACATTTTGTTAGGTAAAGATGGTATAATAGACATATCTAACACGGGGGTGTCGATATGTCTTTCAAACTCAATCAAAGCCAGCAGTTAACATTGGATGACTCCTTTCTCAACCTTTCCCCACGGACTCAGAAAATCGTGACGAATTCTTGGGCAAAGGATTTTGCTGATATTGTTTTTCCAGCGATAAATGAGGAACGTTTTTCCGTTCTTTACAGTGATCGTAAGCTCTCGCGTGCTAACACGCCTGTAAATGTGATTATCGGTGCCTTGATTCTGAAAGAGAATCTTGGATTGACGGAGGAAGAACTGTTTGAATCCATTTGCTGCGATATACGCTTTCAGTATGCGCTTCATACAACACATCTCAAGGATCAGCCGATCAGTGACCGTACATTCAGCCGTTTTCGCGAGAGACTGTACAATTACGAGCGTGCAACCAAGATTGACTTACTGAAAGAGGAGATGCAATCACTGAACGACACCTATGTACGGTTCATGAAACTGAACAGCAGCATCAAGCGCATGGATAGCCTTATGGTAGCATCGAACTGCAAACACATGAGCCGTCTGGAGATAATCTACACCACAGTACATAACGCCATCAGATACCTTCAGAAGCAGGATGCCGCTGACCGTATTCCAGAGGAACTGAAGCACTACATCGACCCTGATGATCTGAACAAGGTCATTTATTACTGCAAGGGTGACGATGTCGGCAGCCGCCTGGATAAGGTGATCCGGGAGGCAGCTATCGTCCGTGACATCCTTGATACAGAAACCTGGAGGGATAGTTCCGAATTTCAGCTTCTCCTGCGCGTTCTTGACGAGCAGACGCAGATTGATGGAGAGGGAAACATCCGTCCAAAGAACAAGGCTGATATCAGTACTTCAAGCCTGCAGAATCCGTCTGATCCCGATGCGACATTTCGCCGTAAAGCAGGCAAGAACAACAAAGGTTATGTAGGCAATCTTGTCGAAACCGTCGGAGAAGACGGAAACAGCCTGGTCACCGACATCCAGTATGAGAAGAATACCCATAGCGACTCTGCTTTTTGTGCGGAATATCTAAGCAGTCGTGAAGATGGTTCACCCAACGAGATCATGATCACCGATGGTGCCTACAACAGTACCGAAAACCAGAAACTCGCAGAAGCCAAAAATGTCAAACTTGTAAGCACAGCCCTGACAGGTCAGACACCGAACCCGATCTTCAGCAGGTTCATTCTCTCTGATGACGGCACAAAAGTTATCAGCTGCCCGATGGGGCATGCACCTGAAAAGTGCACGTACTATCCGAAGACCGGTGTCTGTCGTGTCCAGTTTAACCGATGCCATTGCGAAAGCTGCCCACATCGTGAGGAGTGCAAAGGGAAGCCTCAACGTAAAACCTATGCAGTGCATATCTCACTCAAGATGGTGGCTCGCGCTGCTTATGCGGAAAAGTTATCCACAGAAGAATATCGGACGCTTTCACGCATGAGGAACGCTATCGAAGGAATCCCTTCTGTGCTGAGACGCAAGTTCAGAGTAGATGAGATTCCGGTGTCCGGCTTGATCAAATCGAAGATGTTCTTCACAACCAAGATCATGGCATACAATTTCGGCAAGCTTGTACGCAGCATGGCAAAACAACGGGCGAACTCTGCCCAAATGACAGCAATAGTGTAAAAACGCAAGGTAAGGGAGTCTGCTTGATGAGCAATATATGCGGAATCTGGGGATTGTGTACCGATAAAAGTTCAAAAATCGAACAAATCGTATCATCCAATCCTACAGGTTGCTGCGCAATCCTCAAATTTGACACTCAAACCAAATTTAAAATACAAATATGGTAATCGGCATTTCTGGTGCAGAGGATATTATGT
>CAVFYJ010000183.1:0-2640 GCA_963626545.1 Acetatifactor sp. | reverse complement strand
CCGGCATTCAAGGAAAACTTTGCATGCTCGGCCATTCTATGACCGAGTTATTGACATAAAAGAATGTGTGGCTGTCATTTTTGCTTTTCATTTTTTATTACCCAAAATATATTAACTCTTGACAACATGGTAGCGGTAGTGGTAGTGTAAATGTGTTGCGAAAAAGGCGTGCAGATGTATATGTAAATGCAGATGCGTAAGCGACCATTTCGCTCACAATACAATATAATAAAGGATGAGGTATTTACAATGAGAGAGTTAAAGCCAATCAAAGAAGGCAAGGTACGCGAAATCTATGATAACGGCGACAGCCTGATCATGGTAGCGACTGACCGTATCAGCTGCTTCGATGTCATTCTGAACAACGTGGTAACCAAGAAGGGAACCGTCCTTACTCAGATGTCCAAATTCTGGTTTGATATGACGAAAGATATTCTTCCAAATCACATGATCTCCGCAGATGTAAAAGATATGCCGGAATTTTTCCAGCAGGAGAAGTTTGACGGAAACAGTATGATGTGCCGCAAGTTGCAGATGCTTCCTTTGGAGTGTATTGTGCGCGGATACATTACTGGTAGTGGCTGGGCTAGCTACCAGAAGACTGGTAAGGTATGTGGAATCGAGCTGCCAGAAGGCTTAAAGGAGTCTGATAAGCTGCCTGAGCCAATTTACACACCATCTACCAAGGCTGAGATTGGCGATCATGATGAGAACATCTCTTATGAGCAGAGCATTGCACACTTAGAGAAGTACTTCCCAGGCAAGGGCGAGGAGTACGCACAGAAGCTTCGTGATTACACTATTGCACTGTACAAGAAGTGTGCAGATTATGCACTGAGCAAGGGCATCATCATTGCAGATACCAAGTTTGAGTTTGGTCTGGATGAGAATGGAAACATTGTTCTTGGTGATGAGATGCTTACACCAGATAGCTCCCGTTTCTGGCCAGCACAAGGGTATGAGCCAGGACATGGTCAGCCGTCCTTTGATAAGCAGTTTGCCCGCGACTGGTTAAAGGCAAACCCGGGCAATGACTGGACACTTCCGCAGGAGATTGTTGATAAGACAATCGAGAAGTACTTACAGGCATATGAGATGCTGACTGGAAAGCCATTAGCATAAAAATAGAAAATTAAGATCATAAAATATAGAAAGAACATAATATAGAATGTAATATAGAACATAAAAATGTTTTTTATATGACATGAGTTAAAACAAATAGGGGCATATCGTAAAATGGTATGCCCTTTTGTTGTACATATGTTTTGACACATGAGCTTTTTAATTTTACACAGGGGTGGGAACAATGGAGATAATAAATGCAGGAATTGCACAGCAGATTGTGGACACCGTAAAGGATGTCTGCCAACAAAATATTAATTTTATTGATGCGTCAGGGATGATCATCGCGAGCACAGATCCGCGAAGAATTCATACCTTTCATGAAATCGGGTATCGGGCAGCTGCTACTGCGACAACCATTGAGGTTACAGAAGATGATAGTTTCTTGGGAACAAAAAAAGGAATTAATATTCCAGTTCTCTATCAGGATCGGTTGGTGGCAGTCATTGGGATTAGTGGAGAGGTAGAGGAAGTTCGCCAATATGCGTGCTTGGCACAGAAAATTACGAATATTATTTTGCGCGAGCGCGAGCTTGAAGCACTTGGTACGCAGAAAAAGAACCGATTAAATTATGTAATTAGAGGGCTTATCAACAATGAACGTCTCGATAAGGCATATCTTGACGAGGCGCTTGCTGAAAATGGATTAAACGACAAAGTATGTATTTGATCATGGCTTTATCTTAAATTTTATGAAATTGCAGGAGGTATTGTATCAGACCATTCGAGCCGAATTTGGATTAAAAGCACAGTTTACAATTTCTGCATTTAAGACAGTTACCGCCCGCTATAAAACGGTACAGGAACAACTGTTTCAGAACCCATATCGCTATGAGGATGAAAAAGGGGAAACTCATTTCATTAATCGCACACTGGAATGGCTTCAAAAGCCGATTGTGTTTCGTCGGCCGCAGGCTGATTTCGTAAGGGGGCGAGATTACAGTTTTGTGACAAGCGATGATGGTCAAAAGTTGCTTTCGCTGAATACGCTTAAAAAGCGGATGAAAGTTACGTTTGATCTGCCAAAGACTTTTGAAGAATACTTCGATGGTACCTGGTCGTTTGGAAGTGGTAAGATTGTCTCTATGAATGGAAACTGGTATTTTCATATTCCGATGACAAAGAATGCGTCTGAGGAATTTTCTATGGATCATGTAAATCATGTAGTAGGAATTGACAGAGGAATTCGTTTCTTGGTTACTTCCTATGATGAAAAAGGAAAAGTAACCTTTGTAAGCGGAAAAGAGATTCAAGAAAAGCGAGATCACTTTCAAAAAGTACGTTCAGAGCTACAGTCAAAGAGCACGAAATCAGCAAAACGTGCATTAAAACGTATCTCAGGACGAGAGAACCGTTGGATGTCGGATGTAAATCATCGGCTATCAAAGACACTCGTTACGAAATACAAAGCTGGAACGCTGTTTGTACTGGAAGATCTGAAAGGAGTCAGCTTCAGTGATGATCTTCTTGGAAAACGCAGTGCAAAAGACAGAGAGAAACTACGAACTTGGACATTCT
>CAVFYJ010000182.1:0-2778 GCA_963626545.1 Acetatifactor sp. | reverse complement strand
CCAGTGATACTGTGTCTCATAAGCGTATGTAATGCCAGTTCTTTTATCAGTTTGTTTTATGATTGCCATGCTTCACCTCGTCATGTTTATACAATCTATTATAAAACATGACGATGAAAAATTCAACTAGTAAATGGCAAAAAGCTCGTAAAATGTGAACTCTGCAAAAAAGTTACACTAAAGCGTACTCACGGGTTCAAGAAGGTCATCACCTCTTCAAGACTCTTGCCGCTTTTAGCATAGGCATCCATAATCGCCTCTGCCTCATGTTGCCGCTTTTGCTCCTGTAGATTCTTGAGTCGCTCAGTCAGTCTATCCTGCTTGTCCTGAAGCTTGATCATCTCAGATTTGATCTTTTCGATTTCAGAATCAATCGACTCTGTTGACTTCTTCCGTGCCATCGTTAGTTTCCTCCTTATTCATGAGCGACTGGCTTGAAGCCAGTATCTTTGAAATTTCATCTGCACTTTTACTTACACTGATTTCATCCAGTCCGAAGGAACTCAGTATGATCTTCTGCGTCTTAGTTACTGCATGATCAAGCTTATAACACTTACCGTTTCGTCGAACCATTTCAATCTTTTCAAGTTCCCGGATTGCAGCCGGAACTGTCATAAACTTCTGCCGCGATTCCATTCTCAGCATCTGTTCCTTGAGAAGATTGTACATCCTGTTGCGAATAATCAACGCTATAAATTCGATAAATATCTTGGATGAGACACTTTGCGATGATTGCACACGCTCACTTTTGGATCCAATAAATGTCTTATCCGAGCGGAAGAGCTTTTCCGAGATATCTCGCCCTTTGTACTGAACCAAGGCTTGCGCAGCCGTCATTTTCTCGGAGGTGATAATACAAAAATAGCCGCATAACTGAAGCTCTCGTTCAATGACATCGGTTCTCTCCTCCGCTCCGATAAAGATGCCTTTCTTGTCGTAAAAAAGATGGAAATACTCCTGGTACGTTTTCCCGAATTTCTCGTCCTTTCCGATATGCGCATCCAAGAATTGACGATATCGTTCGATTTTCTGTTCCAATTGCTCCCGCTCGGCTGACTGCTTAGAAGGATTGTAGTAAATGTGGAACCACCTGTCTGCGGCATCATCCTCATACAACCTTGCTGCCGTTGTAATACCGTAGACCTTGTAAGCGCGTATGGCAGCATCCCGTTTTGTTTCAAAGGTGCCGCGTTTTTCCAACACCATGGAGGACACAAGTGTCTTGCAACCCTTGCACATTATGATGAAAGTGTAATTGTTTGCATCAATGTATTGAATATTTGCCTTGCTGAAGTATCCCCGATCCAGAATAAACCCGAGCTTCTTATAGCCATACTCCAAAACTTTGTCCACCATGAACGTGAACTGAGAAACATCCGTAATGGATCCTGGATACTCCTCATAGAAGAGTGGCACTCGATTTGTTTTGTCCATAGCAATTGCCAGGTTAAATACCGGCAAGCCCTTGTCATCCTTGGCTTTTCCAAACTCGACAATTTCGACGTCACCAGCATCGCAGTTTTTATTAGTGGAGTCGTAAGATACATAGATTCGATTCCGATGATCCCGGTTTCTATTCCAGTCATCCAAAAATCCAATGCACTGATCTTTGGTGATAGAGTTGAGGAGCCTACTTATCTTCGAATCACTGTAAATCGTCATTCTGTCTGTGAAAAGCGGATGTGAAAATGCAAAATCAGGATAATACTGTCCCGCATTTTCCTCTTCCACAATCAGGTAAGCTGCAAGATCCGAAATAAGTCCTGCTTCCTTGCCAAATCTCTTTGCAAGCATAGGCCGAAGGTCATATTCCTCCATGACTTTTCGGATAACAACGCAGGCGCCGATCCTAAGGCAGCAACTCCGATAGGCAAACGGCAATTCCTCTGGTATCTGAGCATCAGGGAAATAGATTTGGAACTTTTCGTTGGGATACATCGATTCCGGATCTTCCGGTGAAACCTTTCCAACAATAGCCCGGAGAGGAACGGCATATTTTTTGTCTTGCTTGTAATCGCTGCCATACTGGTAGAGGATGTATGTAGCACCACCCTTCCTCTTGGTAATGATTTTCCCCTTCTGATCCGGGATTTTTACTGTGGTATTGAGGTACATTTTGTCCTCCTTATTTAGTGTAACCGTTACACTAAATATACCACTTCAAAATCCACTTTTCAAGCACCGAAAAGCACGTAATTCTGCGCTTTTCCACATGCATCGGCTCCAAATATAACTTTTAGTGGAACTCAAATGAAGAGTTCACAAAGTCCGTTCCGTAATGCCCAACCGCTCACACGCCTTGTTGCATGCCGCTCCAGAGGCAATTGCTTCATCGATTAGCTGTACAGCATTCTCGCGATCTGAGGCGCTAATCATTCGTCCTCTGGATCCCCCCAGATCGCATTTGCTTTTTTTGACAGTACAAGCAACGCCGCTGCTTCAGCCAACGCTTTTTCTTTGCGCTGAAGCTCTTTTTCAAGTTTCTTGCGTTCTTTTTCGGAATCCTTGAGTTCCTTGTTGAGGCGAGCAGCCTCCTTGGCAATTCCGCCATTGGCGTTCATGCAGGCATCCTTCCAGGATTTAATCTGTTCCACGTAAAGCCCTTTTTTACGGGCATATTCGGCAAGCTCTGTTTCGTTCATGCTTGCTGTTTCCAGGACGATCAAAAATTTATCCTGTGTACTCCAGTTATCTGGAACGGCATCCGTGCCTGGAGCTGCATAACCGTCTTTCCTTGCTTTGTCGCGCCAGTTACGTAAGGTCTGCTCCGAGATGCCT
>CAVFYJ010000181.1:0-2838 GCA_963626545.1 Acetatifactor sp. | reverse complement strand
GTCCAGAAAAATCCCGAGAGCTTCGCACTAGAAAATTGGTTGAAAAATATTGAGAGACACATTGGGGTCAGACCCCGGGAAGAGGAGAAATTGTATCAAAATATTCATTAAATGTTTGCAAAATGAAAGAAAGAAAAGCGTTTGTCACCGATACTGTTACCGATACTGTTACCGATTATTATCCTTCAGTTTCTGAAAGCGAGAAGTTACAATACGAAGAGGCTGAAAAAGTTCATGAGCAGTGCTGCGAATGGATTCAAAAATTTAATGACTGTGTAACTGTTGATGAGCTACAAACGATGGTAGAAAACTACAATACATCAAATTTGCATAGAATAGTTGATGTGCGTTTTTTCTTCTTTAATTATATTTACAAGGATCTGAATGATAAAGATCGGTTTAATGTGATAATGCAATATATATCTTCAGGGGCGTATCCATCTATTTGGATTAAGTATGGAATATGTGCAATTTTTGATCCAGATGATGTGCTGAATGCATATACATACAATCCGAGATCTGAAGCAAAATCAAAGTTTTATAAATCTAGGCGCGTACTTGCTAATTTCATTAAAAAATGCAAAGCTGGAAAAATAAAATTGTATACACGGTATTATTTTGATAGTAATACTCATTTTTTTTGCGAAGAAACCCGGGCTAGAGAGAAATATATATGCGCAGAGAGTAGGAGATACTTTAGTACATTTGAAGAATTTGTGGTTTACAGAAAAAATAATCTTAAAGATACGGATTTGTCTTCAGCGTATGAATTACATATAAACAAAAAGGATTATATAATTGACGAAACGACAAAATTACCGTTCAATTTAAGTGATAATTTATTTTGTGAAATAAAAAAAGAATATCATAAATTACATGATGATGGATATTTTTTTGTCAAACAAGAATGGAAAAACGAATATGGGGCAGTAGTTGATGAAAATACTAGGCAATTTGAGCATTTCTTTGATTTTGCAGCATTTTTAAAAGATGATTTGTCAGGAGCAAATTTGCTGTTCTGCACAGGAATGAAGCATCTTTGCGATACGGATGGAATGAACCTAAATGGTGTAAAAATGACCAGCGAGCTGTGTGAACAGTTACATATCTCATATGAAAAATATGATTATGACAGAAAACTTATTGGCGAGTTTCTTACAACTGAAAAGAATGAAAAAGAATCCATGCAGGTATGGCAAACATCAAGAAAAGAAATTTTAAGTGATAGTGATATTTTTTCAAAAGATGATGATCGTATTAGCTATATTTCAGATTTGCACTTAATGCATAGAATCAAAAATGCAGGGTGCAGGTCAAAAGAAGATGTCGTGTATATACTACAGAACATTGTTGATGTTATTCTTAATGAAAGTACGGACTTAACACTCATTGGTGGAGATGTGTCGTCAGAATTTTCTGTATTCGAACTATTTATAAAAATGCTTAGGCAATCTGCAAATCAATTGTGTGGGGAAACGAGATTGTTTTTTAAAAAACGAGATTTCATTTTTGTTCTCGGGAATCATGAACTATGGAGTTTTCCGGACTTACCAATGGAGGAAATTATAGGTAAGTACAAAATTCTACTGGAACAAAATGAGATGTATTTATTACATAATGATTTGTTTTACAGGAATGAAAATGATGATATCAATATTATTTCATACAATGAGCTGATACAGTTAGACAATGTAGCTATTTCAGAAAGGCTGAGGTATACACGCTTAGCAATTTTAGGTGGCTTAGGGTTCTCAGGCTACAATGAAGAATTCAATGCAAATGATGGCGTATATCGAGCAACTATTGATAGAAAAACAGAGATTCAAGAGAGTAAAAAGTTTGAACAACTTTATAATAAATTAATCAGTGTGCTGGCAAAGAAAAACACAATTATTTTTACGCATACACCAATGAAAGACTGGTGTGCAGAGGCAAAGTATCATGATAATTTTGTTTACGTCAGCGGTCATACTCATAGGAATGTATTCTCTGATGATGGCGTGAAAAGAGTATATGCAGATAATCAGATTGGGTATAGAAATGAGAATCCTCATTTAAAAGACTTTCTGATAGATATGCGCTACGATTATTTTGAGAGTTATGAGGATGGCATATATGAAATTACAGATCAGGATTACAAGGACTTCTTTCGGGGCAAGAATATTCCGATAACTTTCAATAGGCAAGTCAATGTTCTTTATATGTTAAAGAAACAGGAATATTATTGTTTTATCCACAAAACGAAAGCAGGTTCATTGTCGATGCTGAATGGTGGGGCATTGAAAAGGATAGATGCAAAAGATATTAAATATTATTTTGACAATATGGATAAAATGATTGTAGCCATAGAAGAACCTTTGAAAAAATATACTGATTATCAAAACAGGATTGCCGAGGAAATCAAAAAGATTGGTGGATATGGATGGATTCATGGTTGTATTATTGATATTGACTACTATAATCACATATATGTGAATCCTGTTGACTTGAAAATAACAGGATATTGGGCATCTGATATGGTTAACAAACTAGTATATCCAAGCGTGCCCGAATTGCTAGAGGAGGAATGCCCTCTATTGTATTCTAATTATTTGAAAGCTATTGGCAAAAAAGAGGAAAATTGTTTGATATTGCGACAGCTGAGGAATGAAATATCATCGCCGCAAGAATACTTGGAGACGAATATTTATAAAGCGTCTAGGGAAATTAAAAAAATGCAAAAATTAGGTTCCAAAATACTAACTTCGTGGTATGAAAATGCGATAGTTCCTAATTTGATGGTAGAAGGTAAGAGTGAAAAATAAAGTAGATTTTTGGGCGCACTTATATAAGGGACAC
>CAVFYJ010000180.1:0-2924 GCA_963626545.1 Acetatifactor sp. | reverse complement strand
TTTTGATTTGTCGACCTCTGCTACGAAGGCGGCGAACTGCTGCTGTAGCTTAGTAGGTGGCAACGGAATATCTAGCGAAGCCAATATTTGCTGATTTAGATTTTGGATATTTGCACCGCGACCTGCCATTTTCTTTCTCATCGAATCAGTTTTCAATACTCGAAGTAAATACGATGTTATAACCTCATTTCCGGTCAACCGATACCTGATGCAAAATCCACTATACGTTGTTGGCGTATCATGAGGATACACAACTACGCAACGTCCTACTAAAGCTTTGTTGCCATTAGAGCGAACAAAAACAATATCTCCATCCTGCAACATACTCTCTTCTGGAGGTTCCTCATTTAATGATATCGTTGGCAAATGCTCAGTTCCATCTATGACAGAAAAGTCTTTGAAATCTCCCACTCCCAAGCAATGCATTTCAATTCCGCTATCGCCCGTATGAAAGTTCATGCCATTTTTGCAATACCCCATCTCCATCAGTGGTTTCTCATCCCATCCCATCGGATTGCTTACCGGATCTCCAAACTCTTCCAGAAATCGGGATTTCACCAAATCTTCCAATGCGCCAAGTTGCTGTTTGTGTTTTTCAATAAGAGTGGTGATTACATCAAGCACTGAAGCGATTTTCAGCTGTTTTTCCTTCGTTGGCAAATAAAATGGCAATGCATCAAAAACAGTTCTTGTAAGATGTTTCATAGTTGCACCATGAACCTTTGATTCAGCATTTTCAAGAATATGTTCCACTTGATAGACAAAAAAGGATTTCGAAACCAGCGTCTCATCTAGATTCACCTTGAATATATGCTGATTCAAAAAAGCATTTTGCCCCTTCCAAATATACACGCCTAAACTTGCTGACCACGAAATCAATATATCTCCATTTTCAACTCTATATTTTGAATCCATTTCTCCATTGTACCGATTCATTTGATATGAGTTTCCAGTCAAATCTTGTATTCTAATAATTGGTGTTCCATCTTTCGACCAATCCGATGGTTTAAAAGCATATCCGTTGACATAAGATGCAACATCCCCTAGCTTTGGCATTATAACATCCCCCTCAGTTCCTTCAGCCCTGCAGCAATCTCTTCCTCCAACTTATCCAGCTTGTCCAGAATTTCACTCGTGGGCGGATACTCCACTGCCACATACTCTGTCTTCTTGTATTTGTTGATAGAAAGGTCATACCCGTTATCAACGATCTCCTGTTTTGGAACAAAAAAGCTCTGTTCTGTACGCTCACGGTCTGCTTCCTTGTCAAGATTATGAAAGCGTTCTATGATATCCGGGATGTCATTCTCACTAATCTCCGAACGTTTATCATCTAAGCTGAAACCATCTGCCTTCATATCATAAAACCACACTTTATCGGTTCCGCCTGCTCCGGTTTTAGTAAAAACAAGTACAGCCGTGGAAACTCCCGCATATGGCTTAAATACACCTGACGGCATAGAGATAACAGCTCTTAACTGATGATTTTCCACCAGTTCCTCTCTAATGGATTTATGAGCCTTAGATGAACCGAACAACACGCCATCTGGAACGATGCAGGCACACTGTCCACCTTTTTTCAACATGCGAAGGAACAATGCCAGAAACAGAAGCTCTGTCTTTTTAGTATTGGTGACAGCCTTCAAATTATCATTAATACTCTCAGCATCAACGGTTCCTTTAAAAGGAGGATTTGCAAGGCACATCGTGTATCGGTCGCTGATTTCGTTTTGCTTGGAAACACTGTCCTTATAGTCAATGTCTGGATTGCTGATGGAGTGCAGCATCAAATTCATTGCTGAGATACGCAGCATAGTCCGGTCAGTGTCGAATCCATTGAATGCACCACCCGCAAAATGTTCCCACTGCTCTGATGTCATTGTGTTCTCATAATGTCTGCGAATGTACTCGGCCGCACTGACAAGAAATCCTGCCGTTCCACAGGCCGGATCACAAATGGTATCATCCGGTGTTGGCTGCAATAATTCCACCATCATTTCACGAATATGCTTCGGTGTACGAAACTGGCCATTCTGACCTGCGGTTGCAAGTTTGCCGAGCATGTATTCGTAGAGATCGCCCTGCATATCCAGATCTGCGATGTCATGCTCATATAAATCATCCAATCCAGTAATGATTTTCTGCAGCACCTGCGGTGTCGGAATCAGAAACATCGCATCTTCCATGTAGCGTGCAAATGCAGTGTTTTCCTGTGCGGCATTATCGTCATCATTCTGAATTTCTATCATTTCGCCTTGTTCATTGAAATCAGGTAAATGCCCATTTTTCAGAGACTTGATCGCCGGAAATATTCTCTGTGACATGATCGCATAAATATCCCGCGGGTCATTGTTCTTAAACTTGCTCCAGCGCATGGACTGTCCTGCTTCCGACTGCGGAAATATCTTGTCCATCTCAATTCCGCCCTCTGCTTCAAAGGCTTCATTTTCCATTTCCTTTTCATCCAAAGATCTGATAAACATCAGATAGGTCAGCTGCTCGATGACAGTCAGTGGATTGGTAATGCCTCCCGCCCAGATATCTGTCCAGATCTTGTCTACCTTGTTTTTGATTGCCCCTGTAATCATTGTCTTACCACCTTATATTTGCTCACTGAGCATTATTTTCTTTTTGCGGGTTTTTGATATATTTCCCGCTGCGAATTCTGGCATCCTTGGGCTTTTCTGCATCCTCCGGAATCGCCCAGTAAGATCCTATTTTTATTGCTCCGGAGATTCGTCCGTCCTTACAAAGATCACTGATCCATCTTGCTGAAAGATTCCATTTTTCCGATGTCTGCCTGATTGATAAATATCCCATACAGTTCTCCCATTATATCCGAGCAATTTTTACAATATATCATTATATATTGTATACCTAACCTCGCGGAAAATCAATGCATATGTAATTATTCTGTTCAAGTC
>CAVFYJ010000179.1:0-2939 GCA_963626545.1 Acetatifactor sp. | reverse complement strand
AAACGAACTCGCACTCGATAGTGATTGACTTATTTTTTGTCATGCCGCATTCATGCGGAAAAATGGATAAAAAGAAAATCGCCTTCATATACTGGTAATAGGGCCAGTCGGTCAGGTCAAAACCGACTAAAAGCGGCAAAGCCCAATATCAGCATATGGAGGCGATTATGTTAGAACTTCAAAAAAAACAGATACATATGAGCAGGAGCAGGAATACAGCGGGGGCGCAGATTACGTTTGACGAGGATTTCAATATCCCGGACGCAAAGCCAGATGTGGGCAGTGTGTTGTTAAAGCAGGCAGATGCTGTGATGGAGGAATTGCGCCAGCTTTCAGAGAAAGTGATCGTGAAGGGACGGCTGGACTTTGAGATTTTGTATGCCGTGGAGGGCTCCGGCCGGATGAAAAATCTGTCTGGTGCACTCGAATTTGAGGAGAGCGTGGGCTATCCGGGTCTTGAGCCGGGCGATTATGTCCGGTGTCGCACAAAGGTGGAGGATATCAGCCTTCGTGTAGTCAATTCGAGAAAGCTTCATATCAGCGCTGTGCTGGGAGTGGAGCTTTTTGCGGCTTCCGCGCATCTTGAGGAGGCGGCGCGGTCACTTTCGGGTGGCGAGGATATTGCGGTACTTGGAAAAGACATGGAAGTTGTGTCGCTGCAGCTGCAAAAGAAGGATACGTTTCGCATGGAGGATGATGTGGTTATTGTTCCGGGGAAGCCACTTGCGCAGTCGCTTTTATGGAAATCACTCAGTCTTCGGAGCATGGAGTATCAGGTGCAGGAGGACAAAATGCTCATTCAGGCAGAGGCACAGCTGTTTGTGATCTACGAGGCCGGGCAGGAGCAGCTTCCGATGCAGTGGATGGAAAAGACGATCTCCTTTACCGGGGAGCTGCCGCTTGCCGGATGCCGACCAGAGATGATTCCGTCTGTGGAGCCGGTGTTGATCAAAAAGGATGTCAGCATTCACCCGGACGAGGACGGAGAAAATCGAATCTTTCATGTAGATGCAGTCGTGGAGCTGGATATGAAGCTGTATCTTGAGGAAAAGGTGCATTTGCTCTGTGATGCCTATTCCACGACAAAGGAAGTTGACACGAGCTATAAGACGGCACATCTTGAGACGCTTCAGATGAAGAACACGGCGAAATGCCGTATTACAGAGAAGATTCCATTGCACAGCACAGATACGATGCTCCAGATTTGCCACAGCGAGGGCTTAGTCTCAATCGATCGGGCAGAGATTGTGGCAGAGGGCATTCGCGTCGAGGGCGCGGTCTATGTCACGGTACTCTATCTTGCGGCAAATGATGAGCGCCCGATGCAAGCAGCAACAGGTGTGATTCCAGTCAGCCACGTGATCGAAGCGGGCGGAACAAAGCCAGGAAGCTGTTTTACGATCAGTCCGATGCTCGAGCAGATCACGACAATGATTGCACCGGGCGGTCAGGGCGAGGTGCGCGCTGTGATTAGCCTCGATACATTTGTGCTTACTGAGCATGAGATCTCTGTATTGGATCAGGTGGAGTTTACCGGAGCGCAGATTGACCCAAATGATTTTCCAGGCATGATCGGTTACATTGTTCAGCCGGGGGATAATCTTTGGTCCATCGCAAAGAAATACCGCATGAGCGTCGAGCGAATCCGCGAAGTCAACCAAAACAATAAGGAATCCGCTGCGTCTGCATCCAGTGCATCAAAAAATAGCGCAGGCATGACTGCAAATACAAAGGCAGCAAAAAGTGAGACCGATGATCTTGGCACTGAACCCGGACAAAAGCTTCTTCTGGTGCGATAAGAGGATTGTGAGAGGGAATGACGGAACACTTCTCGTCGTATCGCATAACATAATAGTGTAACGCAGCAGGGCGGATACCGCAGGTTGCGCTCGAAACTGCCGGCTGCTTCTGATAGATCTTACCCGGTCCGAAAGGACCGGATACATAGTCAGAGGCGGTCGGCATTGTTTTGTTTTTATATAAAAAAGAAAAAGGAGCCGCGATGGACTCCTTTGTTTGATCATAAAAATTGAAAAAGCGTTTGCTGACAGTAGTCAAATTAGCTAAGCTTTAAAATCTTATGAAATTTTACGAGATAAATTACGAAATTACTGAGCGTTCTCAGCTAAAAACTCATTGATCTTGTCAACCAGATCATCTGGGTCAATTCCGTGAACCTCAGCAGCCTCGCCGATGGACTCAGCCTGAGATGCCGGGCAACCAAGGCAATGCATACCAGCAGCCATAAGAATCGGAATAACACCGGTGTTTACCTGAAGCAGCTCACCGATTGTAATATCTTTAGAAACCTGTGTCATATCAAAACCTCCATTAAAAATGCTTGAAATCAGACAAAAATGTCCGATCGATTTTCATTATACTGGTTATCAAATAGAAATGCAAGGGGATATCAGTAAAATATTACGTTGCAAAATGCCACCTGTTTATTAAATTTTAGGATTTTGCGTGAGAATCCTTAGCCATTCAATGACGGAGGTATTCACAGATTTGATAAGGAAGCCCCGCCCCTTTAGGGGCGATTTTGCAATGTGGCTTGAGATATTTTTAATTTTTCCGCTTTTCGTGTTCCGAAAAACGGAAATGTTCTGAATGAAAAGCTGGTCATTTAAGAAGTATTATCCTTGGTTTTCAATATATCGTTCGATAACTGCTTGTGATACAGTACCAATCGACGCTGCAAAATAACTGTCTGACCATAGAACGTGCTTTTTCCAGTAATGCTGTTTCAGCAGTGAAGAATATTGCTGCCAAGATAAGTAAGTACTGCGTTGCTTTAATATAGACACAATATGAGTTTTAATATAGACACAATATGAGTGATAAAATCAGTAGGATTATACTGAAGTAAAATGTGGACATGATCCTGATCCGTTTCCATTCGTTTTATGTACCAGTGATTTGTAACACAGGTGTCAAAT
>CAVFYJ010000178.1:0-2951 GCA_963626545.1 Acetatifactor sp. | reverse complement strand
CCGGCATTCAAGGAAAACTTTGCATGCTCGGCCATTCTATGACCGAGTTATTGACCAGCGACTTGCATCATCAAAGGCTGGATTATAGGCATAAACATTTTTCGGAAGATCATCCTGAACGTGAACAAGTGCTTCTCCGAAGCGCTGGAAGTGGACGATTTCACGCTGACGCAGGAAGCGAATCGGATCACAGATTTCAGGATCATGAATTAATCTTAAAATGTTGTCGTATGTGGAGCGAGCTTTTTGCTCCGCAGCGAGGTCTTCTGTCAGATCGGTGATTGGATCACCTTTGACTTGGAAAACGCAGGCATTAAATGGAATACCGCCTGCCGCCTGAGGCCAGATGCCCAGTGTGTGATCAACATAATATTTATCAAAACCGGAAGCTTTGATTTCTTCAATCGAGAGATTTTTTGTCAGCTGATAGATAATCGCACAGACGATTTCGATATGGGCAAGTTCCTCTGTTCCAATATCGGTAAGAAGTCCCTTTGTCATGCCATCTGGCATCGTGTAGCGCTGAGACAGATAGCGCTGCGAGGCAGCAAGTTCCCCATCCGGTCCGCCAAACTGCGAGATGATAACTTGAGCGAGCTTTGCATTGGTCTGTGTAATATGAACAGGATACTGAAGTCGTTTTTCATAAACCCACATTAGCAGCTACCTCCTTCCCATGGCCATGGCTCATCCGTCCAACTCCAACCGCAGTCCGATACGGCATCTGCACGAAACAGCGGGCTGCCAGCCGCAGCGGCATGTTTTGCAGCATGCTCATACTGAGCAAAATTTTCCTGATAGAGACGGCGTGCATGAGGGCAGTCTGGATGGGTATCTAAAAAGAGAGCTGCATCGTCGCAGACAAATCCGTGCATATAGACATGAGACATTGCAGCATTAGCATTCTGATTTCGATTAGTCGCTCTATTTCCATTCATGTTCATATTACAGCTGGCATTGCAGGTTGTATTTCCATTCATATTCATGCGCGGCCTCCTCTCATTTGATTTGAGGAACAACAAGCAGCAGTGAAAGGATAGTCAAGCGATGCAAAGACTGTTCCCACATTCAAAGCTTTTTGCGGTGGATAAATATCGCCAAAAGTCTGGATAGTTACATAAGAGATACCAACTGGGCGGCGAGGAATATTGCACTCAACGGATATCGTGCGATCTGCGCAAGCACAGCCAACAGAGTTTGTGGCATTCACATTATTCATGTTATTCGTATTATTTACAGTTGCTCGATTACAGTTTGAAACTGGAGTGCTTCCATTACAATTACTGTTTTCACAAGGGCAGCTATTTGACATTCTATGATAATTCCCGCGTTGTATACGGGTACGGTTTCCATTGTAGTCCATAGAGACTCCTTTGCTTGTTTTGTACTTGATATAAGATATGATAAAAAAAGAATGCGTGACAAAATTCCCCCTCCCGAAGAAAAAAATCAATAGAAACGCTTGATTGTTATCCGTATTTGCGATAAAATAATACAACATATGTGCAAAAATACAAATGAAACTAAAAATAACCTAAAAAGAAACAAAAAAGGAGGAGAAAAGGTTGAAGGAGCGGATCGAACAGCTGGCGGCCGGAAATGTACTGGTGAAGGCACCAGAGCTGGAGTTTTCACCGGCATATCTGGAGGGAAGAGTGGAAGCCAGTACCGTGCAGAACAAAGAACTTGTGATTCGGGTGCAGAACCGGGTACCTTTTAAAGGCTTTTTCTACTCGACAAATGAAAGAGTAAAAATAGGAACCAGACAGGCAGCCGGGTTAAGCGCGGCCGTTCTGTTTGAAATCAATACCATTGATATGAAAGCGGGCGACGAGATTAACGGCGCCATCGTTGTGGTCGGCAATGCGGGTGAGCGAAGAATTGAGTATCACTACAAGGTAAGCGAGACCGCTGCCGCAAAGGATCTGCCACACACACTCGAAGAGTTTGGCGCTCTGTACCGGGAAAATCCATCACAGGCGCGCCATTTATTTGTGTCAGACAAGTTCAGAGAGTTGGACTTTATGAAGGATCAGGTACAGCGCACCGCTCTCTACGAGGGACTTCTTGAAGGCAGCTCCGAGCATCAGGCGTTAGAAGGCTTTGCGGTCGCAATGGCCTTAAAGGAGCCAGTGCAGCTTGTCGCACAGACAAAGATGCAAAACTTTACCGAGGAGGAGCTTCCACAACAGGGCATCGAAATTTTAGTGACGGCAAGCACATGGGGCTGGCTGTCCGCACAGGTAAAGACCGATGCACCGTGGCTAGTGCTTCCGCAAAAGAAGATTACCGCGCGCGATTTCTCCCAGCAGCAGATGATGCTCACTGTGTTTGCGGATGTATCAAAGATGCACAAGGGCCGCAATACCGCGCATGTATGGATTGAGACTCCAACGCAGGGCACCGAAGTTCGCATTCAGGTAACGCGAAGCTTCAAAAAAAAGAACGCAAAAAACGCAGTACGGCCGGATGGCAGACCGCCAAAGTCGATTGTGTGCTATTTATATCGCCTTCTTCTTGCCTATTTAAATGAGAGTCATGAGGAGACTGGAATTTTCTCCCAGATGGATCAGTGTCTGGAAGAAAATATGAAAAAATATCCATCCAGCGCAGGCCTTTATTTGTATCGCGTATGGCTTTTTGCTAAGCAGGATCGCATGGATGAGGCTGAGCGCCTTCTTTCCTGGTATCGCTCCAATCTGACGCGCACCGTCACGAAGCGTCAGCAGGAAGAATATCTGATGACGCTGTATCTTCAGTGGGAACTTTCCAAAAAGGAGAGCGACCGCAAAGAGGCGGCAGACGTTGCACTCGAATTGCAGCGCCAGACGGACAGCCTGATCGCATCCCTTGTCTGGCTGGTAACCGAGAAGGATTTAAGCGCAGCTGAGAAGCTTCGTCAGTGTGAGCGCATGTACCGCATTTACGGTGCAAAGCCGATTATCTATGCC
>CAVFYJ010000177.1:0-3138 GCA_963626545.1 Acetatifactor sp. | reverse complement strand
CTACGGTCATCTACGCCTATTTGCAGGCAGTAGGGGTGATCTATTCTCATGAGCGGGGATGTTTTTTGGCGCATCGAGAGTATAAATCCTGATGGAGGGGTTATTTAATTATCGCTATGCTCCGGCTGCCTCGCGGGAAAACAGAAGACCATAACAAACATATATTTCAAAACAGATTTCAGGAGGGATGGCCATGGATAAAACGATATTAACTAAGCTTCCGTTCTGGTCATCGCTGTCAGATGATGAGAAGGAAAGAGTCGAACAAAGGGCTTATGTTCGCAGTTATGGAAAGGGCATGATCATAAATAACTGCAATAATGAATGCCTCGGTATGATTTTAGTGCTTTCCGGAGAGATTCGTACATATTTGCTTTCAGATGAGGGACGCGAGGTGACTTTGTTCCGGCTGTATGCCAATGATCTGTGTGTGCTTTCTGCCTCTTGCGTTATCAGCCAGATCACCTTTGAGACGCAGATGACCGCTCAACAGAATACTGAGGCGTTGATTATACCCGTGGATGTCATTGCATCGCTTAAAGAGAAAAATATCTACGTTCGCTGCTATCTGTATGAATTGGCAACAAAGCGGTTCTCAGATGTTATGTGGGCAATGCAGCAGATTTTGTTCAAGGGATTGGATCGGAGACTGGCAGGCTTTCTGATTGCCGAAGCAGAGCGAACCAATTCTAATGTGATCCATATGACACATGAGCAGATTGCTCAGCATATCAGCTCTGCACGGGAGGCTGTCGCAAGGATGTTCAAGCATTTCGCAGAGGACGGACTGGTAGACATAAAGCGCGGAGAAATTACACTGCTTGATATGGAAGGTCTAGAAGAACTGGAATAAAAACATCACAGCCATCAAAAGGCATGATTCATACAGCAATGAAATTCGGTGTTCAAAAGGCACCGGATTTTTTTTGCGCCAATGTAACTTTGTCACGGAAACGCATTTTGCCGAGCGATATGATAAGCCCATAACAAGAAACGAGGTGATGAGAATGAAAATCGAACTAAATCCGGATCAGGAGATTGTGAAGACAGTTCGCGAGGGACTTAAGCGTACCGGCGGATACTGTCCGTGCCGCTTAGAACGCACGGAAGCGACAAAATGTATGTGTCAGGAATTCAAGGAGCAGATTGCTGATCCAGGCTATGAGGGATTTTGCCATTGTATGCTCTATTACAAATCCTTGCATGATTAAGGGAGGAAGATCAGATGCCGAAACGACTGGCTGCTGTAGACAAGGCGCAATGCGTTGCCTGCGGCGTGTGTGAAAATACCTGTGCTCTGGGAGCTATAAAGGTTCAGCACGGCTGCTATGCTGCCGTTGATATGGATTGCTGTGTGGGATGCGGAAAATGCGCGAACCTATGTCCAACCGGCTGCATTGTGATGAAAGTGAGGACAGACGCATGAAAAAGAAGCACTGGTATGATTATTTATGGATCTATGCAATCGTTTATTTTGCGCTTGGCTTTTTCAATATCCTGTTTGCATGGCTTGGAATGATAGATTTTATATTGCCGCTGATTCTGGCAATATTCGGTGGCAACAAGTTTTTTTGCAATCATCTCTGCGGTCGCGGACAGCTGTTTGGAAAGCTTGGGACAGAACTTAAATGTTCAAGGTGTAAGTCTACGCCACACTGGATGTACTCAAAGTGGTTTCGCTATGGATTTCTAATCTTTTTTATGACGATGTTCGGAAACATGGTATTCCAGACCTATCTGGTTGCTGCCGGAGCATCGTCTTTAAGAGAGGCTATCAAGCTGTTTTGGACATTCCGAGCGCCATGGGGATGGACTTATACCTCGGGTACAGTTGCTGACTGGGTGGCACAGTTTAGCTTCGGATTTTATGGACTTATGCTGACATCGCTGTTACTGGGACTCATCGTTATGGTGCTTTATAAGCCCAGAACATGGTGTGCGTTCTGCCCGATGGGAACCATGACGCAAGGTATTTGCAAACTGAAAAACAAGAACTAACGACAGATGAAGGAAAGGAGCTTTCTTATGGCTGAGATTAAAATTACTGTTGAAAATTTTGAAAATGAAGTGCTGCATTCGGACAAACCGGTTTTGGTTGATTTCTACGCAGACTGGTGCGGACCGTGCAAAATGCTTTCTCCTGTACTGCATGAGCTTGCAGAAGAAAAAGCAGATGAGCTAAAGATTGGAAAAGTCAATGTAGATGAACAGATGGAGTTGGCAATGCACTTCCAGGTGTCCAGTATCCCGATGGTGGTACTTTTCAAGGATGGAAAAGCAGTGGCAAAATCCGTTGGATTTCGCTCGAAAGCAGATATTGCTGCTATGGTGGAGAATGCAAGATGAAGGTAGTAATTGTTGGCGGTGTGGCGGGCGGAGCGTCTGCCGCAGCCCGTATTCGCCGATTGGATGAAGATGCACAGATTATCATGATTGAACGCAGCGGCTTCGTATCATATGCCAACTGTGGTCTGCCTTATTATGTGGGAGGCGTTATCGAGGATCAGGAAGATCTTACCCTGCAAACGCCGGAGAGCTTCTGGAGGCGCTTCCGTATTGATGTTCGTGTACAGCAGGAAGTGACTGCAATTGATCCTGAAAAGAAGAGTGTTACTGTTCATGCGTATGATAGTGACGAAATTTATACAGAGACGTATGACAAACTGCTTCTCGCACCGGGGGCAAGACCAACGGTTCCGACACTTTCCGGTGTTGACAATGAGCGTGTTTTCACACTGAGAACGGTAGAGGACACACTTCGTATCCGGAGATTTGTAAAAGATCATAAGCCTAAAACAGCTGTCCTGGCAGGAGGCGGATTCATAAGTCTGGAAATGGCAGAAAATCTCCTGAAATTGGGCGTTTCGGCTACTATCGTTCAGAGTCAGAATCAGCTTTTAACTACGCTGGATGCAGATATGGCAAGCTTTGTTCATGCTCAGATGCGTGCTCATGGAATTGATCTGCGTTTAGGCGCAAAAGTAGAAGGATTCAGACAGGATGGAGATTTTGTACATACTTTGCTGGATGGAGGAGAATCACTGACATCAGACATGGTTCTGTTGGCTATAGGCGTTACACCGGATACTCAGCTGGCAAAGGATGCGGGAATAAAGCTCGGTGTGCGTGACAGTATTG
>CAVFYJ010000176.1:0-3192 GCA_963626545.1 Acetatifactor sp. | reverse complement strand
TTTCTATATACTACGATGTATCATGATTTTTTCGCGTTTTTTAATATTTTTCTAAACAATTCGTTTTCTCGTTATTGAGTTCTATCATTTTTTTCAAAAAACGGGGGCAGACCAAGAAACGGGGTCAGACCTATACGTCTGACCCCTCTCCTAACATCTCAGCACCTTTTCCCAATTCTACCGAATGCCACTATCTACTATTTGACTATCAGTCTACTGTAATACGGAACACAATCGGCTTATCACTCTCTACATCGCACTCAATATGAAGTCCCTCTTCATCTCTTGTCCATGCAAGCTCGCCGTCCGCACCCAACACTTCGATCTTACGAATAATTCCACTAAAGTTTGCCTTCTTGCTTGCATCCTGAATGCCAAGAGATGTAACGCAGTACTTATGATCTTCACTACACTTTAATGCGGTCACATAGAGCTTTCCATTTGCAGTGGTAAAACGGAAATCCTGTGAAGTAAAGTTCTTCTTGATGCCATCGGAGAACTGTCCCTCAACTACCTCTGTTGGGCCCTCGCCCGATTTACGCCATACCTGTGCATCGTAGATTGCCTCTCCGTTTACTTTCAGCCAACTTCCGATCTCTCTTAAGACATGCTGATCCTCCTCAGAGATCGTGCCATCCGACTTCGGGCCAACATTTAAGAGCATACGGCCGTTCTTGCTAACGATATCAACCAGATCACAGATCAAATCAGTCGAATTCTTAAACTGATTGTTCTCAGTATAGCACCAGGAATTGAGCGCAATCGCGGTATCAGTCTGCCACAGGTACGGCTTTACCTCTGCAAACTGTCCTCTCTCCACATCCGGAACTGCCGTTCCAAATAAGAAGGCATCATGCTTATAGTTGATGACCGCTCCAGTTCCCCACTCTGCGGCACGGTTGTAATAATAGGCAGCAAGCTTCTTTAAATATGGCTTTGCGGATGCATGCTGAATCCACCAGTCAAAATACAGAATCTGCGGATGATAGCGGTCAACAATCTCGCAGGTGCGCACCAGCCAATCCTCCAGAAACTCTTTTGTTGGTGTCGGTTCACTGTTAATATCAAAATGATCGGCCTCTTTCATTGCTGGCCAATAAAAATCACCACGCTCCATTGGATCCTTAATATCGCTATCAAATTCTTTTCCATGACCCATAAAGAACCAATGCTCAATACGATGTGTCGATGCACCCATGCGCATTCCCTTTGCATTGCAGCTGCGGCCAAGCTCGCCTAACACATCGCGCTTTGGTCCCATCTCATATGCATTCCAATGAGAAATCTCGCTCTTATACATCTGGAAGCCATCGTGATGCTCGGCAACTGGTACGACATACTGTGCACCAGCCTCCTCAAACAAAGATGCCCATGCATCTGGGTCAAACTTATCTGCGGTAAACATTGGAATGAAATCCTTGTATCCGAATTCGCTGTGCTTTCCGTAGGTCTCAATGTGGTGCTCGTATTCTTTTGAACCCTGAATATACATGTTGCGGGAATACCACTCATTTCCAAATGCCGGAACACTGTAAATACCCCAGTGAATAAAAATTCCAAACTTTTTCTTCTGGTACCAGTCCGGTGTGTGGTACTGTGACAAAGACTCCCAGGTATCCTTGTACGGTCCCTTTGCAATCACCTCGTCAATTTTCTTTAAATACGGTGTCATATCATACATAAAACACGTCTCCTTCCTGCCTATTCTGATTTGAATCTATCGGCATCTGATACTTGCATTATAGAAAAAGCGGTCTCTTCTTTCAAGACAATGCCATGACCTATTTTCGATATTTTTGTCGTGTTTTCGAATCTTTTCTTGACATACGTTTTTTCCTCTGCCATACTAAGATCATACGACTAAGATTATATGGCCAAAGTGATTGAAAAACACATTATTTTATAAGTTACAAGGGTTGTAAAGGAGAAAACCATGCATCTGACCGGACTTTCGTATTCTTTTCAAGTTGAAGACGCGTCCTTTCGCGTATCCATGCTTTCCAATGGCGTCATTGATACTGTCATTCCCGGACATAGTCATGCTAAAGGCTGCTATGAGATTCACTGCGTTACAGACGGCGCAGGAAGTGTCCTTCTTGGCGACACACGCATCCCAGTAAAAGCAAACAGCATTTATGTGACTGGTCCCCATATCTTTCACGAGCAAACACCAGACCTGACACATCCGATGGCGGAAATGTGTGTCTACATGCAGCTTCTCACCCCATCTGAACAACACACTGATGCACACGTTGACCACGATCTTGTGCAGTCGTTCTTACAGCAGACCTATTGGATCGGAACCGATACTACCGGTATCCTTCCGATTATGAAACACATCTTCTCAGAAGCCGAGACGCCGTTTGCAATCGGGCACACCGCCTATATGTCAGGTCTATTCGTACAGCTTTTTTGCACCCTTGTTCGCTGCTATCAGGCCACTTCTCCTTCTAGTTCCATCGCTTCTGATTGCCCAAATTTTAATTACCCAGGTTCTATTTGCACAAATTCTGTTTCCAAGGATTCCATTTGTGTTTCCTATGACCCCCTCTCTCCGCTGGCAATTGAGGAAGCCTTTTTAAACAATTACCGCACCATCACATTGACAAGCCTTGCGAACGCGACACACCTGTCTGTCCGTCAGCTACAGCGTTTAATTCAAAAGCAATATGGCACTACCTTTCAGAAAAAGAGGACACAGGCGCGCATCAGTGCAGCCTGCATCCTCTTAAAAACAACTTCTTATTCGCTCAGTGAAATTGCCGACCAAATCGGCTATTCTTCGCCCGAGCATTTTTCCTACGCATTTCATCAGCAAATGGGTTGTACGCCCGGTGTCTACCGAAAACAATCAGTAACGTGATGTTTTTTGCTGTGCCTGAAATGCCTGAATCACTGCAAGAGACTCATCTTTGCATTCGCCGAAACCTTCTTTCGTTCCAACAGCATACTGTACGCTTCTGCCGCATGAAACATGGTAATGCGCTCAATCGCCTGAAGCTGATCTTCTTCCCTTGCAATGTGTATTACTGCATCCGGATTTTTGATTGTCGGCATATTCGATGGACACCCTTGCCTTGTTGGCTATGCACTTCCCGCTAACGGGCGTGCTTAGGACTTACACCTTTAAGAATAACGTGAACTACTCGGTCATAGAATGGCCGAGCATCCAAAGTTTCCCTTGAATGCCGG
>CAVFYJ010000175.1:0-3214 GCA_963626545.1 Acetatifactor sp. | reverse complement strand
TATGTGACGAGGGTAGTTCGCAGGCATTTCATGGCACGTTTGTGCTGATAAACTGTGTTGCAATATTTGTTACATGCCAATATATGAATGAGCATTCTTTCCTACTGGAAAAATTGAAAAAACCGATTGTTTCTGTTGGTGGATGCACGTTTGGGATATATTTGCTGCATGTCTATATTAAATCAAATCCAAAATTGAATGATTTCTTATGGCATATATTCCGCGAGAAAATTCGTGTTCCGTCAATGCTGTATGCATTTATTTTATGTGGTACAGTTTTGATATGTGGTTATGTCATAACTCTGATTTTAAAACAGATACCGTTTGTTCGGCGATTGGTTTCATGAGGGGGGACTGAAGATAAAACGGCCTTTCACAGATTATAGTGAACATCGAGTGCTAGAAGGATGACCCGTCCGCATATAGAATACTGAATCGGTGCAGATCGGGCAGTCAACTACCACTGCGACAGTGGGGGAACTGCATTAAATTACGGAGTACTCAGCGAAGTCATCAGTGTCGTCCGTTGCAGCGCACCTCTGGGAGCGGATTGGAAGAAGCGGATTGATGTGTCGGCATGGCGACAAACATCCGCGAAGGCAAAGTGAGAATGTGTCATGCTTGCATGAGCGCATGCGAGCGCGCCCGCGATCGAGCGCGTCAGCACGAGATGATTGGTGTGCGGAAAAACATTATCGCAGTGGCAGCTGGGCCGTTCCAGTTTGCTATGATCAATCCAGTGATCACGAAGAAAAGCGTGGCTTATCAAACGGGGGAGGGTTGCCTTTCGCTGGATGGCGTACGGTCATGCACTCGATATGAAGAGATTGAGGTGGATTACTTGGATCAAAACGTCAAGAACACTGCAGAGGATGCTTATACGGGGTGAGAAAGTTTTAGGAGTTGTGGATATGAAATATAATGTAAAGATAACCATATTGAGATCTGAAATTGATAAAGAGCTTGCAGAAAAAATATGCTATTTCCAATTTTGAAGTCTGTCCATTTCACAAGGCAGGACAGGTCTATATTAGTGACGGAGACAATAAACCAGAGAGCTTGTGTGAGTATGCATGGAAGCCTATTAAGGAAATGGTAAAACTGTTGTCAGACGGAGAATTACTTCAGCCAAGCGGAACCTGGATGAGAGCTGATGACAAGGGGGTATTTTCCTGCGTGGATGGTCTTCGTCCTGTTATTATGCTGATTGAGAGAATGCGATAGATATTGAGTTCACTGGTGCTAACAAAAATAGAAGATACAGACTAAAAAAATAGCAGTCATTGGTGACAGGCACCAGCGTTGAGAAAACAGGAGATTTGAAAATGAGTAAGGTCCTGATTATTAACGGAAGTCCTCGTGTTGGCGGTAATACATCCATTGCTGTTCGCGAGATGGAAAATATCTTCAGAGAGAATGGTGTGGAGGTGACCACTGCCCAAGTGGGAAACAAAGATATCCGTGGCTGTGTGGCCTGCAATCATTGTGCGGAGACCGGGAAATGTGTATTCAATGATGCCGTCAATGAACTGGCTCCGCTTTTTGAGGAGGCAGATGGGCTTGTGGTCGCAAGTCCTGTATATTATGCGTCAGCGAATGCAACACTGATTGCCTGTCTTGATCGGCTGTTTTACAGCACACATTTCGATAAAAGTATGAAGGTGGGTGCCAGTGTGGTTTGTGCCAGAAGAGGCGGATGTTCGGCCACATTTGATGAGCTGAACAAATATTTCACCATCAGTAATATGCCAATTGCTTCCAGTCAATACTGGAATTCGATTCATGGTCGAGCGAAGGGCGAAGCGGAAATGGATGAAGAAGGCAAGCAGACGATGCGAACGCTTGCCCGTAACATGACATTCCTGATCAAAAGCATTGAACTCGGGAAAAAGGAATTTGGCCTTCCGAAACAGGAAGAGCGTGTTGCAACGAACTTCATTCGATAGTAAAAAACTTGAATTTGAACTTAATGATGGTTTGGTATGGGATATTTAATTTCTGAAACGACAAAAGAGGAACGCGAGAAGAATATGTTAAAGCTGACGATATGCCAGTAAGAGGAAGGATTGCCGGGGCATCGTGATATGACGAAGGATGAATGGTATGCGGGGTCATCCAGTTTTTATCGCGCAGCACGCAACAGCAACTTGTTGCCGGAGATGCATTCAGAAATGGCATAAGATATCGCCGGGACGGGAGCTGAGCGAGATACCGCAGGAGTATCTGGTGGATGTGATCATGACCTGGATTGAGAAGGAACTTGAAAGAAGATAAGAAGGGACGAGCGATGAAAGAACAGAAGAACACCGGCACGCAGCTGGAACTTGCCAGTTTGATGACGGAATATGAAAATCAGTTTGACCGCAGCAACAAGCTGGACAACAAGGTTTATATTACCATCACATTTTGCGGGTTCTTTTTTGTATTTATCACCGGCCTGTTCAATGGCCTGTCGCAGCTTACGAAACCGCAGGACGTACTGCAGCTTTTTGTGACAGTGTTATACATTCTGAGCTGCATTGCTATCATGATTGCCTATGTTTATGTACTGGTATTTTTCATGCGTCTTTTGCGGCCGGAGCAGATTGCTCGGATGGATCCGGAAATTATGCAGAGAGAACATCTTGAAGAAATGGAGGAAGAGGCGGCAAGGCAGCGTCTTATCGCGCTGTATCGTGAGACCGTAAACGGAAATCTCGAAAAGCTCCACCATCGCTGTGATGAATTTGTAAGAGGCCTGCGATTCATCGTTCCGACCGTTCTTCTGGCATTCGTATGCTATGCTTTTCAGATTATTTTGCAGGTTCTGTGAGACGTAGTGTGCGTTCGAGGTTCAGATAGTCTGCCAGCGGCTGCCGGTTAAAGGGGATATTGAATTCCCGGGCGTTTTTTTGCATAGAGACGGCGTTAAGATACGACATGACGCGGCCACGGATGGTCTTTGGCGCCGTGTGGAAACTCCGGCTCGAAAGCATTAGATTCTTGTGCGTAGAAATGAGCAGCAAGTTGGATATGAATTTTAACATCCATCGTGCTGTGTTGTTTTGGAGTTGTTTCAGACTGCCGATCGTCAGAAAGAGGATGCGGCAGTCTTCGTTTGCGACAACGTTTACAAGGTAAGCGCTCAATGAGATTTTTGTAAACCAAGCCGACCATCCTATGGCATTGAAATTTTAGTCTTTGCCTTCGATGGTCGCCTTGTCATTTATGGCGC
>CAVFYJ010000174.1:0-3266 GCA_963626545.1 Acetatifactor sp. | reverse complement strand
GTATGCCGATCCGCTTGTTTCCCTTGGAAACCAGACCGGTGAGGGCTGGTTCCTTACCGGTGAGATTATGGAGTTAATCAACAGTGGTGTCAACAACGTTGTCTGCACACAGCCATTTGGCTGCCTGCCAAACCACATCGTCGGCAAGGGTGTTATTAAGGAGATTCGTCATCAGCATCCGGAATCCAATATCATCGCCGTTGACTATGATCCAGGTGCTTCTGAGGTTAATCAGCTCAACCGTATCAAGCTGATGCTGGCAACTGCACAGAGCAATCTGGATAAAGAGCAGAAGAATAAGAAGAATTAAAAATCAGGTCAGTTCCATTTATGGGAGCTGACCTGATGCCAAATAGGAGTTTTTTATAGGAGTTTTTTCATGAATAATTATCGTTTTACCATCAGCTACGATGGAAGCCGCTACAGTGGCTGGGAACACCAAAAGCACACCGATGACACGATTCAGGGTAAGATCGAGGCTGTTCTTGCAAAAATGTGCGATGTGGACACCGTAAAGCTTGTCGGCGCAGGACGCACCGATGCTGGTGTCCACGCAAAGGCGATGACCGCGAATGCACTGCTCGACACGACACTTTCCGTGCGTGAAATCCGCGACTATATGAACCGTTATCTGCCAGATGATATCGTAATCTTAGAGGTTGCAGAAGCCTCACAGCGCTTCCACAGCCGCTACAATGCTACTGGAAAGACCTACTGCTACACCTGCTATGTTGGACAAACAAAGCCTGTTTTTGACCGCCGCTACGTGACTCGTCTGGAGGGCATGCCTGACCTGACTGCTATGAATAAGGCCGCTGTTCATCTGACCGGAATGCACGATTTTGCAAGCTTCTGCGGCAATCCGAAAATGAATAAGAGTACCGTGCGTACGGTTGATTCGATCCGCATCCAGCAAAAGGGGGATTACCTGACACTCTCCTTCCACGGAGACGGTTTCCTCCAGCATATGGTTCGCATCATGACCGGAACACTGCTTGAGGTTGGTTTTCATCGGATGCAGCCGGATGATGTGCTGACGATCCTTCAGGGCAAAAAGAGAAGCCTTGCAGGGCCTACTGCTCCAGCGCAGGGACTTTGTCTCATCGAGGTAGATTACAACTAATCCTTTGATGAGTTCTTCTCGGAAGTTTCACGAACGCCCACTCGGTGAAGTGACTTTGTCGACGGGCCCAATTCCGCGGGATCCCTTTTTAAGTTGTCTTTTCGTTCACGGGACTCCCATTCACAAAACCGCCCGTACCGTGCGTCGCTGCTACGCAGCTCTGTTTTGCTCATAAACGGGGCGTCCACTTCGTCCAGTTGCTTCATGAAATCCTCATGCAAGCATGGGATTTACATGAATCTTTCTGGACGCGTGAACTTAAGACGCTAACATTCACCTCGGGGCTTACTTAAATTCAAGTAAAAAGGCGCTTCCAGTCTAATTGGTTGGAAGCGCCTTTTTGTATAAAAATTTGTGTAATGATTTAATCTAAGTGGAATACGGTCTTTAAGTCGATGGATACCGGGCTATTATCTGGATTGGTCTCCATGATATCTGCCATGAAATCCCACCACTTGCGGTTGATTGCGGTATCAGCACCCTTTGCCCACAGCTCTTCGTCTTCGATCTCGATGTATCCGAACAGAGTCAGGGTCTCACGATCTAAGAAGATGGTGTAGTTCTTGCCGCCGTGCTCGTGAATCATATCCTTCATCTCCGGCCACAGCTGGTTATGTCTCTTCTCGTACTCTGCCTCCATACCTGGGTACAGCTTCATCTTAAATCCTTTAATCATTTTTCTGCCATCCTTTCACAACATATTTTTCCGTCTTGTCATTGGGACGCTTCCTCTTTTTTTTGAAGAAGTTTCACGGATCTTTTTTCAAATTTATTGTACTCCATCTATCGTAATTATGCAAGAGCACAACAGGTCAGAAATGGAAGGATATTGTGCAATATTAATCTTTATTCGGTTCTTGTTTTGTTTTTGTTATGCTTTTCTTATATTTTTTTCGCATTATCAGTCGTTGTCGACGATTTTCACAACCCATTTTCCGCGCTTTACAAGGATATAACCGATCACAACCTTGATCAGATCGGCACCTGTCTTTCCTGCGCCAAGCAGCTGGCCTACGATAATCGCAAGTGCACTTCCCATCGCAATAAAGACGACATTAAACAGATTGGTAATCGTGGAGGAAATGTTGGTTCCCGCTACGGCTGCCAGTCCTCTTGTCGAATAGCACTGATTTAAAATGGCAATACCAAATGCCCACAGTGCCTCATTTAAGATGAGCGGAAGCCCCTTTACTGCGATCTGTTTGGTCAACTCTGCAGGAATCTTCAATGTGCGGTAGACACCCTTGATATACGGCACCTTTTCGGTATGCGTGTGTGACCATATTGCGATAATACTAAGTTCCACATAACGAGACAATACGGTTGCGATCGCGGCACCCTCTACACCTAACTTCGGAAAGCCAAAGTTTCCATAAATAAGGAAGAAATTGAAGGTCAGGTTTACAAGAACAGCTGTAACGCCAGCAACCATCGGCACAACCGTCTCTCCTGTCTCTCGAAGCGTTCCAGAGTATACCTGACTGAGTGCAAACGGAAGCAATCCAAGCAGGATCCAGTGTAAGTACTTCTCACTGTACAACAAGGTTTGCTCGATATCACCAGATTCTCCGCCTTCATGGAGAAACAGGGAAATGAGCTGCGAGCCTGCTGCTGCAAAAACGATAATACCAATCACAGAGAAGGCAATGCTGATGAGAAACTTAAAACGGGTTGTCGAGTAAGCTAACAAAATTGGTGATTCCGTTTTGAATAATGATCGGGACAACGATTCCGAGCAGCATTCGGTAGAAATGTCGGTCGCCGATGTAGCGCCGTAGCTTTTGTTTCATAATGATTCCTCCTTTTTTATCCGTAAATTTAACGAAAGGGCCGTCGACGGACAGATTTTGTCGGCGAGCCTGACCGCTTCGCTTTACGGCGTCGCCTCGTAAAACTTCCATCTCCGTGCCGCTAGGTACAAAAAAACCTCCTGAATATTATCAGGAGGTTGTAGAAGCGCGAGACGGGATTCGAACCCGCGACCCTCGCCTTGGCAAGGCGATACTCCACCACTGAGCCACTCGCGCATAAATTATTGTACCCTGAAAACCACATACAAACATTTCATCTCAAACCTTCTTACCATTCTCCTACCCTGACCTTCTGGTCAAGCCCTCGACCGATTAGTAGCAGTCAGCTCCAT
>CAVFYJ010000173.1:0-3274 GCA_963626545.1 Acetatifactor sp. | reverse complement strand
AACCTGGAAAATGCTGGAGTCAGAGTCCAGTGCCTTACCGTTTGGCGATAGCGCTACAACACGTATTATAATAGCAGGCAAGGATGGATTTGTCAAGCATAAATTTATGTTTTTTCATTGATTTCTTTCTCTGATTTGGTATAATAGATTTAATGTACATTGGCGGCAGAATGAATTGCTCGGCTAATCAGGCCAATGTTATGAAAGGCATGGAGAAAGTTTATGAGACATTTTTGGAAAAAGGGACTGCTTGCAGGAGGACTTGGCGCGATGATGCTGTCCGCAGCAGGATGTTATTATGGAAGCGGATACGGTTACAATTCCTACGCGAATGCAAATAAGGTGAAGACAACCGCAGCAGCAGATACATTAGATGAGTTTAAGATCACGGACTTTCAGGCATCAGACGGCACCTACCAGTATAAGGATCTGGGTTGGTTAAGCAGCTATGAAGATCTGGAGAAGGAAGTCGGAATGTCGATCGGTACAACGACCGCGTTTACCGAAGGCGAGACGATGGGAGACCTGAACTATTCCGTTAAGCTGCTTGATTATATTTCTGTTGGTATGCAGCCTGTTTTCGATCCGGATGGCGGACTGACCACATTGACGATTTACTTTGAGGATACCTATACCGCAGAGCAGTTAGATGAATTATTTGATAAGGCCGTTGCTGCTGCGCGCGAGGCATTTGGCGATGAGGATAATTATCAGGAAAGCGATCAGGACGGCGGCAGAGGAACTGTTTATCATACGACAGGTGCATTCTGGTACAATGAAACCGATCAGTATGGCGATTATACCATGAACAGCTTCCAGATTGGAAAGCTTGACTCTGGAAATGGAACAACTGCAGTCGTAATCGGAGTAAATATTTACGATCCAACAAAGATTGAGGAAGAGTCCAGCGAGGAAGGAAACAGCTCCGGTGAGGGTGTAGAATCCAGCAAGGAAGAAAGTGGTTCTGGTGAGAATGCAGAAGAGGCATCTTCCAAGAATGATGAGAAGAATGCAAAAGAAACCAGCGAGGCAGAGAATACTGCTGAGAGCGCAGAGTAAGAAGTAGCAGAAGGCACATAACAAATAGCAAAAGCAAAAAGCCATCGGGGACAGGTTTTGTGGCTCTTTAGAGCCATATAAACCTGTCCCCAGTGACTTCCAGTGGCTTTAATAGTGATATCTTTTTCTGTTTGCAATCAAAAATGCAAGTGAAATCACGAATGCGAAGATCTCAGCGGTCACATTGGCACCCCATAGGCCATCCACATCGAAAATGAGTGGAAGGATTAACACAGAGGAGGTCTGGAAGATCAAGGTACGCAAAAACGAGATTGCAGCAGAGATGGCGCCATTGTTGAGTGCAGTAAAGAAGGACGATGCAAATATATTAAAGCCTGCCAGCAAAAAGCTAAAGGAAAACAGGCGAAATGCATGTACTGTGATGTCAAACAGCTCGGCATCGTAGCCGACAAACATCTTTGCAAGCGGATGGGCAAGTACAAGGGCAAGCGCGGTTAAAATGACACCGAGAGAGCCGACAATGCGAATACTTTTCTTGCGAAGGCTTTGCAGTTCACTGTAATTTCCAGCACCGTAGTGGAAGCTGATAACAGGAGCACAGCCGATTGAATATCCGATAAAAATGGCAACGAAAATAAACTGTACATACATCAATACGCCGTAGGCGGAAATACCATTTTCGCCGAGATATTTCAACAGCTGGAAATTGTAGACAATGCCGACAACGGATCCGGAGATGTTGCTCATTAGCTCTGAGGAGCCGTTTGCGCAGGCCTGCAAAATCGGGCGAAGCTCAAACTTTACCTTTGTCAGATGAAGCTTGCTGCTGTTTGGACGAATAAAGTAGACAAACGGAAGCAGACCGCCGACAGTTTGGCTGATACCGGTTGCGAGAGCCGCTCCGGCAACGCCCCAGCGAAGCCCACCGACCAGCACGGCGTCGAGTACCATGTTTGTGATTCCGGCGGCAAGGGTTGCTGTCAGTCCAAGGTTTGGTTTTTCTGCTGCAATTAGGAAACTTTGGAAGGCATTTTGCAGCATGTATGGGGCAAGAAAGGCGATTACGATACATCCGTACAGAACACAGTCACCGATCATTTCGTCGGTGGCACCTAACAGTTTGGCAACCGGGCGCATAAAAGCAATACCAAGAATGGCCAGAATGATACCGATCAGAAGGGATAGCCAGATCAGCATGGAGAAATAATGGTTTGCTCGTTTTTCATCGCCTTCACCAAGCATACGGGAGACGAGCGCGGTGCCTCCAGTACCGATCATAAAGCCAAGACTTCCGAGAATAATAAGAAACGGCATGATCAGATTGATCGAAGCAAACGCTGTTTTTCCCGCAAAGTTTGATACGAAAAAGCCGTCCACGACGCCGTAGATGGATGTGAAGACCATCATGACAATCGAAGGAAGTGTAAAGCGAAACAGCTTCCCATACGTAAAATGATCCGATAATTGGATTTTCATAAAAATAAATTCATTCCTTTCGTGTTATTTTAAGTTCAAATTTTCAATTTCTGCTTTTTAGAATCCATATGAAATTTGTTTTACTTGTTTTTAGTGTTCGTCTTTCAGACGCTTTAATTCTTTTTGCAGACATTCTAAGTACCGCTCATTTAAAGCAAGAAATTGCTCTGCAACTTCAGACCCCCACTCAGCCAGAATGCGATTTTCTGCATCAATGACTTTTTCTGCTGTCTGTGCAGCAAGTTCTTTTCCTTTTTCTGTCAGACAGACACGCTTGTTTTTCCTACCGACTGGCTCTAGGTAGACAACTTGTTCCTCCTCGAGTTTTCGCAGTGCGGAGTTGATTGTTTGTTTGGGTAAGCCTGTCAGATGGCAGATATCGCGAAGCAGGCAGCATTCCCCACCACTGTCGCATATTGTATATAAAATTTGCATGACACTGTCAGATTGCCCGAAGACAGATGACATTTCAGAGTAAACAACACTTGTCTCACATTGCAGATGATTCAGCCGCTTGAGAGGAGCGGAAACTTGAACATTCATAAAGTACCTCCATTCTTGTAAATTTCTGTAAATTTCTGTATTTTGTCCGAAATCGTACTTAAAAGAGTATAGTATGGAATCGTACTATTGTCAAGCATAAACGAAAGGAAAAATTTAATTGATGGTATATTTTTCTCGATATTCACGCATGGTATAACCAGTGCGCTCTTTAAACAATCGCTTTAGGAATCTGGCGCGGGAATCCTCGGCCATTCAATGACCGAGATGAAAGCGC
>CAVFYJ010000172.1:1600-3339 GCA_963626545.1 Acetatifactor sp. | reverse complement strand
TAATAATTCTGGCTAATATCCAACAAAAAAGCAGCATAGAACAACCTGATTTCTCAAATTGTTCCATGCTACTTCTTACTCTTTTTATTTTTCTATTATTCTATTTCAATAATGTTTTCGTTAAATGCCCAATTTCTCAATTTTGCAAGTGTGTTTTCTGTTTTTCTTATCGTAATTGATACCTGCCAACAAAAGATTTCCATGATAGTCTTCCAGTGCCTCTGGATAATTCTTTTCTTTTATTTGCTCAATCGCCCCTTCTGCACTCTTATCCCATTTCAGCTCAATTATAGCGGCTGGCTTTTGGGCATATTTCTTTCGTGGTATCAGACAGATATCTGCAAAGCCTTTTCCCGTTGGCAATTCTCGTATCACATGATAATATTCTCTTGCAAAATAAAAAGCTAACATGATTGTACAGCTCAGCGAATTTTCATTGTTATATTGCAGCACTGAAATCTCTCCATGCGCCTGATCAATTCCCTCTGCCACTGCTTTTTCATCCTGCTCCCACAGTGCTTGAAGTAACTTTCTCGAATTCTCGATTGAACGAATTACTTCATTCCAAGCCATCGTGCTAATCGCATTGACATATTCCTGTGACACTTCTTTATTTGGAATAGTAACAGTTTTATCAGGCCAATGATAACTTAAATAGCCAAGATGCACCAGCAATGTCAGAACATCATCTTTTGTTTCAAACGTAGTCATGTCATTACTAAATGTACCAGTGTTAATCTGGACACGATCGCCCGCTAACATCCGAACGATCGCCTCCTTGAGCCCATCATAATTCATTTGAATATAGACTTTTAATGCCTCATAGCTCTCAGTCTGATTCCAATAATTATCATATACTCCGCTCAACATTGCTTCTACAACTGATTTTGGACTATACATAGCATAGGTTTTCTGAACGGTTCCATCAAACATTACCAGATCATATCCATCATACCAAGCCTGTGTTTCATCAAAGCTTCTCTGATAAGTCTCACAAAGCTTCTTTACCTCGTCCTCTGTGAAACCAAAATAGCCTGCCATTTCGCGCGGATTGGTCATTGAATATTCTGTAAACATATTTAATGCAGAATGCGATCCATATTTTTTAATAGGAAGAATTCCCGTCATATATGCCAATCCAACATATTCTTTATCTTTCAACCATACACGCAAAAAATCCAGATATTGCTTTTGTGCCTCTTTGTTGCTCTCATAT
Source organism: Acetatifactor sp. (assembly GCA_963626545.1). GTDB lineage: Bacteria > Bacillota > Clostridia > Lachnospirales > Lachnospiraceae > Anthropogastromicrobium. The sequence goes on along the minus strand of CAVFYJ010000172.1, from coordinate 2,123 downwards.
TCCCGAAACAGGCAATCCCATTCATCAATCAAAATAATAAAAGAACGCCCCGTCTGTGCGAATATCTCTCGCATTACCGAAACCAAACTCTTAGCATAAGAAAGATCAATTTCTGGAAAACCATTTCTCAGATCTCGTATTAAGCCCGCTGTAAGATGTGCCAACATGTCCTCAATGCTCTGAGATTCGCTCAAAAAATCCTGCATATTAATCTTTAACACGTCATACTGATTCAGATGATCAAGGTATCCAGGATGTTGGCTAATCTCAAGCGATGCAAACAATGCGGAAGCATCCTCAGAACTTCCATAATAGGCAGCCAGCATATTAGCGGCCATTGATTTTCCAAAGCGACGCGGACGACTCACACAGACGTATCGCTGTTCTGTGTCCACCAGCTCATTTAAGACCGCCAACAGCCCACTCTTATCCACATATATTTTTGATCTCAGACTCTTTCGAAACATCGCACTTCCTGGATTTAAATAAATGCCCATTCACCGACCTACCTTTTTTTTTTCAA
>CAVFYJ010000172.1:0-1590 GCA_963626545.1 Acetatifactor sp. | reverse complement strand
GTACCAACTTTTCGGCACGCCATCTGGCAGCATTTGACAGACAAGAAGTCCCGTATCCAAACCAAAAATTGCACTCTGATACCAGCTTACTGCCATTATGATCAAACAAATTGCCGCCGCACCCGCAATTGAAACTTTAGTACTGGCAAAAACGGAAAATACGATTCGCATCCAAAGAAGCTGAAGAAAAAGAATTCGCCCGCCGATCTGTACCAGTAAAAATGCACTTTTTAGCTGCTCTTCGGATGCGGGCTGTGGCATAAATACATTCACGCTGATCATTTGCCTCGGCGCGCGATACAAAAAATGCGGTAATACTCACTGAGTCTATCACAAAACGCATTGTTTTGCCACTATTTCTATTCGATTTTGGGAAAGAAAAAGCGCAGTACCTTTCGGTCACTGCACCTTTTCAATCGTTTCAAGCTCCCGCGGCTAACTTATGGTCTCTGACCCATACCGCCCTCAAGGGTGATGGTCTCGCCGTTCATGTACTTGAAGTCTGGGGATGCTAACTGTACGCAAACACGTCCAATCTCAAGCTCTGCATCGCCGAAGTGTCCAGCCGGCGGCATCTTTACATTTGCCTTGAATGCGTCCGGATATGCCTTTTCAAACTGCTCTAACTGTGCAGTCCATGCCAACGGGCAGATTACATTTACGTTGATTCCGTCCTTCGCCCACTCGGTAGCTGCTACACGAGACAGACCACGGATACCTTCCTTCGCTGCTGCATATGCGCACTGTCCATAATTTCCAAACAGACCTGCACCGGATGCGAAGTTGATAACAGAACCCTTAGACTTTGCCAGATACGGATAGCAAGCTTTCATGTAATAGAATGCTGCATACAGACCAGAGTACATCGCAAGGTTAAACTGCTCAGTTGTGTGATCCGCGATGGAAACGCCGGATGCGGATGCCTGTGCATTGTTGATCAGCACGTCGATTCCGCCAAACTCCTTTACGGTCTCCTCTACAACCTTATTTACAACTGCCTCATTGTCTGCACCTGCATTGACATCTGCCTGCAGAATCAGAACCTTGATTCCATAAAGACGCTCTAACTCTTCCTTTGCGTCCTCAAGCTTCTTTACGTTACGTCCTGTGATAACCAGATTTGCTCCCTCTTTTGCGTAAGCGGTTGCAATTCCGTATCCGATGGAGCCGCATCTTCCGTCACTTAAAACGGCACGTCCTGCTCCGGTGATAATGGCTGTCTTACCTGTTAAAAATCCCATTGGTTCTCCCTTCTTCTCTGCGTCTTTTGATGTTTTTTCTCCAATCTGCACAGATTTCATATGTGATTATCATACCATATCACGCTGAGAATCACAAGCGTATTTTTTATCATTAGCGGTGCATGAAGGATGTCAGATGGTTAGTTGCAACTTATTTTCATTTACTTCCACCCATTTCTAATTGACTTCTTACAAATTCAGTGTTATGGTATCGTTGAGTGGCAAATGATTGTCTGCCCTCTATCATGTGTGTATGGTTTTAAACTATTTTAAATGTATGTTTGAGCAGACACAACGAATACTCTAAACTAATTTTATTCTAAGGAGGACACTTACTCATGGCTAACGG
>CAVFYJ010000171.1:0-3388 GCA_963626545.1 Acetatifactor sp. | reverse complement strand
CTTGCACACTATTATTACCTGCCATTGTTCGTAATCTCGGTAATAAATCCAAACGTAGATCCTCCATTTTGACATAAGGAAAAATCTTTCTTTCCGTGAAAACTCCTTGTTTACGAATATACATCTGTGCAATTTGTGCTGTTGCCGTTACCTTGACATCTGCATCATTCACACGATCATATATAATCTTTTTAAAGCTGTGTACCTCTGCACTTGGAAAGACATGAACATGAATAATGGTCTTTCCTTCGTAGGACAAAATTTCTGGAGTAAGATAAACTGTTGGTGAAAAAAATGTCGGATTGCTGATGCTACTAATAAAGTTTTTTACCATATCTGGTGCTGCTTTTTCTGGAACACCGCATACCGTCCCATCATCCAACACCCCCATAAAAAGATCTCCTCCAAAACGGTTCAAAAACGAACAAATAGTTTCATATACATCATTTTCAATACCGTTTCCGCATCGCTTAAACTCAACAGCAATATTTTCACCTATTTTTAATATAGTTGTTATGCTATTTGCATCCATTAAGACAGCCTCCTTACTTTTATCATCATCTAAGCCTACCATACTTGGTTATGCTTTACACCATTGCTAATACCCGGCGAACCATGCAATCGCAAATCTCGCGATTTGGAATTGCTAGATGATAACGTCCATCTGGTTCCCTTCCACGCTGTGTCAAACAACCAGTCATAAAAAGTGCACTCCACAAATTATCCATACTGGAATACACTTCTTTATGAGTTATCATTTCATCCACCTCTTTAACAACCGTATCTCCACTCATCAATAATTCTAGTTCACTTTTCGTCAACATATGCGGATCATTCATACTGTCAACAAACTGTTGAATAACTTCATTTTCGCTGGTATTTATCCAATAATTTTTTATTTCCGCACTTGGATTATTTTGGTGGTCTTTACAGTAATACACAACATCCCATGGACAATAGACATCTGCCGTACCAAAACGATAACCATCATACCATGCTTTTACTTCCTCAAAATGACTGTCTAAGCCATAATAAGCAAGCATTTTCTGCACTTCTCCATCAGTAAATCCGAAGGTTTCATCAAACTCCTCGTTGGTGATTGAATATACCGTAAAATTATTCAAACCTGTAAAGATACTTTCCTTCGCAATTCGCAAGCATCCTGTCAACACTGCAAATGCAAGGCTATCGTTTGTTTTCAAAACATTTCCGAACAAATTTCGGATTAGAAGAACCATTTCATCATAATAACCATTTTCATACGCTTTCGCCAAAGGTACATCATATTCATCAATCAGCACAACTACCTTTTTTGAAAAGTGCGCCTCCAATAATTCTGTAAGCTCCTGAAGACTACTTGTGATTGTATCTTCCTCCATCTGTCGGCTTAAAAGCTGTGTTAACAATTCTTTATCAAAAGAATCCAGATTTTCGCTTTTCAAAAGAAAGCGATGGCGTCTGGCTTCCCTGTTAATTATTTTGATAATCTGTGCTTTTGCTTTCGGATAGGAATCTGCGTCTACACCTTTTAAGCTGATTGCGATCACAGGATATTTTCCCATGTACTTTTCACACATTTCTATATTTTCTGAAATATGAAGCCCATCAAATAATGTAGAATCCACTCCTATTTCAAAAAAGTATCGTAACATGCTCATGTTCAGTGTTTTACCAAAGCGTCGTGGACGCGTGAACAATGTTACTTTATTTCTTTTGTCAAGAACCTGCTCAATCAATGCTGTTTTGTCAACATAATAATAACCATCTGTTCGGATTTCTTTGAAATCTTCAATTTCAGTTGGGAGTATTAATTTATTTTCCATCTGCATCCGCAGGATACTGCACAGTACCCTACTCCTCCTTTCTTTCAAAAATAACGTCTCGAAGTTTTCAATTCAGTTACTTGCTACTTTTGCTTTTTTGTTCATAAAGCTATGCGCCATCTTGAGTAATTAGCTTGCGTGACCTTGCGTAAATCTTGCGTAATTACTCAACCAAACCTTGACGTAGCTTAACCCAATTTGAGCATTATTTTTTCTTGGTATAAGCGGTTTTATATGATCAAATCAATGTTTTTTTTGAACCAGCTTAACCCAATTTCAAATATATGTTAACCCACTTCTCTTAGTAGAACTTAAGGTTAGTCCATATTTTTTATTCATATCACAAAGTGACAGTATAAGTATTTCCATATTCTGGAATATGAATAAGTGAACCTTCGCTTTCCTCAATAATTTTAATAGAGTGATCAGCAATTGTTTCACTGAGTTTACCAACATTTGTATTGATGCCTAGTGCTTTAATTTCCTCCGATGTTGCAAAAATATATTTATCGGATGGATTCTGCATAAGCAATTTCAAATCATTTTCCTGATCTGGAGTTAGAATTAGCTCCACAACATCAGCAAGCAAAAGCTCATATATTTGAAAATGTTTTCCATATTCAAGCTCAGTAATATGTCTGCCGCAAACTCTATAGGTAATCTGATTCCAATTTACTAATCCTTTTTCAACCATTTCCTCTCTGAACTCTCGGCTCAAATCATCTAGCAGCTCCCTTGAAGCCCCCTCATCAAATCGTTTTACAAACTTCCTTAAATACTGATTTTCCAATCTAAGTCTATAATCATTTCTCGATGACTCATCAATTGAAATTTTGTCATCATCCATAACATGATATAGATTCTTAAGGTTGTTTTTCTCGTTTCCACGTAATTTATAAACGCCCCCAACTGGCTGGTATTTTCCAGTTCCACGAGCATTGGGAACCAAAAGGTATTTATTGCCAATTTTAATTCTGTACAGATATGCAAATGAAATACGCACTAATGAATCTTTCTTCAGGAAACCACCTCGCATCAGCTTTCTTTGTGATACCTTCCAGTCTGTGGTATCTGACAAATCTTGGATTGATGCAATTAAAGCAGGAAGTGAAAAGCCAAGTACAATACCAGCAATGCTACTTCCCACTGGCCACCCATTAACCTCAAAAAGTATCAACGTTACAATCATGGCAAGCGATAATAATGATAGCCCAAAACATTTTAGAATTTTCACAGCATTACCCCTCGTATAATAAGTGTGTAAGCACAAAAAACACTTACAAACTTATTTCTTTTAGTGGTATAGATCTAAGGACATCTGAGAGGACATTTCTCTCATCCGATTTTCATCTATACAGTCAACAGTTACATTTTCATAAGGTCAATCTTGTGCTATGATATCAACAGAGTCTGATGTCCGAAGGCACTGCTTCAACTCCTTTCAGCCGGATTTTCCGAGACTGCTCCGAAAGCTTGCAGCCTGGCACATATGTCACATTCCGCTTACACAGAAGTTGCATCTCCAGCCGTTAGCACCAGCAAAAAATGCTGACTGGATGAATGCT
>CAVFYJ010000170.1:3199-3545 GCA_963626545.1 Acetatifactor sp. | reverse complement strand
AATTGTGTATGGTGGTCCACTTCGGGAAACAGCTTCCTCTCGTTTGCAAACTGAAAATGATAACGCAAACGAGGGTACAGCTTCTCCCGAAGTGCACCACCCTTCGGGTCGTCATAGACGCCCTCCGGGTGTACGAACGCGGCTATGCCGCGTTCATTATTTTTCTCCCACGCTAATGGTAAAAAACACTTAAATAGATTGACCGCTCCTTTCAAGTCTGGATAATTCTGCGTTGCACCTAAAAAGCTCTGTTCACCAGACATTGACTCGTATTCAGCGAAATACATCTTACGCGTCGCAATGTTTTCTAATGCTTCTGCGCGCTCATGCGTGGTCTGTGTTGCAG
>CAVFYJ010000170.1:0-3189 GCA_963626545.1 Acetatifactor sp. | reverse complement strand
CAATTTCTTTACGGCAAACATCGGATTTGCGTCCGAAAGCAAGCCCTGCTCGTTCCATTCAATCTTGATCCACGGCGGATTTCCGATGATCAGATCAAATCCGCCTCTCTCCGCAAAGAGGTCCGCAAACTCCAGCTCCCAGTGCATAAAGTGGTTCTGCTCGGCAATTTTTGCAGCCAAATCGAGGCGTGGATTTTCCTTGCGCAGCTTTGGAATATCCACCACCGTATTGGTGCCATAGGTTGCCGTGATATCCAGAGCCAGCTGCTCCATCTCCGTAGGGAAGAGAGAGAGCTGTCCGCCTTTTGCATCGCTGCTCACATTGACAGATGCCATCGTTCCTTCCAGAATCAAGGACAGATCAAACAGAAACTCACTTCGTGACGGCAGCAAATCCGCCTTATCAATCGGCCAGAACCACAAAGAGCACCAGTAGTCCATAGCAAACTTCAATCTTGCATAAGGACCGGCGTTGCGCATATGTTCAGATTTATAAAGCTCAGAATAGATTTTGTCCTTCTCGCGAATCGTGGTATGAGAATCTTCCGCATCATCCGCATAGCCGAAGACAGAAAGTGCGTCCTGGGTTTTCTCCTCGACTTCTTTTCGCAAGGCGATCTGAGACTTCCACAGATCATCTACAATGTTGGAAAGTCGGCGAAGGGTCACGAGATCGTCCGCACTATAAGGGGCTGTGAACTTTTTGTTCCAATCCTTCATCTTCTTGATATTGTCCGGTTCCAGTCCCTTGATGACCTTATCGGTGTAGCTGCACATGCCGGGATCACCCAAGAGGAAGTGATAAATCTGGCTAAATCCAGTTTTCTTTTTTCGCTCTGTTCCAAGCGGCACACGTTCCGGGGCATTCTCGTACCAACGCAGCTCCTTGGATGTGGTGGTCAGCGCAGACTCGGCATATACCTGTCTCCGTGCACCGATCAGAGAGTTGCCGTTTACCAGCTGTGTATTGAACCAGGGAACAAAGCCACCCTCATAGATGGTATTCAGCCACAGAGATACTTCTGCCAGCTCCACAGCGATAGGGTTTAAGTCCACGCCATAGACATTGCGGTCGGCGATGTACATTTTGACTTTTTGCAACTCATTAAAGCGGTTTTCATAACCGATAATCTCACCGGTTTCCTGCTCCTTTTTGGAGATGTATGCTTTCGCAAGCTGGTTGATGGCCTCGTTCAGGAAGGCCGCACTTCCCATGGCAGGCTCGCAGACGGTAAGATGCAGTATTTCATCCGCAGTCTTATCCTTCAAAAGCTCTTTGAGAGCATATTTTACAAGGCACTTAGTCAGCACCTCAGGTGTGTAGTAAGAGGCAGACTTCTCCCGCTCGCGTCCGGCAAGTCGATAGATAAAAGTACCTTTTTCATACATGCGCAGCTTGTCCTTTTTCTCTCCGGACTCATAGCGCACGCGTTCGTCCGCATCGTACTGAGAAAGCTCCGCTTCCGAAACAAAATATCCAACATCCAATTCGTTGAAATTGTCGCCCTTCCGCTTAACTTCATACAGGTCATGCTCAGCGATGAAGCCACGGTAAGAAAGCAGTGCTTCATAGACTGCGCCCATCTGGTTGATACCAAGATTTGCATAGGAAATACGCCCACGGCGGCTGTTCTTCTTTCCGGTGGAGCGTGTCAGGCTCATCAGGTCGATAATGCGAAGCATACAGCGGTTGCGAAGCTTTGCATTCGTGATCATCCTGGTATATTCCGGATCAAAGATATGTGCCTTGAGCGGTGCAATAAGGAACATGTCGTGCAGGCTTCCGGCAGAGGCAGCTGTCTTCAACTCTTCCTCTGTTTTTGGGTAGCCGTCATAGATAAGGTCATAGAGTTTCGCCAATGTCTCGTGCAGGTAATAACCGTTGCCCACTTCATCTACGTCATCTCGAATGTTGTCGGCAATGTCACGCAGGCTTTCCAAAGAATAGCCTGACAAATACGGCTGTGCCTTCATCGGTGCATAGCCAAGCTCCGGACGCGCTTCAATGAAAAGAACAAACAGCATCCGATACATATAACGTAAGCACTCTAAGGTCAGCTGACCTGCATCCACGGGATCAGCTTCTAAGTCGCGCCCCAGTCGATGTGCCATGTCATAGAGTACTTCATTACCCAGGAGTTCGATGCTCTCGCGCAGTGCATATTTCAAATCCTGCGATACGCCGGACGCATTACGCTGGCTCTGCTCGTCCAGGTCATCCAGCAATACCTTACCATCCTCCGGACAAAGTGAGTCTTTATGTAAAAGGACAGACATCGCCTGTAACGTCGTGTTTTCGAGACGTGCAAAAATCTCTTCCAACTCAAATTGAAGATACCGCTTTTCGTTCCATTTGTTGCGGTCAATCAAAGCGATCTGATTCATGCCAATGAGGAGGACAAAACGCGGCGGCTCTGCAGTTCCAAAGAGAATCTTTGTCACCAGATCTTCATTCGGGATTTCGCTCAACATCTCCTTATTGAGTGTGCTATTGTTCGCATCGTCATCCACACTGCTTGCATTGAACACAAAGCTTTCCAGGATACCCGCATCTGTCTCTTTGGAAGCACAAAGCAACACCCACAAGAACGGTGCACCGCTCTGCTTTGTCATTTCCAGATACACCGGTACAGATAAATCATCGTCTACGGCGATGGTCTCCGGTTTTGCTTCCGGATAGCCGAGGCATCCCAGATAGATATCTGCCAGTGTGCGGATATTGGAAAGTGTCTGCTGATTCATGCCAGAACGAACATAACGGTCATGAATCGCATAGAACTGCCTTGCTCCCTGTCTTAACAGTGACCACGGAGTGCGCGTTTCTTCAGACTCTTTTGCCGCAGCACTCCATGCACTTATCGTCTGGGACGCATTTTCCTCAAACACGGTTGAGAAATAATGGTTCGTATAATATTCGTTTTTATTGGTAATTCCAGTTAAATCCATGCTCATTGTTTTGCTCCCATCAGTACAGATTCAATACGGATATATGGGTTATTCTGTATTTCCAATGTATCTTTCACCCAGTCAGCAAAACGGTCAAACAGTTCATCGACGCGGCGCTCTGCTTCCGATTTCTTTCTTTCGCTTTCAAACAGTGAAAGCTGATATTCCTTGTGCTGTTCCTGCAAAGAAGCGAGTTTTTCTATCTCTTCATCCAGCTTCGGAGTCATCTGCGCCTGATACTGT
>CAVFYJ010000169.1:0-3583 GCA_963626545.1 Acetatifactor sp. | reverse complement strand
TGATCACCTCCGCTTTTTTCAAAAGTTCCTGCTGTTCCATAACATTTACTACTTTCAATATAATAAAATTGGCAGTCTGATTCTATCTGTAGAGTCAGACTTTTTCTTTCAGTATACAAAAGTTCATATCGTTTTACAAGCTATAGTTCATGGATTAGGCTAATGCTATATTTTACGGGAAAATATCGTAACCTAGACTAGCGGTGAGACGAGTTGCTTTTACGAGGCGATTCCCGTGTGGGAGCGGGCTTACGAAATAAACTTTCGTTGAAATAAAGTAGAAGGCGCCGCGGGAACAAGGGGCGCCGACAAAACAATCGGCGAACCGCGTTTGTGAAACTTCCGGGTAGCACAAAGAGAAAAATTTTCGGGCAGCAAAAAAATACTTGACAAATACCCTGCGGGGGTATATAGTAAAAACGTTCCAAGAGATACCCCACTGGGGTATGCAAAAGAATCTCTGGATATTCAATACGAAAATGCAGAAAATAGTCAATAACTCCTGACTAAAGTCACGAGTTTTCTTGCACAAATTTTCAATAAAAGTATAGGAAGGAATCATATGTGCATGAAATGCAATGAGAATATAGAATGCAATGAAGATATCGAAGATATCGAAAATATCAAAACAAAATGCAGCGAAAATCCCAAAGAAGAAGTAACGAGCTGCTGTTGCGGGACAAAGGAACAAGAGCAAGAGCCGATGAGCGAGAGCGAAACGCACGTCTGTCCCCACTGCAAGCACACGCAGCGGGATGAAGCACAGAAAAAGCTTCTCCAGAACCGTCTGAGGCGAATCGAGGGTCAGGTGCGCGGCTTACAGTCCATGCTAGACCAGGACGCCTACTGCAACGACATTTTAGTGCAGTCAGCGGCAGTCAGCGCCGCGCTCAGCGCATTCAATCGCGAGCTTCTGGAGAATCACATCCGCCATTGTGTGGCAAGAGACATCCGTGAGGGCAAGGATGAGGTCATCGACGAGCTGATGGGGACACTCAAAAAATTGATGAAGTAATGCCATTCAATACGATTTGTACGAATCTCATTTTTGCTTGAATGAAATTTGCGATAGCAAGAGTTTCGATTACAAGAATTGCGATAGCAAGAACTGGCATTACAAAAGAAAGGGGTCGATTATGGAACAATATAATGTGACGGGTATGAGCTGCGCTGCCTGCAGCACCAGAGTCGAAAAAGCCGTCTCAAAAGTGCCGGGTGTAAGCGCCTGCTCCGTAAGCCTTCTGACAAACTCAATGGGCGTCGAGGGCAGCGCCAGTCCGGAAAGCATTATTGCGGCGGTCGAGGCTGCCGGATATGGGGCATCACTGAAAGGTGCTTCTGGTGCAGCAAATGCAGCCACGAGCCATGTGGCAGAGGAAGACGCATTAAAGGATCGAGAGACACCGGTGTTAAAGAAACGTCTGATCGCTTCCATCGGTTTTCTGGTGGTTCTGATGTATTTTTCAATGGGTCATATGATGTGGGGATGGCCGCTCCCATCCTGGTTTGAAGGAAATCATGTTGCGATGGGACTCGTACAGATGATTCTGGCGGCGATCGTCATGGTCATCAACCAGAAGTTTTTCATCAACGGTTTTAAGAGCTTGTGGCACCGCGCACCAAACATGGATACACTTGTTGCACTTGGCTCAATGGCATCCTTCGCATGGAGTGTGATTGCACTGTTTTTGATGACCGATGCGCAGGTTCACGGCGACATGGAAGGCATCATGCGCTACATGGACGAGTTCTACTTTGAGTCCGCAGCCATGATTCTGACACTGATTACCGTTGGAAAGATGCTAGAGGCACGCTCAAAGGGAAAGACAACGGATGCGTTAAAGAGTCTGATGAAGCTTGCACCAAAGCAGGCTACGCTGATCATCGACGGAAAAGAAACGGTTGTGCCGATTGAGCAGGTAAAGAAGGGCGATATCTTTGCAGTTCGTCCGGGCGAGAGCATCCCAGTGGATGGTATTGTCACAGAAGGAACGAGTGCGGTCAATGAGGCTGCGCTGACAGGCGAGAGCATTCCGGTCGATAAGGCACCGGGCGATTTGGTATCCGCAGCAACCATTAACCAGTCTGGTTATCTTCGCTGCGAGGCATCCCGTGTCGGCGAGGACACCACATTGTCTCAGATCATCAAGATGGTTAGCGATGCGGCAGCCACAAAGGCACCGATTGCAAAGGTAGCCGATAAGGTATCCGGCGTATTTGTGCCAGTTGTCATCAGTATTTCACTTGTGACCCTTCTTGTTTGGCTGCTTCTTGGCAAGGATTTTGCCTATGCACTGGCAAGAGGAATCTCTGTTCTCGTTATCAGCTGTCCGTGTGCACTTGGCCTTGCGACTCCTGTTGCGATTATGGTTGGAAATGGACTTGGTGCAAAAAATGGAATCTTATTCAAGACCGCAGTATCGCTTGAGGAGACCGGAAAGGTTCAGATCGTTGCACTGGATAAGACGGGAACTATCACAAACGGTACACCAAAGGTAACCGATGTCGTTTCGGCAGACGGCGTTTCATCCGACGAGCTGCTTCGCCTTGCCTTTGCACTCGAGGCAAAGAGTGAGCATCCGCTTGCAAAGGCGATTGTCGAGGAGGGAACCAGTCACGGTCTTGACTCGGCTGCATTGCAGGCAGACGATTTTACTGCCCTTCCGGGAAATGGACTCGAGGGAACAGTAGAAGGAGCGCATCTGCTTGGCGGAAGCGTATCGTTTATCTCTAGCCGAGTAACCGTATCGGAAGCAGACAGACAAAAAGCCGCTTCTCTTGCGGAGAGTGGGAAGACACCGCTTTTATTTGCCAAAGATAAGAAGTTTTTGGGAATCATTGCCGTGGCTGATACGATCAAAGAGGACAGCCCGAAGGCCATCCGCGAGCTTCAGAACATGGGCATTCGCGTTGTTATGTTGACAGGTGATAATGAGCGTACCGCCCGCGCAATCGGCGCACAGGCTGGTGTTGACGAGGTAATCGCAGGCGTTCTCCCAGAGGGTAAGGAGCAGGTAATTCGTGCCCTCAAGGAAAAGGGAAAGACTGCGATGGTCGGAGACGGTATCAACGATGCACCGGCACTGACACGCGCCGATATCGGAATTGCAATCGGTGCTGGTGCCGATGTGGCAATCGACGCTGCCGATGTCGTGTTAATGAAGAACAATCTCACCGATGTGGCAGCAGCCGTTCGCTTAAGTCGTGCATCGCTTCGCAACATCCACGAGAACCTCTTCTGGGCATTTATTTACAACATTATCGGAATCCCGCTGGCGGCAGGTGTGTATGCGCACTGGGGCCTGCTCTTAAATCCGATGTTTGGCGCAGCTGCGATGAGTCTTTCTAGCTTCTGCGTAGTATCCAATGCGCTGCGACTGAATTTTTGTCGCCTGCATGACGCAAGTCATGACAAGAAAAGAAAAAATACAATTGAAGGCTGCCTAATTGAAAAGAAAGAAACACCAGATGAGTTTTCGGGTGTAGCAGACGGGCAGGGAAAGGAAGAAAAGAGTGAAAAATAAAGTGGATTTTTGGGCGCACTTATATAAGGGTTCATAGAACCCCGTTTTTACAAGTATAG
>CAVFYJ010000168.1:0-3637 GCA_963626545.1 Acetatifactor sp. | reverse complement strand
CGATGCCGGCACAACAAAAAAGGCCCTGCCGCCGGGAGAGCTTCCCGGGTGGCAGGGTCTTCTTGTTATGCCGTGCGCGGCATTCGCGCAAATCTATGATGTTGTCGTTCCCTTATGCTGTCTTCCTGTCAATCTGCGCGCCGGCCGTAAGACTCAGCCGGGCTGCTTGCCGATGTAGGCGAGAATTCCGCCGTCCACATACAGGATCAGACCGTTGACGAAATCCGATGCCTTCGAAGCAAGGAACACAGCAGGACCTCCGAGATCCTCTGCATTTCCCCAGCGACCGGCCGGCGTCTTGGCAACGATGAACTGGTCAAAAGGATGCCGGCTGCCGTCGGGCTGAATCTCGCGAAGCGGTGCAGTCTGCGGTGTTGCGATGTAGCCGGGGCCGATGCCGTTGCACTGGATGTTGTAGGCGCCGTATTCCGATGCAATATTCTTGGTCAGCATCTTGAGGCCGCCCTTTGCTGCCGCATAGGCGGAAACCGTCTCACGGCCCAGCTCACTCATCATGGAGCAGATGTTGATGATCTTGCCGCCGCCCTGCTCGATCATATCCGGAATGACAGCCTTGGATACGATAAACGGTGCATTCAGATCCACGTCGATGACCTGGCGGAACTGATCGGCACTCATCTCCGTCATCGGGATTCTCTTGATGATGCCCGCATTGTTGACCAGAATATTGATGTGGCCGACCTCCTCGGTGATCTTCGCCGTCAGCTCATTGACTGCCTGCTCGTTCGTTACATCGCAGACATAGCCATGGGCCTTGATGCCGGCCTCCTCGTAGGCCGCAAGTCCCTTGTCCACCAGCTCCTGCTTGATGTCGTTGAAAACAATCGTGGCGCCGCTTGCTGCCAGTGCCTTCGCGATCGCCATGCCGATGCCGTAGGACGCACCGGTAACCCATGCGACCTTTCCCTCCAGCGAGAACATATCCTGACTCATATTCCTGTTGACCCTCCTTTTACGTGCCGCAGCCTCTCTGCGGCAATCTTTCATTGCAATGCCATCATAGTACAAATGCCCGGCAACTTGCAAATGCTGCCTGCAGGAAACGCACGGCGTGGACATTACAGGTTACAGCGCCCTCGTGCACCGTCTTTGTTACTCCATCTACCATAAATTCAAAGGTCCCGGAAACAACGATTTTTCTGTCTTAATTTATGGGTTCACTACAAGGGATACTGTACCCATTTTTAGGTGGTGTTGCCTTGCTTAAAGCTGATCGCGAACCCGAAAGCGGGTTACGGCTTGTTAATAAGTCAAGCACATGGCTCTGTGAATAATTCGGGTTTAATGCCACCAGAATTGTTCTGATGGTATCGACATCGATAAACATGACCGCAGCAAAGAGCTCGTTCCAACAATTTATGAAGGCAAAGATGAAGGTCGATGCAATACCCGGAAGCATAATGCAAATGGCGGCCTACGACGGCCGAGTTTGCAAAAAGGTGCACTCGTCCGACAACGCTGCCTGCGAGGGGTTTTTCGGACGGCTGAAGAACGAGATGTTCTACACTCACGATTGGCAGACGTAAGCGTTCCGGAGTTCGTGTCAATACTAAACGACTATCAGGCAAGGTACAATGGAAAGCGCATACCGCACTCAAAATGTCCGCCCCCACTCATATCAGCCGATCTTGGGGGTTAGTTGAAAATCTAAATGCACGTTTGGTAAGCGTCTAAAAATCCGGTAGGTGGCATCCAACGCCGCCTACCACTACAATAGTAGTTGGTAGAAATTTACTACCAACGCAAAAGCCCCAACCGCTTCGGTTGGCGGCCAGGGCACTATGACAATTCACATATGATACAGATACTCAGATCTTACGCAGTCCGGAACTTCTTGCTGCGTTCCTCAGTGATACGTTTTACTTCCGGATTCCAAGGCGCCAGCTTCTCAAGTTCTTCATCCGACATTTGACTGGTTGGGCATTTCTCAAGTAGATAGGTTAGGTATTGGTAGATATTTACTCCATTTGCCCTCGCCATTTCTACCATTGTGTAGATCAATGCACTTGCCTGCGCACCGGAAGGTACCACCGCGAACAACCAGTTCTTGCGGCCGATGACGACCTGCTTCACCGCTCGTTCGGACGCATTGTTGGAAAAACTACAACGGCCATCCAGAAGATAATTCTCCAACAGCTCCTTTCTGTTTCGGATGTACTTCACCGCCTTGTCGAAACGAGTTCCCTTTTCCGGGTTCTGTTTCTCGAGCCACGACCAAAGTCCCTCCAGAACAGGTTTTTCCTTCTGAAGGCGTTTCTCTTTGATCTCTTCCGGTGACATTTTTAAGGAATGTATGTCTCGCTCGATCGTAAAGAGCTTATTGATGTAGGCAGTTCCTTGAACCGCCGGAACCGAATAGTCGTATTCCTTTCCGGCCGGAATGGCTTCGATCATGTAGCGTCTTACATGCGCCCAGCAGGCTGTCCTCGTAACGTCCGGCACAACGTTGTAACCACTGTAGCCGTCTGTCATAAGGTATCCGCTGTAGCCTTTCAGGAATTCAGCCGCGTTGGCACCGGCTCTTGTTTTACAGTACCGGTACAAAACGATCGGAGCTCCTTCATCCTCGCCGCTTCGGTATACCCACATGTAAGACTTGGATTGCGGTTTCTTATCCTTTTCATTCAGGACCTGGAAAGGTGTCTCGTCCGCCATGATAAAGCTACGCTTCAAAAGCTCACGGTGGAAGTAATCAAACATCGGCGTAAAAAACTCTTCGGCGTTCTTAATAAGCCAGTTGCACAGTGTAGCTCTACCGACATCAACGCCCATCTGCTCCCAATCCTTCTCCTGCCGATACAGCGGTACGCCCTGGCAGAACTTCTGGTAAGCCGCCCATGCGATCGTAGAAGCAGAAGCCATCCCATGGAGCATACGGAAATGTCCGTCACGACTCTTGATTAGTTCCGGAACAGTTCCATTTCCCGAACAGTTCCGGCAGCGGTAGGTAACGCTGTACCACTTGATGATCTCGATTCTTGCCGGAATGATGTTATATTCGGTGCGAAGATACTCCTCGCCCACACGAGAATAAGGCGTTCCGCAGTTAGGGCACACCTTCTGATCCTCCGGAAGATCAACGTACCTCTTTTCATAAGGACGTCCTTCCAGGATCTCTGCTAAAGTTTTCCTTTTCTTTCTGGGTTTTCTGGGAGTGGTTTCAGATGTGTCATCGGGAGCCGGGGCTTCCGATGCTTCTTCCTCGACAGGCAGTCCTTCTTCGATATCGTAAAGAACCTCCGCCTCGTTGAACAGAAGGCAAAGCTGTCCCTCGATCTGCTTGGAACGCTTTTCACTGGAGGTGCCAAAGAGTTTTTTCTTCAGGTAATCGACTTGTTCCTGAAGATTGTTCTTCTCCTTGAGAAGGTCGTCTTTCTCTTTTGCCGTTGCATCGAGCTGCTTTTTCAGCTCTTCAATCTCGCGATTAGCCTTTAATGTGAACTTCCTTGTTGATTAACTCTCTATAGAAACCGAGGTGATCCCAAGAGCCAAAAAGCCTTATTTTAAGCCAAAAACCGAATATTTTACTGGTGTTTTTCATGTGCATGTTATACTATTACGGAGAGTTAATTAACTCTCTGCGGAGGACCGCCATGTACATGGATTTCAAGGTGAA
>CAVFYJ010000167.1:0-3732 GCA_963626545.1 Acetatifactor sp. | reverse complement strand
AAAGGGTATTTCCTTTTTTTCTATTTTCTGCTAAAATCAAGTCAGCTAAGTTTTGCAATTCCGCTTGCTGCTGCTGGAACTTATTTTTTCCATTGGCCAGTTGTGCTCGTGTATGCATGCACTTGTATTGACGAGGTTGGAAAGTTGCCGTGGGTATTGCATCATTTCCGCAAATACAAATGGGTGAAAGATTTGACTCATTAAGAACCAGAAACCACAGACGATAGTTTACATAAATCTATAACGACTTGCACAGACGCGGCAGTTGGGCTGATTTGATTTCATTTACGGAAGAATTACCAAACACAAGATAGGAGGATGTATATGATGGCGTGGGAAATAAAACATATATTTGATGGAGACTATGGCTGCGAGGAATTGCAGCCTGAAGAAAAAGCGAAAGTATCGGTTACATTGGTAAATGAAAAGGGGGAAACAAAAATTTTGTCTGTTGAGGATCAGTGGTTGCTTAATAAAAATTTGTTTGAAGGTTCCATATGGCCAGAAAAGACCTCTTTTATCAATTATCATTTAACTCCACAAAAGTGTTCTCCATTTCATGAAGGAAAATTTGAGGGCTGGGGAACTAGCTTTTGTTGGTGGCCAAACCGTATCGGCTATTCGGACGAGCTTTCTGAGCAGGCAGCCAAACTGTTCTTTGATCCAGAAGAGGGGTTAGGAATGACGATCATTCGGTATAACATTGGTGGTGGGGACGATCCTACTCATCACCATATTACAAGAACCGATTCGATGGTTCCAGGCTATGCAGTAGCAGCTTCTCATGATGCAGAGGGTTATCACTGGTCATATGATTGGAGTGCCGACGAGAATCAGCGAAATGTATTAAGGAAAGTGGCAGAGCGCTATGGAGAGGATCTGATTGTTGAAGGCTTTTCCAATTCACCACCATATTTTATGACAAACTCTGGCTGCTCAAGCGGCGCTGAGAATGCGGGAACCAACAATCTTCGCGAGGATGCGTATGGCGCATTTGCTGTTTATCTTGCCGATGTTGCCAAGCATTTTTCTGATGAGTGGGGCATTCATTTTCAGAGTATGACAGCGATGAATGAGCCAGATACTGAGTATTGGCATGCGTTCAGCGAGAAACAGGAAGGGTGTCATTTTGACCTGGGTGAGTCTCAGTCTATTATGATTTTATCACTGAGGGAAACACTTGATGAGAGAGGACTTTCGGATATTTTGATATCAGGAACGGATGAGACAGGGATTGATCTTCAAAAAAATAGTATTTGCAAGCTAAGTGAGGCGGCAAGAGAGGCGATCGACCGTGTTGATACTCATAGTTATCTGGAAGGGGATAGCAGAGGGCTTCAAGAGTTGGTTTTGGCGTACCAAAAGAATTTGTGGATGTCTGAGGTAGATGGAGGCGACGTAGCAGGCTACAATGCGGGTGAGATGGGTGCTGCCTTGTGGCTGGCAAACAAAATTGTTTCCGATATAAATGGTCTTCTTCCATCAGCATGGGTTATTTGGCAGGTGATTGACAGTCATATCAGTAGTGACGGCTATATGGGAAATCAAGATAGCGGGAAACCGGATTATACAGGTGGTTATTGGGGGCTTGCAACAGCTGATCATGATGAGAAAAAAATTCTTTTAACGATGAAATATTATGCGATGGGTCAGTTTTCACGTTATATCCGACCAAATGATACCATTCTTCAGGCGGGGGAGCGAACTGTTGCCGCATGGAATCCGCAGGAAAGAAAGCTCGTTTTAGTGGTGGTAAATGACAGCGATCAGCCACAGAACTGTCAGTTTGATCTGGATGAGTTTGCATTGAAAGAAGCTGTTGTACAGCCAATTCGCACAAGTGGTTCCATTGATGAGGGAGAGCACTGGAAACAGTTAGAGGCGCATCCACTTGAGGGAAGCATTTTTGAGACACAGCTGAAGGCAAATTCTATTACAACATTTGTTATCAGAGACAGTAAAGAATGAAATGCAATCGAAATGTGTTATAAAAGCGAAAAACGAGTAGTTAATGAACGATTAAAAAGGAATGACAAATATGAAAAATAGAAAAATTGTAATATTGGATGGCTATACGGAAAATCCAGGTGATTTAAGCTGGGATGGTTTTCGCCAGTTTGGCGAGGTGACCATCTATGATAGAACACCATCAGAGCTTGTCTGCACTCGTATGGCAGATGCAGAGGTGGTTTTTACAAATAAAACGGTAATTACACGCAAAATGATCGAGTCAAATCCAAAACTTCGATTTATTGGTACATTATCGACTGGTTATAATACGGTAGATTTGGATGCGGCAAATGAGCGAAAGATTCCGGTCAGCAATATTCCAAATTATAGCACACAGGCGGTCGCGCAGCTGACGATGGCATTGCTATTGGAAATTTGTCATCATGTAGGCGCACACTCCAAACAGGTAATGGAAGGAAAATGGAGTGATTGTCCAGATTTTTGCTTCTGGAGCTATCCGACCATGGAGCTTGTTGGGAAAACTATTGGAATCATTGGATTTGGCAGCATTGGTCAGGCAGTTGCTCGTCTGGCAGTGGCATTTGGCATGGAAGTAGTGGCGTATGGTCATCATGGGATTAAAGAAGAGCTTCTTGGGCCACATATGAAATCGGTAAGTCTGGATGAATTGTATCAGACGGCCGATATTATCAGTCTTCATTGCCCACTAACAAAAGAAAATCAGGCGATGATCAACAAAGACAGCATTGCCAAGATGAAGGATGGTGTGATTTTACTCAATACAGCAAGGGGACCGCTGATTTGTGAGCAGGATCTTGCCGATGCGCTTTTTTCTGGAAAGGTTTCTTATGCAGCAATGGATGTTGTGGAGCATGAGCCGATTCCGAAAGATAGCCCACTTTTAACGGCACCGAACGTATTTATCACACCACATATTGCATGGGCAGCAAAGGAGACGCGCCAAAGGCTGATGGATATTGCAGTTGCAAATCTCGAGGCGTATATACAGGGAAGTCCGATTCATGTTGTAAATCTTAAGGAACTAAGAAACTGCTTGTAATGAGTAACTGGACACAATGGTTAACCGCTCGCAGTTTACAGATAAAAAAGTAAGAATACAAAAATAAGAGTTACTGACAGCTAACTGAAGTTATGGTAGAATGACACCTGCAAGATTATTGCGTCGAGTTGTGCATAGGAGCTATTTTAAATGATTCAGATCAATTGAAATTAACTGAAATCAATTCGGTTATTTTGATCAGCTTTTGCACAAAAAAACAGCAGGAGGATAACATGAGTTACACAAAGAAAAAACAGGGAAATTTCCGTTCCAGACTTGATTTCAGTTGGCGTGTTTACGGCATTGTATTTCGTGATTGTAACCATTGCGACGTTTTCAAGTGGTGTTTTGTTTGCTGGATTTGGATATGTATTACTTCCAGCATGGGCGGCACTTTTGTCTGGAAGTATTTACATGCTGATGACAGCAAAGGTGCAGAATTTGGTGCAATTACAATAATGGGCGTGGTAATGGGACTTTTTTTCTTTGCATCCGGTCATTTTGTTTTGCCATTTGCGGCAAATATTGTATGCGGCGTAGTAGCAGATCTGGTTGCAAAAGCGTTTGATTACCGAAATAAAAAGAGAATCCTGCTCAGTTGCATTATTTTTTCCTTTGGATTAACCGGCTCGGTTCTTCCAATGAGGTGTCAAGCATTTTTGAAAATGTCCCAAAATAATTGAAACATTAGCCCCGGCTTT
>CAVFYJ010000166.1:0-3844 GCA_963626545.1 Acetatifactor sp. | reverse complement strand
TTATAGCGCAGAGGTACGTCTCTGATTGCCGGAAGACTACGAACTCTGACTAAATACGTATCGTTTATCAGCGTTTATCATTAAACATGTAAAGAGCAAACCGGTTAGCTCTTCGAACATCAGCTTTTTGACTTAGGAGGATATGATGGCACGTAGAGCGAATTTTATAAATGAATATGGTGCAGCAACACCAGAGAAGAGAACAAGGATGATTTTCCTTAATTACACAGCATTCCCGGATATCATCAAGGGCTATGAGCAGAAGATGATCATCCGCATCAGAGATGAAATCGATAAGGCCCACAGAGATGAGATTGGAGACCTGGGCGTAAGAGTACAGGGAGGCGGAATGCCTAGCAGTCCAGTTGAAAGAATTGGTAACTGCGAGCTTGAGATTGAGGCAGCTATTAAGAAGAACTACTTACCTGAATCGCTGTTGGTTGATTATGAAACTGCAGAGGATCACATCAGAGACTGCAACATTCTCTATATGATGCGCAGGGATTTAGGAATTGTTAATGCCGGTATCGTAATGCTTGGCAGTAGAGATGCTTCTATATTAAAGGATGCTCTGGCTGGAGTATCTATGGTTGAGATTGGTGATCGTGTAAACATGAGTGAGCATACTATCAGAAATATGGTTTCAGCCATGAAGTCAGATCTTAAAGAACAGTTAGCTTTTGAATATGAGAATAACAAATGGGAGGTATAGAAAGATGGCACATAAGAGAGAACAGTTAACACCAGAGGATTTAATCGCTGTTTCAGAGGCAGGTGCAAAGCGATTTGTTAGGTACGATGAGGGAAGAATTTTGTATTCCATGGGTCGTAACAGATTCATCGAATTGGCTCGTGATGCAGAGGCTCGTTACCAAGTACGCGGCGTGATACTGTGTGATACGGAAGCAATCAATAATTTCATTTTAGAGAACTGCAAATTAGACTAACGGAATCCGTGTAAACCGCATAAACACTGGATTTTTTTAGAGGAACAGCACAAATTTTACTTGATTAAAAGTCGGACACGGAATATAATAATTACAGATAATTACGAGGAGGCTTACAGATGGCAGGACACGGAAGACCGGCGGTCGAAGAACCAAAAATCAAGAAGACGACAGTTAGATTTTCCGAGGCACAGGATAAGCAGCTTAACGAGTATGCCGCTAAGTATAATCTGACCAAGTCACAGGTTCTTATGAAGGCATTTGAAATGCTGATGAAAAAAGAACAGAGAAAGAAAGACTAATGTGAAGCTGTTCCTCACTATTATAAGTGAGGTGAAAGAATGGCAAGCACAAGAAAGGATCCCCGCGGGTATGTACTTAGAACCGGGGAATGCTACAGAAAATCGGACGGGCGCTATTCATACGGTTATACAGACCGATGCGGCAAACGTCACACGATTTATGCAAAGTCTTTAGTTGATCTGAGAAACAAAGAAAAGGACTTGCAGAAGAAGCTCCTTGATGGAGTGGATCCCTTCGCAGCTGAGAAGTGGACTCTCAATGACATGTACGACAGATACATGAGTCAGAAGTTTAACTTAAAGGATACTACCAAGGCAAATTACATGTATATGTATGAGCATCTGGTTAGAGATTCCTTTGGAAAGCTTAAGCTCTCATCTATTAAGTACACAGATGTTAAGAGATTCTATTATGAGCTGGTTTCAGAGAAGGGGATTAAACCTAACACAGTTGAGACTGTCCATAATACGATTCATCCAGCTCTGCAGTTAGCTGTTAGAGAAGAGATTATTCGTATCAATCCTTCTGACGGAGTTATGGGCGAGCTCAAGAAAAGCAGACTCTGGAACAAACCAAAGAGACATGCGCTTACCAAACCACAGCAGGATGCATTGATGAAGTATATTACTACCAATCGAGAGTATGCTGGCTGGGTACCAATCATAACAGTGCTTATTGGTACTGGGATGCGAATTGGAGAGTGCCTGGGCCTTCGCTGGTGTGATGTGGATTTCAAAAAGCGAGTCATCAGTGTGAACCACAATCTGTCAGACAGACCGGTTCCTGGTGAAAACTATTGCGAGAGACACATTCAGACACCAAAGACAGAGGCAGGTGAACGAACCATTCCAATGATTGATGAAGTGGTGGAGGCATTTCTTACAGAGTATCAGATTCAGAAGTGTTTAGGCTTTTGTACCGAAGAGATAGATGGGTATTCTGGTTTTATCTTTTCGACCTCAGAAGGCAGAGTTTACAATGCGGCATGCATCAACAATGCCCTTCACAGAATCAGAGATAACTACAATAAGGAAGAAACTAAGTTAGCCAAGAAGGAAAAGCGCGATCCTGTATTGATGCCAAGCTTCTCGGCACATGTACTTAGACATACCTTTTGTACAAGATTCTGTGAGAATGAAACGAACCTTAAGGTCATCCAGGAAATCATGGGTCATGCTGATATTCAGACAACCATGGACATCTATGCAGAGGTTACGGAGGAAAAGAAACAAGAAGTATTTAGTAACTTACAAGGCAAGATATTTTAGTTCAAATGAAGATGTCTCTTTTTGTCAGACACAACAAGACATGCAAATTAGAGTTGTAGAATTAGAGATGTTATTCATTCAAAAGAAATGTGTCCTATACAATCGTTTTGACGGTGTAGGGGCGTAAAATTCATTTTACAGTAGTATGTTCCGCATATCCTTGCATATCTATGGTACAATAGAAATGAATCAAACTACCTTTCGAAGAAAGAGAAAGGGGAAAGGATACTAGTATGACAGTTGATAGAAAAGTAAGTAGTATTGAAGCTAGTTTTAAAATGGAAAGCATGCCTTTTGATGCAGAATGTCGAAGAAGAGTAAAAGATGTACTTGTCAAGAAAGTGTCTGCAGCTGATGCTATTGCAGAGTTAAATAGGAAGTACCGAGTATCCGTACAGACAAATGAAAGATCAAGAGTATGATTATTTCTATGATGATGAACAGGATGCCAAGTATTGCTATCCAGGCACCAACATTTTAAAGAATAAGCTGGATATTAGGGATTTGGATATATTGCATGAAGCTGAGAGAGACTTCTCTTCTGTACGACAGGCTGAATTGTCAAATATGGGAGTTACAGGAGATTTCTCGTTTAAGCATTTATGTGCTATTCACAAGCAATTATTCCAAGATGTATATTCCTGGGCTGGAAAAACAAGAACGGTAGATATTTCCAAAGGTACTATTTTCTGTCTGGTTCAATTCATTGAATCTCAGTTTGATGATTTGTATAGAAAGCTAAAGAAGGAAAACTTTTTAGCTGATATATCAGATGAAAAAGAGATGAGTATAAGGCTTGCGTATTATTTAGGTGAGCTGAATATGATCCATCCTTTCAGAGAAGGAAACGGAAGAACTCAGAGAATCTATATCGAACAGCTGTGTATGAATAATGGCAGATTCGAAATTGATTTTACAGAAGTTACAAAAGAAGAGATGATTGCTGCCAGTGTAAGGTCAGCAAATTCTAGCAATGATATGCTAGAGGCATTGATTGAGAAATGTCTAATTAAACTTTAGCTTTTGTAAGTTAAATGTAACAAAGATAACATGTCCCAATTTGGGATGTTATAGTAAAGAGAAACAATGTGTCCTATACAATCGTTTTGACGGCGTAGGGGCTTGTAGGTCAACAAAATTCACAAATAAATAGAGCGGTTATGAGTACCCTGTCAAACCCAGTACTGACGCGGATTTGACGCACTTTTTGAACGAAGCATAAGTACGCATAACCTTCTGCACGGGAGACAATTAATCGGTGCTAAACGAGACCCTTGATACATAAAGGATTATAAATATCGAACATATGTTCTCCCGACGATGAAG
>CAVFYJ010000165.1:0-3851 GCA_963626545.1 Acetatifactor sp. | reverse complement strand
GCGGCGCTTTCATCTCGGTCATTGAATGGCCGAGGATTCCCGCGCCAGATTCCTAGAATCAGATGCATCAGATACATCTGATGGAGGACAGCAGCTATTTAAAAATTCCTCCATGGCGCGAGAAAAATAACGCCCCTTTTTCCAGTAAAAGCAGACGCGGCGGCTGTTGTGCTGCGCGGGAAGCTTATAGTACACGACATTGTCGTTGTGCGGAATACGGCTTAGGACAATATCGCCGACAAAGCAGATTCCAAGACCGGACTGGCAGATATTGTAGGCAGTCATCTGCTGGTCCATATTTAAAATAATATTCGGTGTAAAATGACTGTCCTGGCAGATCAGCCGAGCACGTCGGCCGGTATCATTTTCATTTTTGAGCATAATAAATGGAAGCTCAGAAAAAAGGTGCAGTGGCACTGCGGGTACTTCATTGTTCAGAAAATTCCACTGATTTGGAAGCAAGTCATTTGGAATCTGGAAGGATTCTAAGTTCTTGTTAATGGAAAAAGAGCGTGGAACCGCCAGCACAAGATGCTCTTCCTGAAATAGCCTGCTATGAAAAATAGAAGCGTCAAGAGAGGTATTGTCGAGAATCAAATCGACCGTACCTTTTTGTAAAAGCTCCGTGAGCTGCATCGTATTTTCTTCAATTAGGTTAATGCGAATAGCAGGGTAGCGTGCTGCAAATTCGGAGATCAGAGACGGCAAAATCCACGATGAAAACAGATTGCTGCCGCCAAGGGTCAAACTGCCTGTTTTTAGATTCTCAAAATCATGGACAAACTGCGAAAATCCCTTTTCGACTGCAAGAATTTCTTCCACGCATCGGATATATTCCTTTCCACATTCTGTCAGAGAAAGTGGCTTTGTGCTGCGGTCAAAGATCGGAGAACCGATGCGTTTTTCCACACGCTTTACATTTGCGCTCAAAGAAGGCTGCGAGATAAAAAGGCTGGCAGCCGCCTTTGAGAAGCTTTTATCCAAATAGACCTGATAGACATACTCCATCCCCTGAAACATAATAAATTCCCCTTATGATTTAAATTTTTTGATAAAAACGCTCAAAAACAGATAACTTTAAAATTATAATACTTATAAAGATATATGTATTTGCTTATATTATACTGGCAATCTATAATGAAGACAAGAAAAATGTTTATATTTTTCGAAAAATGGATTCTAGGAAATGGATCTAAGAAATGGATTCGAAAAAATAGATTCTGATACAGTAAATTTAAACAGAAACTGGGGGATAAAATAGAATGGAAGAAATGAATATCAATCATACAGAAAATAATGCAGGAAATAATGCAGAAAAAGTAACCGATACTGCAGAGCGCGAAAAGGAGTACCGCGTTGAGAAGGACTCGATCGGAACGAAGGATGTGCCGGAGGATGTTTATTATGGTGTGCAGTCGTTGCGTGCGGCAGAAAATTTCCACATTACCGGATTAAATATGCATCCAGAGATTATCAACAGCCTTGCCTATATTAAGAAGGCGGCAGCGATTACAAACTGCGAGGTTGGACTTCTTGATAAAAAGCGTACACAGGCGATTGTGCAGGCATGTGACGAGATTCTTGCAGGACAGTTTCGTGATGATTTTATCGTTGACCCGATTCAAGGTGGTGCGGGAACTTCCTTAAATATGAATGCGAATGAAGTTATCGCAAACAGAGCAACCGAGATCCTTGGTGGAAAGAAGGGCGATTATTCCGTTGTTAATCCAAATGACCATGTAAACTGTGGTCAGTCGACAAATGATGTTATTCCGACGGCGGGAAAGATGACATCCCTTCGTCTGTTAAAGAAGCTTAAAAAACAGCTTCTTCGCCTGCACAGCGCACTCGAGCAGAAGGCAGAGGAGTTTGATGGCGTGATTAAAATGGGACGAACTCAGTTACAGGATGCGGTGCCGATTCGTCTGGGTCAGGAATTTAAGGCGTACAGCGTAGCGATTTTAAGAGATTTGAATCGTATGGATAAGGCGATGGATGAGATGCGCACACTGAACATGGGTGGTACGGCAGTCGGAACTGGTTTAAATGCAGATGAGTCCTATCTTCGCCGCATCGTGCCAAACTTGAGTGAGATTTCTGGAATGGAGCTGGTACAGGCATATGATCTGATTGATGCAACGCAGAACCTGGATTCCTTTGTGGCAGTATCGGGTGCAGTAAAAGCATGTGCGGTTACGCTGTCAAAGATTGCAAATGACCTTCGTTTGATGTCGTCTGGACCGAGAGCCGGTTTTGGCGAGATCAACCTTCCGGCAAAGCAGAATGGTTCCTCTATCATGCCGGGAAAGGTCAATCCGGTTATTCCAGAGGTTGTCAATCAGGTGGCATTTAATGCGATTGGAAATGATGTAACGATCACAATGGCGGCAGAGGCAGGACAGCTCGAGTTAAATGCATTCGAGCCGATCATTTTCTATTGCTTATTCCAGTCGATTGATACGATTGCGTATGCGGTACAGACCTTTGTTGACAACTGTGTAATTGGCATCACCGCGAATGAGAATCGTTGCCGTTATTTCGTGGAGAATAGCGTCGGTATTATCACCGCGATCTGCCCATATGTTGGTTATCAGAAGGCAGCAGAGATTGCAAAAGAAGCGATCAAGACTGGTGAGTCTGTGCGTAAATTGATCATTGAAAAAGGCATTCTCACTACAGAGCAGATGGACGAGATTATGGATCCAGTTCAGATGACTGAGCCAGGTATTTCTGGAAAAACAGCAAGCAAAATCTGAGAAGGGATATAGCAATGGAAGAGATCACAAAAGAAACCACAGAAGAGCAGTTACATAGATTGAAGCATCAAATTGAATGCTTTATACCATTTAACGAGCAGGAGGAGCGTGACAAGGCGATTTTGTTAAAGTGGTTTGAGAGTGGCGCAGATATCCTCACGAGAGAAAACGAAATTGCCCATCTAACCGCATCTGCGTGGGTGGTGAGCCCAGACCGAAAGAGTGTGTTGATGGCATATCACAACATTTATCATTCTTGGGCATGGCTTGGCGGTCATGCGGATGGCGACGCCGATCTGCATCAGGTAGCCAGGAAAGAAGTCATGGAGGAATCTGGCGTGACACATGTAAAGTTTTTATCCGATGAGCCATTTTCAATTGAGATTTTATCCGTGGACGGTCATGTGAAAAAAGGTCGCTATGTTTCGACGCACCTTCATTTAAATGTGACGTATCTGATGGAGGCAGACCCAGCAGATGCGGTGCAAAATCGCCCAGAGGAAAACAGTGCAGTCGCTTGGATTCCAGCGGAGCAGATTGCAGAAAAGTCGACAGAAGCCTGGTTTGTGGAGCATGTGTATGCAAAGCTGTGTGAGAAGATCAAGAATCAAAAAGAAGAAAAGAAATGAAAAGAAACAAATGAAAAGAAACAAATAAAAAGAAAACAAACGCGAATCGAATCAAGTGCGAATCGAAAAATAGAACGTGATAGAACGTGACGAAAAAGTGAGTACAAGTGATAAGCTAGGGGAATCTCCTCTGGCTTTTTGCTGCTGAAAACTGCTCAAAAACATCAAAAATACCCCTAAATCAAAAGAAAACACCCCCATGTCAAGAATCCTTCCCATTGAAAAATAAGAATTATACGCGAATATCAACAATAAAAGCTTGAAACAAAGCATGAAAGATGGTTAAAATGACGACAGTTGATACGACAGGAGCGAGACCTGTAAAACAAGAAGAAGGGAGGATTCGCTGCCAGACGAAACGGCAGCAGACACGAATTTATGGAGAAAGCGAAACAAAAAAGAAAGCGGGGGTGGCTCATTGAAGACTTCACATCCCATTGGCAGTTGTATCTGATGTTACTGTTAC
>CAVFYJ010000164.1:1930-3972 GCA_963626545.1 Acetatifactor sp. | reverse complement strand
GCGTAAGCCCGCTCCCACACGGGAATCGCCTCGTAAAAGCAACTCGTCTCACCGCGCATTTAGGTTACGAGATTGCGTCCGTGAATGTCTTGTAAAAGCAGTTTATTTTAAGACTACATTAATAGTATATAAGTTTTATGTTTACTAAAGAAACAAGAGGTGTTATACTTAAAAAACAATGTTTTGGGTGTTTACCAAAACAATAAAGAGCAGTAAATGCAAAGGAGAAAATCGTGATGATAGATTTTGCCCCAGGCATGAGAGCCATCATTCGTGACGAGGAATGGATGGTCAAGAAAATTGAAACGAACAGTCTTGGTAACAAGACTTTATATTGTGTTGGTATTTCTCCGTTGGTCAAAGATAGAGAAGCGATATTCCTTACGGATTTGGAACAGATTGAAATTGTTGATCCTGCACAAGTAAAATTAGTTGCAGATACTTCTCCATTCTATAAAAAAACACAATTATATCTGGAGAGCCAATGGCGTCAGCAAATTCCTACGGATGCAAATTTGCATATTGGACATCAGGCAGCAATGGACTTGATGCCGTATCAGCTTGATCCTGCAAAGCTTGCGCTGCAGCGTCCAAGACAGAGAATTCTTATTGCAGACACCGTAGGTCTTGGAAAGACGCTTGAAGCTGGTATTTTAATGTCTGAACTGATAGCGCGCGGAAAAGGCAAGAGAATACTGGTGGTTACGGTTAAGAGTATGATGACACAGTTTCAGAAAGAAATGTGGAACCGCTTCACTATTCCGTTAGTCCGCCTTGATTCTAGCCGGATTCAAAAGATTCGTGCCAGCTTGCCGTCGAATTACAATCCTTTTTTCTATTATGACAAGACGATTGTCTCGATTGATACCTTAAAGAGAGATGTTGAATATCGCACTCATTTGGAGCACGCATATTGGGATATTATCGTTATTGACGAGGCTCAGAATGTCGCAGAGCGTGGAGACCATCAGGCACAGCGTTCTCGTCTTGCAAAGTTGCTCGCAGATCGCAGCGATACCATGATAATGCTGTCGGCAACGCCTCATGACGGTAGAGCAAAGAGTTTTGCATCACTGATGAATATGCTCGACCCGACTGCAATTGCAGATCCGCAGAATTATACGCCTGAAGATATCAAGGGACTTTGTATTCGCCGTTTTAAGAAAGATGTTAAGGATCAGGTTAGTGGTTCTTTCTTAGAAAGAAAAATTACACTGGAACACTGCCACGCATCTTCAAAAGAAGAATATGCTTTTGACATTTTTGCAGGAATGCAGTTGGATATGGATCTAGGGAAAACGAAAGGAACAGGACAGCTATTTAAAACCAGTTTGGAAAAATCTCTGTTTTCCAGTCCAACTGCTTGTATTAAGAGTATCGAAGCACGCTTGAAGAAATTATATAAAAAGTATACTGCAGATGACATTAAAGATATTCATCTGCTTGAAGAATTGAAATCTGCATTGGAGGCAATTACTCCTGTAGAATTTACACGTTATCAAAAACTTCTTGAACTCCTTCGCAGCAAGGAATATGCTTGGAATCCAGCGGATACGGGTGATCGTGTCGTTATTTTTACAGAGCGTATTGAAACGATGAAATATCTTGCCCAAAGACTTCGCGAGGATTTAGGCTTGAAAGCAAACGCGATTCAGGAAATTTCTGGTGGAATGAGTGATGCCGAGCAGCAGCGGATCGTTGAAGATTTTGGCCGTACGGAATCGCCAGTTCGCGTTTTGGTGGCATCCGATGTTGCATCTGAAGGTTTAAATCTGCATTATTTAAGTCATCGACTGATTCATTTTGATATTCCTTGGTCTTTGATGGTATTCCAGCAGAGAAATGGTCGTATCGACCGATATGGTCAGCAGAAGCGCCCAGATATTCGTTATATGCTCATTGAGAGTGATAACAAACGTATCAAGGGCGATATGCGTATCATGGAAATCTTGATTACGAAAGAGGAGCAGGCTCTGAAAAATATTGGAGATCCATCTTTGCTGCTTGGAAAGTTTACGATTGAAGATGAAGAACTTGTCGTG
>CAVFYJ010000164.1:0-1920 GCA_963626545.1 Acetatifactor sp. | reverse complement strand
CTTGTTGTAGCAGAAGCAATTGAATCAGGTTCGGATTCCGATGCTTTTGAGCAAACGCTAGCTGCAGATGAAGATGAGTTTGATCCATTTGAGGCATTGATGGCAGCAGCTGGTGAAGCAACGGAAGAGGAAGAGAAGCAATCGGAAATTATTACAGATGAAACATTGTTTTCTGATATAGAGTATTTGTATCAAGCTCTTACATACTCTGAACTCAATAAGGAAGAGAATCATCCTGTTGAAAAGCTGAAAACAGTTTCGGGCTTGGACATTAAAATGACACCAGACATGGAGAGACGTTTAAAGGCACTTGTGCCAGAGGAAGCTCTTCCACAGGGAGAAACACTTCGTGTCTCTGATGATAAGGCTTTTTGTATGGAACAGATGCGAAACAGTATGCAGAAGAACATGGATGAGTCTGCTTGGCCGACAACTCAGTATCTGTGGAAGCTTCATCCAATTTTAACATGGGTAAATGACAAAGCAAGTCTGTTATTTAAGAGAGACGAAGCACCTGTGATTGGCCTCCCTGGAAAGTTACAAACAGGAGAGATCATTTATGTTGTAACTGGCAGTATGCCGAATTTAAAGTCAACTCCGTTAGTGGATGAATGGTTTGGTTTGTTGTATCAGGATGGCAAGTTTGTAAAAGTGCTGTCGATGAATGAAGTGGTACAGAAAACAGGATTGAGCAATCCAAAGATTCCGAATACCAATTGCATCGGTGAAAATGAAATTTCTGCTGCGAGTGCTTTACTGTGTGATGTAGTTGCTCAGGCAAAAGTATATTTGGATGGACATTATAAGCGATATCAGACGGAAATGAATCCGTTATTGGATGAAGAAGTGGATAAACTGATTGAACTTCAGGAGAAGCATAAAGAATATTATCAGCTGACCTTGTTTGAACATGAGCGAAAGTTAAAAGAACAGGAACGCCGAGTAGATGAGCTGTTTGATCAGTTTATGAACTGGGTAAAAGAAACATTAACGATACAGAACAATCCGTACATCAGAATTGTATCTGTACTTATGGGAGTATCATAATGAGCATAGATTTAACAGGTATCATTAACAAAAATGAATACTATACCAACCACTATTTTTCTACGGTGTTTGAAGAAAATACAAGTGCTACGATAAGTGGATGGAACGCAGCAGCAAGAGAGTCTGAGGAAATCAGAACTCCTTGGGCGCTTTTGCGTCAGAATGCAAGACAATATTATACAGCACATGATAAATTTGTACGTTCTTCTGCAAATTTGCAGGTGCTTGCCAATATCAAAGTGTTGGCTGATAGCTATCTGAAATCATTAGGCTATCCAGAAGCAAAATCAGAAATTGTGACAGTCGACGATTCTTTGTCCGTCCCAGTTTATCTTGAAATGACAAGGAGCAATGGTGCGCCACTTCTATGGGTTTTGTTAGCAGCATCGAAAGAATCGGATGCGGGCATCATGGAGAGCTTTGCATTCAATGCCGATGATGTGGATGATGATGCTACGGGTACCCTTTATAAAGGAATTCTGGGAGAAATGGCAAATGAGGATTTGGTTACAAAGATTCTCTTTGGTGCTGTGGAGCCGCCTCGCTTTATTATGCTGATTGGTATGAATCAGATTGCGCTTATTGACCGCAACAAGTGGAATGAAAAGCGTTATCTTCAATTTGACCTTGAGGAGATTTTCGCTCGACTGGAAAACACAACCTTGCAGGCGATGGCTGTCCTTTTACATAAGGATTCTCTTTGCCCAGATGACGGAAAAATTTTGTTGGATGAGTTGGACGAACAGAGTCAGAAGAATGCTTCTGGTGTATCACAGGATTTGAAGTATGCCCTTCGCGAAAGCATTGAGCTTCTCGGTAATGAAGTTCTGTACGATATGAAGACACGCTTAGGCCGTGATCTCGATGCAGATC
>CAVFYJ010000163.1:0-4004 GCA_963626545.1 Acetatifactor sp. | reverse complement strand
CCGGCATTCAAGGAAAACTTTGCATGCTCGGCCATTCTATGACCGAGTTATTGACCATGGTTAAGAGATGAGAATACAAGTTATGGTGAAAATTTCAAAAATTTAAAAGGGGTTTCTGGAAATTCAGAAGATGGATCATTTTTTCACGGTAATATTGTGAAATTTAGTGTTCCAAAAAGTTGCAGTGATTTTTCTTTTCAGTATGCACAGCTGTTTCAAAATAGTATTTATGGAAATGGATCGGATCCACATTTTATGGGAAATGCTTGGAAAATTATTCCGGCTTCTGAAATAGGTATGCGTCCTAGTACTTCTTCATATGTTGTAGATGGATTAGATTATGGTTTGGTTTTTGATCCTGAGTATTATTTGATTACAAATTCAGATGTGTATGCAGCGTTTGGAGATGATTCTATTGCAGCGTTTCATCATTTTCTTAATAATGGAATGGCAGAAGCTAGAATTGCGAGTCCTACATTTAATGTTGTCACCTATAGAAATAAGTATAGTGATTTAAATACAGCATTTGGGGATGATTGGCCTTTATATTATAAACATTATATTCAATATGGATATTCGGAAGGAAGAACTGGATATTGAGTATCATACCACCTGACAGTTTGTTGGGTGGTATTTTTTGTTTTTCACTTGTAATTGTTTTTTAGATGCGTTACAATAGCAAATATTGAGTGTAAATTATTCATTTAAATAGAAAACAGCAAAAAACGGAGGAAAAATGCATGTCAAAAGTAATCATGATTCAGGGTACGATGTCAAACGCGGGAAAAAGTTTGCTTGCGGCGGGACTTTGCCGTATCTTCAAACAGGACGGCTACCGAGTGGTACCGTTTAAATCACAGAACATGGCATTAAACTCCTTTATCACAAAAGATGGCTTTGAGATGGGACGTGCGCAGGCCGTACAGGCCAAGGCCGCAGGTGTTGAGCCATCCGTCTATATGAATCCGATTTTATTAAAGCCAGTCAGCGATATGGGTTCACAGGTCATTGTAAATGGAAAACCAGTCTCCAACATGCCAGCGAGAAGCTATTTTGCTTACAAAAAGCAGCTGATTCCCGATATCATTCATGCGTTTCAAAAGCTAGAGAAACAAGCAGATATCATTGTAATCGAGGGTGCAGGAAGCCCAGCGGAGATCAATCTCAAAGCAGATGATATCGTCAACATGGGACTGGCAAAGCTTGTCGGGGCGCCGGTATTATTAGCAGGTGATATCGACAGAGGAGGCGTATTTGCACAGCTTCTTGGTACGCTGATGCTTTTAGAGCCGGATGAAAAAGAGTTGGTAAAGGGCCTGATTATCAATAAGTTTCGCGGCGATAAAACCATTCTGGATCCGGGAATTGTGATGCTTGAGGAGCGCGGGCATGTTCCAGTGGCAGGCGTCATTCCGTATATGAAGGTAGCGATCGAGGAGGAGGACAGCTTAAGTGAGAAGCTGGAGCACAGCCAGAAGGGACTGATTGATCTGGCAGTAATCCGCCTTCCGCGTATGTCGAATTATACCGATTTTGATGTGTTCGAGCAGCTTCCGGGTGCGAGTGTGCGCTATGTTCATAATGCAAGGGAGCTTGGAACACCAGACTGCATTTTCCTTCCGGGAAGTAAAAATACGGTTGGTGATCTATCGTGGATGCGCCAGGGTGGAGTAGAGGCAGCAGTTAAGAAACTGTCTGCAACCACACCGATCATTGGTATCTGCGGCGGTTTTCAGATGCTTGGCGAGTCGATTGCCGATCCGTTTGGTGTTGAACAAGGAACAGATGCGCCAGGAATGGGTCTTCTTCCGATTCAGACAATTCTCACAAAAGAGAAGACAAGAGCACAGGTGACAGGAACAATCAATCATTTAAGTGGAATTTGGTCTTGTTTAAATGGCAGTCCATATGAGGGCTATGAGATTCACATGGGAAAATCAACAGCCACCAATGCTGCAATTCCAAAAGGGATGAATGTAGGTCAATCTCAAGAGCAGCCATCTGGTGATCTTCCAGTTGTGGTATGCAGTAATAACGGTATGGTGTGTGGCAGCTACGTTCACGGCTTGTTTGATGAGGGTGATCTGGCATGGAAGCTTGTAAAGATGCTTGCAGATCGAAAGCATGTGACATTAGAGGAATTACAGAGTGGCTTTGATTATAAAAAGTTTCAGGAGTCACAGTATGATCTGCTAGCCGATACACTTCGCCAGCATATGGATATGGATTTTGTATATAGCATTTTGCAGGAAGCAAAGATTTAAGGCTCGTCTTACATGTTAGACGCAATTTCCTATGGACATTCCGGGAACGATACTGCTGGAAGAGAAGAAAGGATAAAAAGGATATTTATTATATATGGAAGCAATTCAGTTTTTGAGAGAAAAATATAAGATTACACCGCCGGATCCGGCAATGTACGATGCGGTAAAGGCAAATTGGGATGGTGTGGCAAAACCGCTTGATGGATTAGGCCGATTTGAGCAGATGACATCACAGATTGGTGCAATTCAGGGAAGTACAGACGTAAGTATCTCACCGAGAGCGGTGATTGTCATGTGTGCAGATAATGGCATTATCGAGGAAGGTGTCAGTCAGTCTGGCAAGGAAGTGACATTTGCAGTTGCACAGTCGATGGGAAGACGCGAATCAAGCGTCTGCCGTATGGCAAAGGCATGTAACACCGATGTGATTCCAGTTGACATTGGCATTGATGACAATCGTGTAATTAACGGTGTGGAAAATGAGAAGGTGGCGTGTGGGACACGAAACTTCATAAAGGAGCCTGCAATGACTGTAGAGGAGACGCTTGCCGCGATTGAGACAGGTGTGCGCATCGTAAAGCAGTGCAAGGAAAAAGGGTATCACATTTTGGCAACTGGCGAGATGGGAATAGGAAACACCACGACAAGTAGTGCAATTACAGCGGCATTGTTACACCGGATTGCAACAGAAACGACCGGCAGAGGTGCAGGACTCGACAGTGCAGGCCTTAGCCGCAAGCAGCGTGTCATCCAAAGGGCAATTGACCAGTATGGCCTGTATAATGCTGATGCATTTATGGTACTACAGACCGTTGGTGGATTGGATATTGCAGGTTTGGCAGGCGTATTTATCGGCGGTGCCGTTTACCATGTACCGATTCTTTTAGATGGATTGATCAGTGCGGCAGCAGCGCTTCTTGCAAAGCGTCTAATCCCGGGCACGGAGCAATTTATGATTGCATCCCATATGGGAAAAGAGCCTGCGGCAAAGGCAATTTTGGCAGAACTTGGATTAAAGCCAGTTATCTATGGCGATCTGGCACTCGGAGAGGGAACTGGTGCAGTCATGTTATTTCCACTTCTTGAGCTTGCAATGTCTGTCTATAATGGTCATACGGATTTTTCTCGTCTGGAGATGAAGCCGTATGAGCGATTAAGCTGACATGAAATCAGAAAGGGTAAAAGAAAATGATATATCTTGTTACAGGCGGAAGCGGCAGCGGAAAATCGGCCTATGCGGAGTCGTTATTATCTGGTTTTGAACAGATTGACAAGCGCTATTACATTGCTACGATGCAGGCCTATGGAGAAGAGGGTAAAAAGCGTGTAGAGCGCCATCGAAAATTACGCGCCGGAAAAGGCTTTCTTACCGTGGAACAGACGGTGCAGATCGGAGATGCCCTTGAAAAATTTTGGACAGAAGAGTCAAATGAAGGAGCAAAAGAAAAGACAACTCTACAAAACAGAACTCAGAATACATCTGCTGCACTCGTCGAATGTGTCTCAAACCTTACTTCCAATGAAATGTTTGATGAAAATGGGCAGCGAAGCGAACAGGAAGTAGCAAATCGCGTAGTATCTGGGTTAAAACAATTATCCAAGTTTGTACAGGAGCTTGTTATCGTTACGAACAATGTGTTTGATGATGGTATTTCGTATGACGAATCCACGATGTCTTATATTCGTGCATTGGCACGTATCAATATTGAACTGGCAAAATGGGCGGATGAGGTCACAGAG
>CAVFYJ010000162.1:0-4077 GCA_963626545.1 Acetatifactor sp. | reverse complement strand
TTGCAAAATCCTGCTTTACAATATTTCTGTGCCACCAGCGGACATTCGGCAGGGCAGTTAATTCTACGATCAGTTTCTGCTCCAGCTTGTTCATATTGCCTTCCTCTGCCGCATAGAGCGAACGAGCGTAGATGTCGGTATAAGTTGTGGGATGGATAGTCGGTCGCAGACGGAACGAGGGCATACAGACAATCCGCTCCGTTTCCAGCCACTTTTCAAAGGTTTCCCGATAGTGAGCTTCCAGCAGCGTTTCGATCTTGGCGCGGATCTTCGCCGCATAGCCCAGCGGGGCTTTCTCCATAGCGGCAAGCTGCGCCTTATCCATATCGTCCACAATGCGGTCTATGTAGGCTTTCAGCTCGACAGCGTCCACCATGTTCAGCTTGTTAAGCTGATTGAACATCATATCCTTGCATTGACGCACCCGGTTTTCCGGCGGCAGATTATTGAACCATTCCTTGAAATACCGCTGTTCGGCGCTCTCCATCTTGAACACCTTCGGCAAACCACCGCCCTGCTCTCGCACATCGATTTCGTGGATTTCATCGTCTGCGGCGGCAACATCAATGTCATATGCCTTGCCCTTGAGGGTAAAACCCTCTGCCAGCATTTCCTTGTCCAGCACCAGATTATTGCTGCTTGGTAAATGGCATTAGATGCGCTCTGCATAGATGTTTCGATGGAATCAGAAATCATCGCTCATGTGATCAAATTTTCTTTGCAACTCATATAATCCAAGAAAATAATCTCTATAACATTGGGATACATTTTTGGCAGCTATTTTATCGTCTGTATACGGGATTTCAATCAAGCGATAGCGATTTCCTAGGTCCTCTCGATTAGTTTGCATAAAAATGACACGCTGCCATTGATTCTGAACGTCACGCAATCGCATTGCCCAAAACAGATAAAATGGATCGATTGGTGCATTTGGTGATACTGAGAACAATAAAATTTCTTTTGTCAAAACCATTCTTTCTTGTCCGGGTAAGATCATGCAAGGTTCGCCAATATTCTTAGATGCGCGTGATGGAGTGGCTATCTCCCATGCTGAAATGCCACTTGCCTCACCGTGCCAGAATTCTCTTGCAACGGCCTCTGGAACCATATTTGTACTATTAGGATTAACTCTTCCGGCTCGAAGGTCAACTACCTTGATGTATGGTATATCTCCTATCCTTATATCCGAAGAGGGACTTCCATGTCCTCCGCGAACTGAAATTATACCGTCATCGATTAAGTCTCCAAGAGAACGCATTTTAAATCCTGGTAGACTTTTCTTAACCTTTTCCTCTAACACGGATTCTGATTTGTTCCCAGAAAATGTAGGAACTGCGATGTAAGATTTCGACATTGTTTCGGATTTGATATAGCCGGATGTAAAGGTACTTTCTCCTCTCATTAAGGCTTGTACATCAATAATTGCTTTATTATCGATAACATCTGTCCGACTACCATTCTCGTCAACAACAAACAGATCTAATCCGTCCTTGTTTAAGCCAATTGTGGGAGCATTAGAAACCCAGACATATCCATCTTTAAACCATGTTGGCGTATCAGCTTTTTCTCCTTTTCCAATTTTCTCAAAAACATAAAAATTGGTCTTTGCTCGACAGAATCCCTGAAAAGCTTCCATTGGAACGTTAAGCGCTCCACGGAGAATAAAGTGTGTATCCATCCATTCTCTAAACCATCGATATGATTTTGAGAAAAAATATGTTTCAGGAAGAACAATACCTAACCGCCCTCCATTTTGGAGGATTTTCCATGCGCGTTCGACAAATGCTATACCTAGCTCCGTTGTCGGAGCATAAGTATCTGACATTAGACCGCCTTTAGTGTGTTTGCATATTTCAAGATGAGAACTTCTAGCATCAGCTGCATTGATAACGAGATCTTTCCCAAACGGTGGATTTGTCAAAACCGCAGTATATCTTTCTTCTCCTAGTACGGATTGAATCCCCTTTGTGTCACCCTTCCATTTGCTTTCTCTGAGAGAATCACCGTGATGTGCATTTGTTGATCCATCACCCATGCCAACCATTAAAGCTCGAGTTAACTTAATGTTAGTTTTGTCGCGATCAACACCGAATAAGTTGTAATGAGCCCATTGTGTAGAGGCTTTTTCGCTAATGCCAGTAGAAATAATTCTCATTAAAGCAGCTGATAAAAAACCACCTGTGCCACAGGCTGGATCGATAACTATATCTTTGTGCGTTATGCACATCAATTCAGTTCCTGCCTCTATAACACGGAGGGGCGTGTAATATTGTCCATCTCCAAGCTTGAGTGTTGCATCTCTAAAAACCTGAAACGCCATCGACAACGCCGTGGGGGCCATTTCGCCAATGTTCATTCCCTGCAATCTTAGAACGATTTCCTGTATAGTATCGGAATCAAGTACAATACTATCTGGTTCGTCAGTAGCAAATAGGACGGGATGTCTTCTTTTATAATCTGCAAACGCATTATTAACAGACTTATGCGTTTGAGCAGGAGAATCACTTAATTGAAACAACAGCGATTCATTTTTATCCCATTGACCATCATGGTCAGATTCTAACTTGATCAGCAGAATGTTGGACATTTGATTCAGCTGATCTTCTCGACGGGTAGAACGAGTATCACGAGAAGTGATTACACCAAGCAAAGAGGAAAATGCACTTTTTAGCTCCCGCGTGGAAGGAATTTGCAAATCAGAATATGTGATTCTCTTATCACCGGCTAAAATAAAATTCTCGGTAGGTTTTGGTAATCCTACACCTTCCACAACCTTGAAGTCTCCCGCAGAAGGAAGTTTATAAACACGAACAAATTCTGTTCCGTTTGTCCAAATTCCAAGCCTCGCGTGAGGTTCAAGTCCTAAGTAAATCTTCAGTTGGCTAATGCCCTCATTCTTGTTAGGTTCTTTACATTCGATAATTGCCACAATGTGTTCGTAGTCATTTACAAACTCAACATCATCAAATAAGGCAATATCCACAGGATATCCTTTAAAACTCCTTTTTGATTCACGATTAGTTGCCTCAGAGGGAGTTTTGGGAACATGCCATTCCGTATCATCAGAATTAGGCGAGGGACAAATAATCTGTTCTCGTTCCCATCCCAGCAAAAGAAGTCTTTCTAACACTGGCAGTCGCGTTAGGTGATGTTCTTTGAATGATTTAGATTCGTAAGTCATATTTGTATCTCCACATAAAGTTCAGTAATATTGTTCATCGATTGATAGGCTTCACTTTTAGATGTATAGGCACTATTATGAAATATTGCCGTTGTCCTCGCTGTGCTGCCCGTTTTCATCAAAGCTATACTTGCGCTCCAACACCCGAAACGGCACTTCCTGATGGTGATTGATCACCTTGCTCTTTCCAATCCATTCAAGTGTTGGCATGAGTATCCTCCTTTTGCTCAACAGGTGCGCTCATTGGTTGAGCATTTCCGGAACAAAAAACTTTCGTGAACAGCTCTACTGCTCCAGCCCATTTTTCTTGCCCATCCTGAATGTTCTGCTGTTGCTGCATGGCATCCCACATTCCTTTGGGGGATATACAGATTCTGAATTGTCTTCCAAGTTACCTGCTCCTTATATCCGAGTGAACGAGCCATAGCCTCCAACAGTTTGTCATGTGTTTCTTGAATTTGTTTGCGCTGCATATCATTTGGAGCCTGAATACAGAGTTGGTTATAGTATTCTTTCCACCTCGTTCTGACTGTGCTATCGTCCGAAAAAACAATATCAATGATATTTAAGGCGCGAACAGTTTCGGCTGTTCAACCAATGCCACGATTCATCATTAACGCCCGGAAAATTTCGAGCTTATCTTTTCGCTTTTGGCTTCGATCCTGTAACTTTTGCCCCACAAACACAGCGACAATAGGAATTACGATGATTGCAAAGACGTTGATGATCGTCAAAATAATTTCAAATTTTGACATTGCGCAATCCTCCGTATATGTAGATTTTTTTATTGGACAAAGACCTGTTGTGTGTCGGAAGGACTAAAACTTTGACCAGTGTTGTCATAGTTTGTCGAATCGACGATTTAGGTAGATTCGTGATAAGGGGTCAGTGCGCCC
>CAVFYJ010000161.1:0-4087 GCA_963626545.1 Acetatifactor sp. | reverse complement strand
CCGGCATTCAAGGGAAACTTTGGATGCTCGGCCATTCTATGACCGAGTAGTTCACCGACCGCGTAAAATATTTCTTCACGTTAAATGAGCCACAGTGCTTTGTTGGACTTGGTTATCTTCGCGGCGAACATGCACCGGGCGTAAAGGCGCCTCTTCGCGACACCTTTGAGATGGCGCACAATGCCCTTCGTGCGCATGGACGTGCCGTACAGATGCTTCGTGCTTATGCAAAGCAGCCAATTCAGGTGGGCTTTGCGCCGACCTGTGGCATGTGCTATCCAGAGACCGAAAAGCCAGAGGATATCGAGGCCGCCAGACAGATGATGTTTTCCATGTCACTTCAACCGTCTGACAACTGGACTTGGAATGTTGCATGGTGGTCGGATCCGGTGCTTCTTGGTCATTACCCGGAGGAGGGGCTTCGCCTTTATGAGCCGTATCTGCCGAAAATTACGGATGCGGATATGAAGCTGATTCATGAGCCGCTTGACATTTACGGCCAGAATATTTATAATGGCAGGTGCTTTCGTATGGGATCTGACGGTAAGCCGCAGGAGGTTAGCAGGCCGCTTGGAGCGCCAAAGACAGCAGTAGACTGGCCGGTAACGCCAGAATGCATCTACTGGGGATTAAAATATCTCGATGAGCGCTATCACATGCCAATGTATCTGACAGAAAACGGCATGGCATGCCACGACTGTATTTCCCTTGACGGCAAGGTACACGATCCAAACCGCATTGATTTTCTGGCACGCTATTTGCAGCAGGTAAAGCGAGCCGCATCCGAGATGGATCTAAGAGGCTATTTCGAGTGGACGCTTCTTGATAATTTCGAGTGGAACAAGGGATATGCCGAGCGCTTTGGACTGGTGTATGTAGACTTTGCCACCCAGAAGCGTATCTGGAAAGATTCCGCGTACTGGTATGAGCAGGTCGTAAAAGAGAA
This sequence comes from Acetatifactor sp., assembly GCA_963626545.1. Classification (GTDB taxonomy): domain Bacteria; phylum Bacillota; class Clostridia; order Lachnospirales; family Lachnospiraceae; genus Anthropogastromicrobium. Next base: position 3,141 of record CAVFYJ010000161.1, on the reverse strand, counting down.
TGGCGCGAATATCTGACGCTCTATTTATGTGCCTATTCGGTGAAGCGACTTTGTTATTTGCCATTTGATAAAGCCTACTCACCTTGTATATTTGCCATACGAAAAATCATAAGCGGATAAGAGGTAATAGTATGTATTATGTACCAGATGGCACAACAAAGTGCGGTTTCTATGAGTGCAAGAGCTGTAAGAGCCGTTTTTTGTCATTGCAGACAATGAAGAAAATTCCATGCCCGTACTGCGAGCAGGATGCTGATATGGAAATCGGACCAGATGAGTCCATGGAGGAGCTGACTGACACGGCAGAGCTTCAGGAGATCGTTGAGGGCGAGGATGTAGAGCGTATGGATCGCTTGCTCAGCCTTGCAATTACTGGCGGTGACTACGAGTGGCTGTAAACCAAAGAAGCATAAAAACGTCAAAGAAGGCGTCAGAAGAGATGTCAAAAGAGGTGTCTAAATGAAAAAAATGTATGACCGCGCCTGCGCATTTTTTCGAAAATATCCGCTCATGATATCCCTCGGATATATGTGCATTTATTTTCCAATCTTTTTTCTGTTGGAGCAGTTTTGCCAGCCAAGATATTTTATTCACTGTGCGTTAGATGATATCATTCCGTTTAACGAATGGTTTGTTATTCCATATGTCATGTGGTTTGTCTTTGTGCCGGGAATGATTCTGTTTTTCTTACGGAAGAGCAAAGAAGACTACATTAAGTGCTGCAAGGTACTCTACGGCGGCATGTCAATTTGCCTTTTGATTTATTATCTGTTTCCAAATGGTCTTTCTTTGCGCGAGCCGCTTGAAAATAGAAATATTTGCTGTTGGGTGGTTAATCAGTTAAGAAGTGCGGATACACCGGCAAATGTTTGTCCGAGCATTCATGTCTCCAGCACGATTGGCATTCTTTTTGTTTTATTCCATTCCGAAAAGTTAAAGCCATACCGAAAGCTAAAGGCAGTCATGCTTGTGCTGGGAACCTTTATCTGCATTTCTACGGTAGTAATTGATCAGCATTCCGTAGTCGATGCTGTGTGCGGCATGATGTTAAGTGCGGTACTGTTTTATTTGGTGCAGCTGTCGGAGGTGCCGGATGCAGAACCTGTCTTAGAGCAGATTAAGCGATAAATAAAGTATGTAAATAAGAAAAGTGCTATGTACACCAATTAGCGATGTACACAGCACTTTTTGAATCAATTTTAAGTTTTCATAGAACTTCCGGGATGCACATTAATACACATTAATGCACATCAACATATCGTAACGCGCTTCATCAGTCCTTCGGCATAACGATCTTTGGCATCTTGTGCGGAGGCTGGTTCTTCGGTCCGCCACTTTGACGCTTCGGATCCGGCTTGCCAAGGAACTTCTTAAGGTCATCTGGCATGTAAGTTTTAAGCTCGCTCCATGCAGCAACAATAGAAAGTGCAGCAACCACGATATAGATCAGCTCGCAGATAGCGCTGCTTTCGATCACGCCAGTTGCACGTACTGCAAAGAAGATTCCGAAAATCAGCTGAACGCCGACTGCCTTAAACATGCTTGTCTTTGCCTTGCGGCTTAAGAACATTCCGATCAGGATGGAAACACCGAGGAAGGTGATCATCTGGAAAACCAGATCCGTTCCAAGGAATAAGAACTCCTGTGATGGTGTCTGAATAAAGGTTGCCATAGAATCCAGACCGTCCTGAATCTCAGTGGCATTCATGCCCTCATTGATCATAGAAGTAACGCTTGAAGCCAACTGTCCCTGATTGATCGAGATGGCTGCGGAAATGTAGCTCATTACATAGGAAAGACCCTGTGTCACGATCGGGAGCAGGCCCACGCCGATACCAAAGATCGCGGAGCTGGCAAATGCATTTTTCTTTTCAGCAGGTGCCTCTGGATCTGCGTTTTTCTGGAAGGAATGGCGCAAAGAGAAGCGGGAGAAGAAAAACATGGCAGCGAAGCTAAACACAATCAACAGTGTGACATGCAGGATATCTGCTGCAACAACATTTGCAGAAAGAAATTCCTTCGCCGGTGCGATCTGTGCAATCAAAAGCTCAACAACAGATGGCATGATGCCAACACCGACCATGTAAGCAAGAAGACCAAAGGTCATCGCATACACATCAAAGCGGAAGCGGTTTTTCATGCGCATTAACAGATACACAGGAACGGCGATCATGACGATAAGTGCAAGCACCATAAAAATGATGGAGAGAACCGGAACGCGCATGGTATAGTCGAAGGCAAAATCCTCCGAAACCATAGATGCGACGGCGGCACCCTCAGCAGCAGATTCAGCGACTGTTTCGGCCACCGTTTCCGCTACAGATTCAGCAGCAGTAGAGGCTGCTGCGATGATAGATAAGAACCCCATAATACCTGCTACTCAAAATATGTGTAAATATACTCATATCGAGAATTGTAGGTTCTCACGAACACTACTTACTGCTTCTTCGTGTATGCTTTTGACGAACTGAAATTCTATCTACTCACAAGTTCTTGTACACTCCACAGTCGTGAATTCCCCAGATAGCCCTGGGTACATACTTACGATTGCGTTCGATTATGCAATTTCGTAAGTTACTGCATCTTTCAGATTAAGTGCCGCATTAAGATCACGATTTTCTACATAGCCACAGCTGCATCTGTAAATTCGATCCGAAAGTTTTAAATCTTTCTTGATCCATCCACAGCAATGACATTTTTTCGAAGATGGATACCATCTGCTTACGATTCTTAACTCAATTCCTTCCATGTGACATTTCATCATGAGCTTTTCCCGAAACTCATAAAATTTCTGTGATGCCACTGCTTTTGAAAGATGACGATTTTTCATCATTCCTTTTACATTCAAATCTTCAATCGTTAGATACGATGGCTTGGTTTTCACCATCGCTGCAATTGTCTGATTGATGTAATCGGTTCGAATCTGGTTAATTCTTTGATGAAGTTTCTGTACCCTAAGCTTTTGTTTTTGTATATTTGCTCTTTGAGTAGGCTCTCCTTTCTTCATTTTCGTTAAATTCTCATATTTACGGGACAGACAACGCTGTGCCCGTCTTAACTGTTTCTCGAGCTTTTTGATTCGGCTTGTTTTGTTGATATTTTTATAAATTTTACCATTTGAAAGAACAGCAAATTCTTTTA
>CAVFYJ010000160.1:0-4103 GCA_963626545.1 Acetatifactor sp. | reverse complement strand
TGCTGTGTTGGAATACGGTTATATGCCTCTGGTGCTTCATCATTCTTCATTTCGCAGTACATATCAAGGAGTGTCCCGATAGTAAGAAGCTCTGAAGGTCACCTGCTTTCCGTCAATCTCGATTGTTTTAGTGTATCACCTTTATAGATATCAAAATTTTGCCAGTCTACACCATGCATAATCATATTCATTCTTGATAAGTTGTACGTTGTAGCGTTCAGCTCCTGTCCGTAGAAATGTCCAACTTTATGTGTAGTCAAATGTTTCTGAACTTCCAGCAGCATAGATGCAGAACCACAAGTGCAATCACCGACAGTCTTTGCTTCATCCAGTCCAAGAGATGCAAGTGTCGCACAAAGTCTACTCGGTCCAGCAGGTGTAAAGAACTCTCCACCTTTCTTTCCAGCATCGGAAGCAAACAGGCCAATCAAAATCATATATGCTGTTCCCAGCACATCAAACTGAGAATCCTGTAAATCAAAATCAATGTCTGATACCTTGACCATAACACGACCAATCATATCGGTACGGTCTGCTACTGTCTCGCCAAGACGTGCATCCTGCAAACGCATATCATTAAATAATCCATCAAATGCCTTATTGGATTCATAACCCATTGTAGAACCTACAAGGTCGTTGATTGCTTTTTCAAAATCTTCTACACTGAATTTATCAGCATCGTTCTCAAATTTTGTAATCTTACGAATCAAATTACGGAACAAATTTTCCGGCTTAATGACATATCCCAGTTTGGATAACGACCATTCTTCTACAACAGGTCTGTACTCATCATCTTTAAACGCTTCTTCATATGTTATGCCATCATTTTTAAGGATTTCTGCCATGTACATTTCTGTACGTTCTGACAGATAACGATAGAATATTACTCCCAAAATATAATTCTTGAACTCACTAGCATCCATCTGTCCTCGTAATTCATTGGCAATCGCCCAGAGTTTCTGGGAAAGCTCATTGGCCTGTGCCTGATATGTATTTGTGTTTGCCATAATTATTCTCCCTCTGCTTTGTACTTCTTATAGGTATCTTCAACAAATGTCTTCACTAATTTTGTCAGCTTCGTCATTTTCAAAAGTCCTATCTTATATGCTGTCAGTTTCTTGCGAATATCATCATCTGAAATCGTGCCATGGAACACATATTCCGTAAATAACTCTGATACAATGCTATAATCAATCTTATTACTGAACGCAAATTCCTCCATGTCAGCCTGCATCTGCTCTTGCTCAAACTGTGTAAATGCTTCCATTACATCCACATCCTCTGGCAGCTCATAAAATCTGGTCAAAATAAATTGTCTCATGACCTCTTTCTTTAATCGCAAAGATTCATTGTCAGAACGCTCCATCTCACGCAAAATTAAATCAACATCCTGCTGTTTTTCTTCTTCTGATTTATCGCGCGTATTCGCATTTTTCAGCAAGTTTAAGATATATACGACATTGATACGGTCTGTACGAACAAGTTCAATATCAAAATCCACATCTACCGGTACAGGTACTTTCGGATTTGGATTATGTGTCTGATCCTTATAATACAGATACCAGCTTTTAAATCCTTCGTATTCATCTTCATCCATCACAACAGCAAGATCATCCCAGTCAAACTTAGAAAACGTCTTCAATGTTGCAAGGGTCTTTGCCATGGAACGGAACGCAATAATAAACATACGAATTTCATCTTCGGATTTGAGCTGACCAGCTGCGTCCACATCCACTGTAATCTTTCTCAGAATAGGTTCCTGATTTATCCACTGATTTACATAATACTCATAGTTTTCAAGCAGATATTCATTCGGATCTCCATCCCCTGAGAACAGCGTCAGAGCATCATCCTGCCACCGCTTGATATTTCTGTACGACACAATCTGTCCAAACTGCTTTGTTACTTTATCTACACGATTTGTACGACTATACGCCTGCACAAGTGAATGCCAGATAAGATTCTTATCCACATATAGCGTATTCAGCGGCTTTGCATCAAATCCAGTCAAAAACATATTAACTACCAAAAGAATATCAACCTGTGGTAAATCCTTCTGTTTTAATCGCTTTGCAATATCTTTTCTATATGCATCAAAGGTATCAATCGCAAATGCGGTACCATACAGTGCATTATAATCCTTTATACAGCGGTCAAGAAGTTCCTGTGAATGTTCGTCTGCACCATCATCCATATCTTCATTTGCCTCATAGGAAAAGATTGCAGCAACTTTTAATCTTTTCTCTGTAGGGGCTTCATCATTCAATTTCTCGAACTCATCATAATACTTACCAAGAGTCTGAATCTTATCTACTGCAAACAGTGCTGTATAAATATCCTTGCCCTGTGGATGCACATGCTGCTCATGATGTTCAAAAATATGTTTTGCAATATTAGCAATACGCTCATCATCATGATACAAAGGGTTCATATCAATCTTATGGCGTTTACAGTATTCTGGATCGTCCAGCTGTTCCGGATCAATGCCCTTTACAGCAAGATCTCTTGCAAAGATGGTGCGCTGGTACTCTACCGAAAATCGAAGCACGTTACCGTCTGCAATCGCATCTTTAATCATGTATCTATGTAAACATGAATCCAACTTATCTCCTGCATAGAATACATCTGCTGTAGTACGGCCGTCCGCTCCCTTGTTTTTCTCAAAAATAGGTGTTCCAGTGAATCCGATATAATTTGCTCTTTCAAAATGCTTTTTAATCTGACCATGCATCTTTCCAAACTGAGAGCGATGACATTCATCAATGATAAATACAACCTTTTTATCCTTATATACATCCATTACAGTGGCATACTTCGGATTCTTGACAGCATTTGCCATCTTCTGAATCGTTGTAACAATCATCTTTTTCTCAGATGATTTCAGCATATTGATAAGTACAGCGGTACTATCTGTATTATCTACACAGTCTTTCTCAAAACTGTTATATTCATCAACGGTCTGATCATCCAGATCTTTCCGATCAATCAAGAATACAACCAAATCTACCATTGATTCATCACGTAAAAGCTGTGCCAGCTTGAATGATGTCAGTGTCTTTCCCGAACCTGTACAGGCAAATACATAACCATCCTGATTTACCTCCAATACACGCTTCTTTGCAGCCTTTACAGCGTAAATTTGGTATGGTCTCATGACCATCAGTACGGGTTCTGTGGTCTTAATGACCATATACTTATCCATAATTTCTGTAATGGCGGATTTGCGGAAAAATTCACCTGTAAAAGTATTCAAGTCATTAATACGTGTATTCTTTTCATCTGTCCAGAAAAACACAAGAGATTTCAAGATTGGACTATACTGTCCATCTATCATTTCATTTTCATTGCAAAAATACTTCGTCTGTACAGAATTGCTGACCACAAACAGCTGCAAATATCGAAAAATACCTTTGAAACTGAATTTACGATACCTGTTAATCTGGTTAATCGCCTCATTGATTTCCACACCTGGCCGTTTCAATTCAATCTGCACAAGCGGTAAACCGTTGATAAGAATCGTCACATCATAACGATTTTTATACACGACATCCGCTTTATGTGCTTTATCCATCGTGACCTGATGTGTTACCTGATAAATGTTTCTATCAACATCGCCCGAGAAGAAATCAATATACACGGATTCTCCATTATCCAGTTGTAACACATACTTGTCCCGTACTATTTTTGCAGATTCGTACACAGAATGATTATCGACATGAATCATAATACGATTGAACTCAGCATCTGAAAATGATGCAGCGTGCTGTTTCTCCTCCAATTTCTTTGCATTGAACTTTGCGAGCTGTTCGCGAAAATTAGCAAGCACATCATCATAGTTGTCTAGCTTTACGAACTTGTAACCGATACTCTCTAAGCGCTCAATAAAAAGGCTCTCTACTTCATATTCTGACATCACCCTACTCATTTACCTTCTCCTTCGTCTCCTCTTTTGCTAATGATTAATTCTAAAATTTCACATGCAAAATTCTAAAAATAATTTTGTATATGATTTTAACCTGAATCCGTGAAGTTCATTATCTATGAATCTAACATTTCCTTATAAATGCTGGTATTTCTCATACTTTTATTAATATAATTTTTTT
>CAVFYJ010000159.1:0-4175 GCA_963626545.1 Acetatifactor sp. | reverse complement strand
TGTTCGCAAACTCATAAAGAAAGGGGCTAAATCCAAGTCTGATGAAATCATCGAATGTCTATCCTTCTTTTTAATATTTCATTATGTTTTATTTTGCTGTATCTGTATTCTACCTTAATTTACAGCAGCTATCATGTATCGTATTTGCTTTCTTCCTTTGCTTGTCTTCCAACAATCAAACCGTTTGAGCCAGTTGCCAGATAAAAAACGCCATACTCCCGGCAATCGCCAGCCATCGCATTGATCTCACCGTACATCTGATTTTCTGTGTTCAGCCGCTCAATTCGGTTGATTTGACCCTGTTCATCCAGAAACATACGATAAAAACCATACGAACCTGCGATACGTGCATTGCAATACAAAACCTTTCTGCCGTTTCGGTAATCGCCATCCTTGCCAACACCAAGGCCCAGACGGTAAACTGCATCCCCCGGCGCGCTCAGACGTGTGAAAACCGGCTGCATGTCCGATGCATTTGATTCATTCACCTGCATTCGCCACAGACCTGCCTCGCCAATAGCCAAGTACAGTACACCTCGTTTTCCACTTTCCGCCTGAATTTGTGTCTTATTGGCGCAGTCGATTAAGCCAAACTCCACATCTGGCAGCCATTCCTTTGTCTGTGCACATTCATAAAAGTGCTGTCCGGCATCACAGCTTATATAAATACGCGAATGTTCACCAAAACCATAGAATACACTCGAATCGGTTCGATCTGCAACAACCTTCATTCTGCGTCTATCAGCCTCGTCTGTATGATCAAGACACTGTCCTGCCGCATCATAGACCTCACAGCGTGAAAAACTCTTTGCCCCATCATGACTTACAATCACCTGACTGATCAAAAGTTCAATCCCCTCAGCAATCGACCACACAATATGAGTTCCATCCGCTGACATTGCCACCCATCCAGAATTGACATTTGGCGTCTCAATCTGTGCAAGCGTCTTGTCCAACTTTTCGGAAAGCCCATACGGCATCATGACTCGTGTAAAGTGCGTTCCGTAATCCTCCGATAAAATCAATCCGCCCTTTGTCTTTCCCGTCCAGTTTCCTCTCGGTGTCACGACAACATGCGCTGGATTCTCATCCTGAAAATCGGCATTGATACAGGTAATATAGCGATTTCCATTTTCATCTGCAAATGAATTCTCACATGGACGCGCAGTATCTTCAAAGGCAAATCCTCCCAGATCACCCACAATGTCAAGCACCTTTACCGGACCGGACAGAAGGCTGTAAACATTCAGATGCACTGTCTCCTCAATTCCATCACACCAATCAGTAAAAAAGCAATCCCTCTGTTTTAAATTGTGACTCACAAAGACACCGGTTCCTGTATTAAACCAGCCTTCGTTATCATCAAATGGATTGATCTCAAAATCACTCAGCCAATGAATCAGACTCTTGCCACCATTGTACTCAGGCTTCATATACGGTGCCCGAAAACGAATAGCATCCTTTTCCAGATCATACAAAATACACTCCCAGCTGTTTCCATAATCCATTGACCGGAAAATGGCATCTCCATTGTCCTTCACAATCGTTGTGACAACCAGCATTCCCGGTGTCTGTCTTGATGCACTGATACCAGAAAGACCACAGTCTAAGTGTTTTGTTCCATCTGTTGCCTGCGTCAACACCATCTTACAGTCAATTCCACCAATTTCAGGCGCAGACACCACACTCGAAATCACTGGAGTGATCTCTTCCATAACGCCTAATGTATCCTTCTTTTTCTTATAGCGAACCAGATGACCCTCAATTGAATCACCGCTATCGCAACTGTATCCGTCCTCTAGCAGATACGAATGTCTTCCCGTTGATGCAAATGTGACATAAAAATAGCGGTCATCCTCGCTGCATCGCTGCGCCGCGAGACCATGAAACCGACATTCCTCTATCACTGCCGATTCTGGTTGCTGCATACATTCAAAGGTCTGTCCACCATCAGCGGATATATACAGAGCATTTCCACGCATCGCTTCTTCTGTTAATGCTTCGTTTGTTTTCTCTGTATGTTCTCTTTTCAACTTATCAACTGTGCTTCGTTTTACGGTTGTCTGACACTTCACACCAGCACTTCCGACAATTAAAAGCGTCCCAGCCTCCAAAACAAGCTGCTTTACAAAGGTCAGATGGGTCTCTTCCATTGCGGACAGACGGCTCCATGTATGACCGCGATCGCCACTCACCCAAAGTCCATCCCTCTGGCTGGCAAAATATAGCCGATTGGAATCCTGCCTGTCGACAATCAAACGTTCTCCAGTACCTCTGCCACCCAAGTTTCCATGTATGAAAACAGGAATCTTCTCATAAGTAAAATGCTTTCCGTAATCATCTGAGACTGCTAATACACCACTTTCTGGGCGATTCATGCCACATGCCACATAAAAACGCTCTGGGTGTACTTCATCCACTGCAATCGAAATTGGATAAGTCTCAGACAAATCCTCCATCGTCACATGAGAAATCAAGCTTTTCCATGTTTTTTTCAAAGGGTCATACCGATAGCTGCCTCCAATATCTGTGCGCAGATACAAAAGCCCTTCCTTTTGGGGATGAAACAAAAAACCGGTCACATATCCGCCACCAGGAATTGGCAGATTACTGTACTCATAAGGAATCTGATTCACTGTATTCATAGTCCCACCTTTCTGCTCTGAAAAAGTAATTTTGCTTATCTTGTTATAAAAGTAAATTTGCTTAATTTTACAATTTCTGTGTCCATTTTACCACCTGATGATGATTCTTACAAGCAACTTTCACGAAGATGATTTGACTTGTCTTTTCAGCGTTTTTACTTAACTTTCAAAACAAATTCCACACTTTTTAAACTTTTCTGTAGATACGATACCTTTTTCATCCAATACATCTTCATTTGCACTTATATTTTTTAGAGTTCCGATTATATTTCCATTTTCTGTGACCCGTTTAAGCACGCATTCCCACGTAACTGGGAATTCTTCAAAAGCAGGTGCATCGACAAATTTCGATTGAATCGCTGTCCAATTTCTTTTTCTCACCTGATTCGATGCATTCTTTTCAATGGAACTCTTTTTCTCTTTTTCCTCCTTTAAAATTCGTTTGTTTTTATCGACTTTTTTCGTATCTACATTTTTTGCATCGGCGAAATTCACCGTAAATGCCTTCTTTTCCAGAATATTTTGAAATGCGCTTCCATTGTGACTGATGCTCAGTTCGATCATATCCGACCGGCAAAGAGTGCCATAAAGCGCATTTATCGCATTCGGTGTACCATCTTCATTATAAGTTCCAACAACAAGTATTGGAAGTGGATAAAACCATGATTTTCTTCCAATGTTTTTACGCATATAGCTCCTCCCTATTTTTATGATATCTTATCATACCAAATTCAACTGCGAAACGCAACCACAATTATAGACATTTATATTCATCTCTTCACTTTTCATAAAAATCTGTTTTATTTTTCCTTCTCCATCCAAATAACCGTCTATTCTTTCGACTATTTTTGGCAATATCTTACAGATTTTGGTGCTTTCCACCACTGCCAGATAGTTTTTGACTATTTTTGTTGCTATAAGCAAGTTATTTCTCCTATCTATCGGATATATTCTTATATTAGGAGGTATTATCTATGGACTTTGAACAAATAGGAAAGCGCATCAAACTCTGTCGAAAACAAAAACACCTAACACAGGAAAAACTTGCCGAACGTCTCGACGTTTCCCCTCATTATGTCTATGAGCTAGAGCGTGGTGTAAAGACTATGAGTCTATACACACTTAACGATCTTTCTCGATGCTTGGAAGTTTCGAGTGACTATCTGCTCTATGGAAAGCCAAATACATATCATGATGAATTACCAGACGATGCTCTGTCAGTAATGATTCGTGATCTTCCAACGCAGCAGCGAAATCGCCTTGCAGATCTGCTCAAGGTAATGTTACCGTATCTTTCGTTAGAAGACACAAAACACGCAAGACCAAAGCTATAAAAAAGCAAAGAAGCATAAGTACAGAAAAGCATAAACACAGAAAAGATAGCGCAAATTAAAAACAAAACGTCAATCCTGTAGTAGTCTTTGACCGCTGCAGGATTGTTGTTTTTATTCAGCAATAAAATGGAATGAAATCAAGTCAATAACTCGGTCATAGAATGGCCGAGCATGCAAAGTTTTCCTTGAATGCCGG
>CAVFYJ010000158.1:0-4209 GCA_963626545.1 Acetatifactor sp. | reverse complement strand
ATACAAACTTCTGATATGGCCTCGTGTCATATCATACCTATCGGGTAACGGGACCCTTAGCAAGCCCCGATCCCTTTAGGGACGGGAGTAATTGACTATATTACATTGATTTTACAGGAGGCATCTCATAATGAAGACTTATAAGAAACCAATGATCACCGTTGACGCAGGTCTGGCTGAGGGTGTTTACACTGCGAGCGGTGCTTCCCAGGGAACTTTAAACGTAACTTACTATGGCGTATGGGACCGTTGGGGTACAAATGGTGGTAAAGGACTTGCTCAGGCAAACTGGTCTGATATTGACGGTACCATTACCTTAAACATTAACTTCAATGATACGGTTGACGAAATTGAAACTGATGACGCATCGGTTCAGAACTCTTGGTCCGGAAAGACCGCTACTTTAACCTTTGCAAGCACAGCAACCAATCCGTTAACAATCGGTATTCATCTGAATCACAATACCAGCATTGACAATCTGAAGATGAGCGGATTTAGCTATTCCGTAAAATAATCTTTTGCAGTTAATAATTAATTCATTTGTTTTTCGATTTTTATTTAATCATTATATCTTTTTACACCAAAGAAGCCGCGTTCCCTCCAAAAGGGAAGCGGCTTTTCTACTTCGATTTTTATTTCATTCAATCAAACACTTTAAAACTCTCTGATCAGCTGATCAATCTCCTGCTCATCAAGCACCTTGCAACCTTTATCCCGTATTGCATACACTCTCGCACAAATATTTAACACAGTTGGACGATGTGTTGTCACAATACAGGTACGCGGATACGTATCTGCCATGATATTTCGGATTACCCGTCGTTCCGTTGCCACATCGAGCGCAGATGTTGCCTCATCCAACAATAAAATTGGAGATTTCCGAAGCAATGCTCTGGCGATTGACAGACGCTGTGCCTGTCCCTCAGAAAATCCACCACCTCTCTCCTTTACTGCACTATTAATGCCCTCTGGAAGCTTCTCCACAAAATCCCATGCACAGGCAAGCTTTAACGCTTCGACTAATTCATCATCCGTTGCATCGGGCTTTACTGTTCTCAGATTTTCTGCAATGGTACCGGAAAACATCGTATTTCCCTGAGGGACGTACGAAAATAACTTTCTAGCCGACGCACTAAGTAGAATCTTCTCATCTCTGTTTTCTTCTGCACATACCCACATATGGCCTTCCTGCGGACAAATAAGTGCTAGTATCAAACGAAGCATTGTCGTCTTTCCCTCACCAGACGGGCCTACAAGCGCAACCACCTCATGCGGAAATGCCTGCATTGATGCATGCTGAAATACCTGTGTTCCAGTATGGTAGGTATACCCCATATCTTCTACAAGTAGTCCCATGCCACCCATTCGATATTTCTTTTCAAACAGTTCCACTTCTTTATCATGACTGTAATCCTCTTGCGGCATCTCTACAATATCCATCAGACGACCTGCTGAAATGGTAAGAGATACTGCTGATGGGATCAGACCTGCAAGTGAATTTACAGAACTTGTCAACGTACCCGACAAGGATAAAAACATTGTCATCGTACCATAACTGATCACTCCACTCCAGACACGATAAATTCCCCATCCATAACAGCTATAAGACACTACAAATCCAATGACAGACATCAAAATAGAAGTAAGAATGGACATACGCTGAAATTCGAGACGCATCCCGATATACTCTTTTTGAAGGGAACGCAGCTTTTCCGTATAAAACTTAATCAAGTCAAACGCTTTGATTGTCTGGATATTGGAAAAGGTCTCCTGATTAAAACCATACAGCTTTGCGCTCATCTGTGCACTGCGCTGATTGTTTTTGCTCATGCGCTTTAAAAGTGGCTTTGACAGCAGTGCACTGAATGGAATTCCAAGCAACGCAAAAATTGCAAAGGTCGGATCATAATAGACAACAATGGCAAGTGCACTGACAAAACGAACCGTATAAATAATCAAATTCGGAATCCAGTTTAAAATGCCACTTGCGATGTTGGACGCATCTGAACTCCATCTCGTCACCATGTCGCCTGTGTGATACGCAGTCAGTGATTCCCAATCCGTAACCATCATTTTGGCAAAGATATCATTTTTTATTTCGGTATCCACCTTTAGATTAATAAGTGTGGACGCATAGCCTGATGCCTGAGCCACCAGAATATTTCCCATTGAAAATCCAATCATTGCTGCAAAAGTGCTGATCAACCGTCCTGTCTCATGACCTGTTATGATATCGACAAGATCCTTTGAAATTAGACTGGATACGAGTGAAACGCCTGTGCCCATCACGCCCAAAAACGTATATAAGATCATTGCCTTCCAGTATCGCTTTGCATAATGTCCAATCCATAATCCCTGACGGGCTAGTTTTTGCAAGCTGTCTTTTTGAAGGTATTTTTTTATAAGCTTAAGTTTTTGATTCACTGCTGCGCCGCCTCCTGAACAATCAAATCTCGGGCAATCGGCACCTGTGTTTCTCCTTGATCAATCTGCACTTTCATCATCTGTGCGGCCGATGGCTCCTTTGTACAGAGCAGATAGTAAATCGGCACCGCTCCTGCCAACTTCGCTGCACACGTTAAATTTGCTTCAAGCATGTCTTCTGTCCAAACTGGTGAAATCATTCGCTGCATCACGCGCACGATTTTCTGATCGTGCGATAATGTTTCAAAATGATCGTGATCGGATCGTCCCAAAAGAACAATGCCTCCGAGCGGATACGATTTTGTCGATGCAATGCCTGATGTGCCACACCATGGCATTCCGTAGACAATCGGTTGCCTATTCGAACATTGTTGATTTACGTTTTGCATGCTCTCATTCTGCATGCTTTCGTTCTGTCCACTCTTGGTCCATCCAATCAAATTCAAATCACCATTTATAATCTCTGTGCCAAACTGCTCTTTCCAAAGGTTTGTATGTGTACTTTTTCCCATGCCAGAATGACCAGAAAACAGCCATACCTGACCACGATAAAGAATGGATGCCGAGTGAAGTGCAAACATCCCCTGCTTCTGCGCAAAAAGAAGAAAGAAGTGACGCATTGCATGAAACAGTTCTTCCTGTGTTTTCTCTTTATCCCAACCCTTCACGTAAACCTGGACAAAACGTCCGTCGGCTGTTATATGAGCTTCCCAAATCTGACTCATAGACGGAAACAGTACAATATATCCCTGCTCACGTTCCATTACTACAAGTTCACTGTTTCGAATACGTATCTTTCCGTTTAGGTGAAATGGCGGTATTGTTTGCAAAATTTCGATTTGTATTTGCACTGGCATTTTAATTTGGATTTGTGTTTGCACTTTGCTCTGTGACTCTATTTGCAATTCACTTTGCGATTTTTCCTGCGCGCTTGTATAAACTTTAAAAAACGCATCAAACTGGGATGAAATCAATTCCCGCAAGCCATACAGAGCAATGCGCATTCCTGCAATCTCCAGATAGCCTGCAAACGACTCTTTTGTCGAATATACATAAGTTTCCTCATCCGCATTCTCTGCACAAACAGGCCGCGTGCATTCCTGCAAAATTCCCAATGACAATAGTTCCTGCACAAACTGCTTTACATCCTCTCGGATTTGATCTTGAATCTCGTCTGAAACTTCGCCATCATCAGAATAATGCAAAATCAGTTTTTCAGCAAGCGCATCGTCTGTCATTGATGTTTTTAGCTCATTCCACAAAAAGATACCTGTCTCATTTAATAGAATTCCTTTTTTCTGATCCGCTACTTTTTGCCCATATGGAAGAAGATACTGCACACCTGCAATCGCCTTCAAACAATATCCCTCCTGACGCTTTATCCACATCCCGTCTCTGCTCCTTATCAAAAAAGGGGCTATCGTTGATAGCCCAACAACAGCCCCTTTCATTTCACTAGTCTTTATTTATTAAGTTAATCGATGATTGATATACTTGTGATTACCAGACCTGGATCCGATACTACAACCAAATCACCGATAGTGTAACTTTACTTGGAAAAAAACAAAAAGTTTTTAAAATAGAACGTTGCCTTTTTATAGTATAATGTAATCACCACAAAACATTACAAAAGAAGGTATCGTTCTATGTCTGACTTAACCTAGGGGCAAGCCCCTAGGGTTCCATTGGCGGAGTTCTAGTACCTGCGTACATCTCAAGGACTTTGGCAGGCACATCTGTTCCGGAGCAGCAGAACTCGCGAACAAGCAGTCCAACGACCACATT
>CAVFYJ010000157.1:0-4238 GCA_963626545.1 Acetatifactor sp. | reverse complement strand
AAGGTCAAATATTCTGCTGCGGAACTGCGAGATACCTCTTTCGTGTTTCTGCGAACGCTGCTGCTGTCTTGCATTTTTCCCATGTTAATTATCCTCCAGTTCTGAGTGAAGCTTCTTTATCTCTGCCTTCAGCTCCATCTTCCGATTGAGCTGTTTTTCCTTCTTCATTTTCGCTTCCAGCGCAGCAATCCGTTTTTCTAGTTGCTTACGCTGTTTCTGCTGCTCGACATTTTCCTTCAGCGTTGTGCCTTCGCCGCCATTAAGGCCATCTCCTGCAATCTGGCGGATGAAGTTCTCATATACTGCATCTATCGTCAATCCTTCCAAATGCAGCGGCAGATCATCCTCCAAAAGCCACTCTGTGCGATAGTAACAGTCTACCTTAAATGCCGCTTTTCCAGAACCGGCAGCTTCTTTATAGCCCACGGCCGCCTGATATTTTCCCTCATATTCCAGCAGAAAAAGGATATGATACGGTATCTCCCGATCAATCAGCCGCAAAATATTTTCATCAAGATTGGGCGATGTTAGTTTTACTTCAAAAACTTCAATCTCTGTGACCTGCTCACTGGGTGCAAGGTTCAATGTGGTTGCTGCCAGCTTATTGCGCCAGTAGATGATTTTGATCTGCTCCGTAAAAGCCTTCTTTATTGCAGGCGTAACGGACAGATTTGCATAAAGCTTCTACTTGGGAACTCTCTTGTTAAATTCCGTTGTCTTTGGCAAGCCCAGCACGGCTCACACCTCCTCACAAAGTCATTTCACAACCAGAAAGCAAATCAGTTCAAAATCATCCAGCCCAGAGACTGCGCTCATCAGTGCAGACGTGCCGCCTGCGGAGAATAAACTGTCAATATCACTTTCTTCTTTCACATCAATGACGGAATTGATTGCCTCGCTCAGAAGCTCCGACATCTCCGCCATATTGCGTCCATCGTCTGTTTCCCGGTTGAAACGTACATACACTTCTGGTATGGCCTTGCTCTTTCCGCGGCAAAGCAGACGCACATCATCCAACAGTTTTTTCGGATTCAGATAGTCGCAGATGATTTCCCCATCCGTGCTGATATAAACCATATAAAAAGGATGGATACGGTTGCGGTTGTCTACATTAACGCTGTTGTTGATGTTTTTCAGGACGAAGATCACGCCTTCTGGCAATTCCTCCGTGGCAGGAACAACAGCATGAAGTCCACGCGGCTTCTTATCCATATCGCCGTTATGCTTCATGTAATCCAACAGATCAAGGCGAAATTCATTTAAGCCCAAATCCATGATGGAAATGCCATCAGACATATCTTCAATATCCACCACTTCTTCCTGAAGACGCTTAAGCTGTGCTTTGCGGTATTCCAGATCCCCCTGCTCCTCCAGGTTAATCGGGTCATCATCACCAGTGGCGGTCATAACCGTAATCTTCATACGGGTCTCTACGCGTGACTTCAGATTGATATAATCGTCCAGCGTGAGGTCAGGCCAGAAGTTCACCAACTGTATGACTTTGTTCTTGCTGCCGATACGGTCAATACGTCCGAAGCGCTGAATGATGCGGACAGGATTCCAGTGGATATCATAATTAACAAGGTAATCACAATCCTGAAGGTTTTGACCTTCGGAAATACAGTCAGTGGCAATCAAGATATCAATCTCGTTCTTACTGTTTGGCATCAGCACATCGCGGTCTTTAGAGATGGGTGAGAAGCAGGTCAGCACATTGTTCAGCGTTGCCTTAAATCCCTTAATCGTTGTGCGTCCGTCGATAGTTCCTGTAATGACTGCGGTGTTCAGTCCGTATTTATCCTTTATATACTTGCTCACATGGCCATAAAGATACTCTGCCGTATCCGAAAATGCCGAAAATACGAGCACTTTTTTATTATCTTGGTTGATGGGATTCGCAATCTTCTCATCTAACAGGGAAAGTAGCTTTTGTAGTTTTATATCATGCTCTGGTGTAATATCTGCCACCATTAACGTCAGCAGTTCCAGCACCTCTGCATCCTGCTTAAGTTCCTTGCGCCAGCTCTTCCAATCCATGTCAGCAAGCTCGATTTTAACCTTCTTGCCTACCGTGAAGAATTCTGTATTCTCATCATCTATATCCCAGTCATCTCTGCCTGCTTCATATATTGAAATGTCAGCAGAGCCGTATTTTTCAAAACGATTGATGGCCTCAACCGTGCTATTGATCAGCTCCTTGATGCGCGTCAGTGTCAGTTGAAAAGAGTTGACGGAGCTTTCCAGACGCTTTAAGAGGTTGATGCTCATGAGACGCTGGATACCACGTTCACGTCCCGTCTGAGTCAGATTTTCGCCCTTATTATGGTTAAAGTCTTTATAATTTTGCAGCTTACTGGGGAAGATATAATTTGACGGTGTATATACACACAGTGAAAGCTGCATCAGCTGGTCATAGATCTCGTTATAGTTTATGGCATTCCCCAAATCTGTAAGGCTTGGACGAAGTGAAATTGGCTTCAGTCTCTCTGGAAATTTTCCAATCTCATTGATATCATAGTATTTTTCGATATGCTTACGCGACCGGGCAATGGTCACACTGTCCAGCAGCTCAAAGAAATCAAAATCAAGTGTACGCAGCAACGCATCCGTTGTGCGCTGTTCTTTATCCAGCTTACTCCATGCGTTGAAGGCCTTCTGTGCCTGCTTGAAGATGTCCTCAAGGCTCTTTGTCGTATTCAGCCGTTCATCCAGCTTTTTGGAATTGCCCTCATAGGCTATAGCGAGTTGATTTTTCAAATCCACAAAGCGGTTATTGACAGGTGTTGCAGAAAGCATCAAAACTTTCGTTTTCACGCCAGCACGGATTACCTTTTCCATCAGCTTCTGATAGCGATTCTCCTGCGTGTTGCTGTGTGTTCCGATGCCATTGCGGAAGTTGTGGGATTCATCTATGACAATTAGGTCATAGTTGCCCCAGTTGAGGCGGCTTAAATCCAAACCATTGGACATACCACCATTACGAGAGAGGTCGGTATGAAACAGAACATCGTAATTCAGACGATCTTCCGCGATAGGGTTATTGACGTAGTTGTCTTTATAGGTATTCCAGTTCTCCGCCAGTTTTTTCGGGCAAAGAACTAGGACAGATTTGTTGCGGTTTTCATAGTATTTCACAACAGCCAGTGCGGTGAAGGTTTTACCAAGACCGACACTATCTGCAAGAATACAGCCGTTGTACTTTTCAAGCTTGTTGATGATAGCAAGCACGGCATCTCGCTGGAAATCGTAAAGCATACTCCAGATCTTGCTCTGCTTAAAGCCAGTTGCCTCGTTAGGAAGTTCATCTTCCGAGATATCATCGAGGAACTCGCTGAAAACATGATACAATGTCATAAAATAGATAAACTCTGGAGAGTTCTCCGCATAGACCGTGCTGATATTTTCAATGAGCACATCCGTGACATCCTGCATTTTCTCTCGGTCATTCCACAGCTGCTCAAACAACTGCATGTACTGCTGGGAAAACGGAGCCTCCATGCAGTTGACCATGTTGTAGGTGTTATTACCGCGTTCACATCCAATATCCACCGTAGTAAATCCAGATATCGGCATATAGGCAATTTGTGCATCCTTGGCATCAACGGTCATGAATCCCGTCATGTTTTCTCCGGTCGTGTTCGACTTGAATTTAGCTTTTCTGCGTATCCAATCTGCACATTCCTTCGCAATGGCTCGCTGAGTCATTTCGTTGCGGAGCTTAATCTCAAATTCCGTACCATACAGGCTAGTTTCTCTAGAAAGACGAGGAATGTAGAACTCGCGCTTCTGCTTCTCAGCTTTCTCTTTCACAAAGGTTGGTGACGTGAAAATAAACCGAAATTCCTCTACAGATTCCAGCTGTTTTCTTAACTCCTGATATGCGTACATGGAAAAACAAGCCGCTGCTAACGACACTTTACTTCCACGTTTCATCTCCACCCGCAGGTCATCGCGGACGGTACTGTTGACATTATCGAGTATTTTCACGTCTTACACCTACCCATCTTAATCTTTCGGTCTTACTCTGACTGCGATACGCTCTTGCAAGCTGGCTCATCTGGAAAAAACTCAACGACATCACCAGCATTGCAATCAAGGGCGAGACAGATTTTTCCGATCAATTCCACGGAAACTGGCTCATTACGTCCCATTTTAACAACTGTGCTGGCACTAATTCCGGCCCTTTCACGCAGTTCTTTTTTCTTCATGTTCTTATCAATGAGGAGCTTAAATAGCTT
>CAVFYJ010000156.1:0-4250 GCA_963626545.1 Acetatifactor sp. | reverse complement strand
TACTGTACATTGCCCGTAGATACTGCTAAACGAAAGCTGATACTACTTGATAACAGGGCATAAGAGGGGATAGCACGCTGAAACAGGCAGCACTCCCGACGATGAAGTCCTTGGATAAATAAAACGCAATATATAGCGCAGTGCTGACACGAAACAGCACTATATATAGCAATACGCGAGACATACATCAACAAATTGACATCAATTTGACATCAAAATTTTGAAGAATCACGCATGATTATGAAGCGTGACGAATATCAGGTCAATCAGCTCAAGGTTTGAGCAATGCTGAGAGAGCACTTCTTGGAGAAATCCGGAAGTGCTTTTTTAGTTCTTGCAGACAGCTTCTGAAGAAACAGTCAGCAATATGAAGGAGAATTTGACCATGAAAGAAAATTACAAGGCAATTAACAGTATGAAGGAAGTGCCGGATCAGCTGCGAAAGTTGCGGCGCCAGTATCTGCGGTATCAGCAGGCAGAACTTGTCTATAGCTTGTCACATAAGAAGCTGCTAGAGCTTGCCAGTGATGCCGGAGCCAGTTACCGTTTTGATAGCACTGTGCTGATCAATCGGGATATTTTTGATGCCTATCTGGAGCGTTTTCACGAACCAGCCAGGAAAATTATTGTGGAGGAGGCTGAAGAAGAATGAGCGGAAATATCTGGATGTTCTCAGATCGGATTGATGATGAAGACATGGAGTTCATGCAGCATGAGTATGTGACCTATAATATGGCAAGCGAGTATTACGGGATCGGACTCAAACCGGTTACCAGACTATCCCATGAAGCAGGGGCAGTTTATAAAATTGGCAAGAAGGTACTGATCCGGCGAAGCATTTTTGAAGCATACCTGCGAGAGCAGAGAAGGATTTGATGGAGGTGCCACGATGGAAAAATTAAAGAAGCGGATTCATGATGAGAACAATGGACTGGATTATGTGCTGGTTGGCGATTATTACATGCCGGACATTCGGATTGGCAATGCCGATGATCGATCGATTGGTCGCTGGGGACGGATGCACCGTGATTATCTGAGGGATTTCCGTCCAGTGGTGTACAACGAGTTGCTTCTGTCCGGAAAACTTCATACAGTGCTTGTGGACCTGAATGAACAGGCACAGGAGAGACTGGAGTTGATTATCCGGCAGATGCAGGCGCAGGAAGGCATCACAGAGGCTCTGAAACGACAGGATGCTATGCTGTGGGTGAGGTCTATGAACAGCATCCGCAGCCGGGCAGAGGAAATTGTTTTGAATGAGATCGTGTACAGGTAATAGCGTTATTGTTGGGTGTGCCCTGAAATGGGGAACACCCAATTTTACTATATCTGGTGTTCGCGTACAAGTAAAAACTATATATAGCATTACACTTGACAAAACGATAATGTAAAATTATAATAAATGATGTCGAGTACACGACTTTAAAATAGGAGGATGAAACATATGGCTGACACATTCAATGAGAGACTGGCTCTGCTTTTGCAACAGAAGAATATGACTCAAAAGGATTTGGCAGCAAGAGCCGGAGTGACAGAAGCTGCGATGTCGCATTACCTAAAAGGTGATCGAACACCCAGAGCGTCGGTGATTACCCGTATTGCTGAGGTACTTGGAACGACTGTGGATTACCTGATGAGCGGCAACGAGGTTGACTCTACTGGTGAAATTGGCTATGCCAAGCGTTTGATCGCACGGAATGTACATCAAATGTCCAAAGATGAAAAAATGGATATTATCAAGATTCTAATGTCTGGAGATTAACAGGAGGTAGTATGCGACTGGACGACGAAGACTACGAGTTCATTAAGCAAGAAGTTATCGATGTGTTTATTCGGTATGATGTTAAATGCACACCTATCAGTGGTTTCGAGATTGCTCAGAAAATGGGGATAATTGTTATTCCGTATTCTGGATTAAGCAGAAAAGTGCGACGAGAAGCGAAGAAAATAAGCCCAGATGGGTTTTACTTAGAGCCGGGAGATGGCAGAGAATACATCTACTATGATGACACCAGAGGGTATGAGAGATCGAACATGACAATTTTGCACGAAATTGGGCATTGCGTTCTGGGACATAATAATGATACTGATCCGGAAATTGCAGAAGCGGAAGCTAATTTCTTTGCAAAGTATGCGATTGCTCCGCCGCCATTGGTACATCGGATTACTCCATCTTCCCCAGAGGATATATTGGGACATTTCTCCATTAGCTACGAAGCAGCATGCAATGCTTTGAATTACTATTATAAATGGTTGCGCTTTGGATGCAAGGATTACACAGCTTATGAACTCAAATTACTTCATCAAATTCCGGCTGCAAGCTGACCGAAAGACAATGAAAGGGGTGATGACCTATGGAAGAAAAATAAAGCGCATTGAAAGGTTGCTGGTCACAAACTTTCGATACGCTTCATCGTGGATATGCTATACCCACACATTTGATCATGCAAAGTGTAGCATATCCTGAAGGTGCTTTCAATTGGCGATTTGTACAAAATGCCAATTGACAAATACGATGAGCTTCTAAAAAGAAGCAGAAAGGAATAGTTATGCTTTATAAAACAAGTAAAAGTATGCGCTCAGATCCGTTATTCATGCGAAATCAATATCCTGAGTGCGGCCAGTGGGGAATACCCTTGGTGAAAAAACAGAAACTGGACATTTCGAATATTCGTCTGATAGCTTGTTCGGATACCCGATCTAATGATAATGCCACAAATAAACAGTGCGGCGTGCATTTTTTTGCAGACGATTATAGATTTGAGAATATTTATCGCAATCCTGATAGGTCGTTGCCTAAGTTCACACAGTATGCATTCTTGCTGACACCGGATTTTTCGACTTATTCGGATATGAAACCATGGAGACAGTTAGAAAGCGTTGCTCACAGCAGGTGGTGTGGGGCATATTGGCAGAGTCATGGATTAACTGTGATTCCGACGGTGAGCTGGAGCACACCGAGAAATTATGGGTTTTGCTTTGATGGTATAGAACAAGGCGGAACCGTTGCTGTGGGCATGATCGGCTGCAAACATGAAAAACGTGACTTCCTGCGAGGTTACAATGAGATGCTTGAACGCTTGAATCCGGAGAATATCATAGTTTTTGGAACACCATTTCCAGAAATGCAAGGCAACATCATACGGGTTGACTACTTGGCTTCTCGAAAGGTGGTGAGATGATATGGGAGGAAGAGGAACGTTTGCAGCAGGAAATGCAGTCGCATACACCTACGAGGTCGATACGAGTTTTTCAGCAGATGGAAAGTTTCATGGCGTCAAGGTTTTAAAAGGAATGGCAGGCAGTGGAAAGCACGGTTTACCAGAATCGTCTCATTCCAGTGTTGCTTATTTGAAAATGAATCCAGACGGAACCTTTAACATGATGCGGATTTATGATAAAGGGCATAATCTTAGACTTGAGATTGCGTACCATTCGGAACAATCCATTGCAAAAGGAAAATCAAAAGTCCTCCACTATCATATCTATGGAAAAGAGTTCAGTCAAAATGTGAAAACTTCGTTTGGCAGAACGACAAAGATCTTACATAAAAATTCCAAGATATACAAGCAATACAAACATTTTTTCAAGGGGGTTCAATAAAATGCGCAATGGAAATATTGGAGAATTTGTTGATAAACTGTGGGGCGGAGAGGAGTTGATCTATATATACAATGGCAAGAAATATTTTTCTCAGGGATATGTTCTTGAAAATGGTCAGTATCGCTTCGAACTACAGCAATGGGAACCGGAAGGAAAAATGCTCTGGTATGTAGAGGGACTTGATCGTCAATCGAGTCTGGATAAGTTTCTGGAGCAGCCTTTGTTTGACGGAAAAAAATTCTGGGAAGCTGAGGCGGACATGGAATGGGTGGATGATTAAAGTATAAGAGATACATGGGGACGATGACTTATAATGAGCCATCGTCCTTTGTGCTATTTGGATACTTCGGTCAGACTTGCAATATATCCATCCTGCTGGAGTAGCCAGCTGCGAAAGTCGCTGATAGAAGCAGTCCTCTTCTTGACCGACTTCTTCCGTTGGAGGGCTTCTTTCTTGAAGACTTCAAAAGCAGACAGTATTTCTGACAGCCGCTCAGGTGGAAATCCGTCCATTTTCTTTACTTTGTTGATTTTATTTCGCCAGCCCTGGCACGCATTTTTATAATATAGGTCGTAATTGTTTTCACGGGCTCGGGAGTTTGACAGTGTAACTTCTTAAAAGACCTCTCAAAGCTAGCAATAGCTTA
>CAVFYJ010000155.1:0-4303 GCA_963626545.1 Acetatifactor sp. | reverse complement strand
TGCCGTCAGCCCGATGAAGGGCGCATACATGGAGTGATACGGGCCGATCTGAACCTCCGCAATCCGGCTCCGCTGCTGCAGCGGGAAGCAAGAGAATTGTTTTGCGTCTGATTTTTTGTCCTGCCGAGAGTATGAAGGGGGTTATTCTAAAACGGAATGATGGGTTTCTGATAGGGTCTCCTGTGATAACGCCATTAGGCGTTGTGTGAACGGCAATGAGACCGTAAAATCTGTATCAGATGATGGATATGCAGATGGGGATTGCTATTCCGGCAGCATGAATAAAATTCCGGCTGGACAGCCAAGAGCATGGAGTCCTACAAGATGAAAAAAGAAGATAGCCTGTGTGGTAGCAGAGAATTGGAATTTGCCATCTTCTGCATTGAAAATGTTGCTTCAAAGCTGCATGTAGATGCGCAGAAAGTATATGTAGCTCTGGCGGAGCAGACGGATATTTTGAAAGACTATATTATCCCGGAGTATGAAGTGCTGCACACACAAAGCAAGGATTACATTGTGGATGATATTGTTGATGTTATGAAGGAAAAGGGCGTGAAACTATGATTTTATATCACGGCTCATTTGTGGTGGTTGCGCAGCCGGACCTAGTGCATTCCAGACGGAATGTTGATTTTGGAAAAGGTTTTTATGTTACACCCATTTACGAGCAGGCGGAGAAATGGTGCAGCAAGTTTAAACGTCGCGGGAAGGATGGGATTGTGTCCCGGTATGTGTTTGATGAAAATGCATATGAAGAATTAAAGACGCTGATCTTTGATGCCTATTCCGAGGATTGGTTGGATTATATCCTGAACTGCCGAAGAGGACAGGATAGCACCGATTATGATCTTGTTGTCGGTGGCGTTGCCAATGATAATTTTCAAGGGAGCGAAAAGCTATGAATGCAAATCCGATTCTTTTACAGAAGAAGTACGCTCGTGTGGTAGAGCTTTTTGCAAAGGAGAATAGCGTTTCGTTGGAGCAAGCCCTGGATTTTTTTTATCGCTCTGAGCTTTATAAACTCATGAGGGATGGCGTATCAGACATGCACTGTATGAGTGACGAATATCTTGTCCAGGAGCTGGAAGAAGAATGCAAGCATAA
The DNA here is from genome assembly GCA_963626545.1 of Acetatifactor sp. Classification (GTDB taxonomy): domain Bacteria; phylum Bacillota; class Clostridia; order Lachnospirales; family Lachnospiraceae; genus Anthropogastromicrobium. Next base: position 3,199 of record CAVFYJ010000155.1, on the reverse strand, counting down.
AAATAGCACAGCTTTCACATGAAGAGACGGTAGTATTGCTGTCTGACACAGAGGATTAATATCGTTCTACACTGTCTCGGAAAAAGGAGAATAGGGGATGAACAAAGTCAGAAACGCCCTGAAAGAGGAGCTGTTGGGCTGGAAGTTATGGGAGGTGGCATGGCTGATCATAGCCTGTACGACAATTCTGGCTTTGTCTGCTTATTGGCATGATACATTGATGGGGATTATCTCAGCGATCGCTGGAGTGGCATGCGTTGTTTGTACGGGAAAGGGAAAGTTGAGCGCATACCTTTTCGGAATGATAAACACCTTTCTGTATGCAATTATCTCTTATAAGGCACGGTTCTATGGAGAGGTCATGCTGAACGCGCTGTACTATTTTCCGATGCAATTTTATGGAATTTATGTGTGGAGTCAGCACATGAATGAGGAAACTCATGAGGTTGAGAAAAAGGAAATGCAGCCGGGACGAAAGGTTCTGTTGGGCATAATAGTACTCGCTGCTACTGTTACATATGGTTTTATATTACAGACATTGGGGGGAGCGCTGCCGTATGTGGATGCGCTTTCAACAGTGGTGTCTGTCGTTGCGATGATTATTTCGATTCAGATGTATGCAGAACAATGGATTTTATGGATTGTGGTTGATGTGGTCACTGTAGTCATGTGGGTGTTCGCCTTTATGCAGAAGAGTGACAGCATTGCAACGCTGCTGATGTGGGTGGTTTACCTGGTGAACGCGTTCGTTATGTATGTGAAGTGGATGAGGGAGGCAAGAGGACATGCGGTATAAGGTTGGAATGTATGGCGGCGCATTTGATCCACTGCACATCGGTCATGTTGACGCAATCATTCGAGCAGCTTCTCAATGTGAAAAGCTGTATGTTGTTCTGAGCTACTCGCGCAAGAGAGATTATATTCCGATGGAATATCGTTTTCGTTGGATCAAAAACAGCTTCCGGCACATGGACAACATTGAAATCATTTTGCTGGAAGATACAGCGGCGAGCAAAGAGGAGTATGACACTGGGCGATATTGGGAAGAGGGAAGAAATGCGGTTCTCTCTCAAATCGCAACGAAGCTTGATGCCGTTTTTTGCGGAGATGATTATGCGGGAACCGGGCGATATGAAAAGCTGTATCAGTGTGAGGTTGTCTATTTGAATCGAGGAGTGATTCCGATTAGCTCCAGCGAGATTCGCGAGAATCCGTTTCGGTACTGGGAATTTATTCCACGCATCTGTCGACCGTATTTTACAAAGAAGATCTTGTTTGTTGGTGGTGAGAGTACCGGCAAATCGACGCTGACAGCAAACATGGCGCTCGCGTATAACACAAATTATCTGGAAGAAGTGGGACGTGAGGTTTGCGATGCAGCTGGGTCAGAAGACCTGATGATTACAGAGGATTTTTATCAAATTCTGTTGAAGCATAAGGTGAGAGAGGCGGAGCTGATCAAGCAGAGCAATCGGTTGTTTTTTGTTGATACCGATGCATTGACAACCAAATTTTACATACAGTTTTTGCTGGGGGATGAGAAAAAGAAGGCAGAGCGTTTGGCAGATGCGATTGCTCAGATTAATACGTTTGATCTGGTATTCTTCCTGGAACCAAGCGTTGCATTTGTTCAGGACGGAACGCGCAGCTTGGCAATTGAGGCGGACAGGGAGAAATACAGCAATCAGATTAAGGCGTTGTTTGATCAGTCAGGAGTAGATTACATTTGTCTGGCAGGAGATTATCTGGATCGATATGAGGAGGTGAAGAGAATCCTGGCAGAGAGATACGGGATTTAGAGGGGGATGGTATGTCATTGGATAATTTTCTGAGTTTTTTACAGCAGCTTTTGTCAATGGTAGATCCTAAAAATAGAGCGTCGGTTGAACTGGCGAAACTATCACTGCGTTCGATAATCAGCCTTGCAGAGACTTCACGAAAGGTGGGATTGGCGACGCTTCGCCTCATGCATTTGGCAGAGGCACAATTCGATTTCCTTGTGACTCACAGAGAAGATTTTGTCGGTGTTCCAGGAGAGTATAACGAAAATCACATGAAGAGGAAAAGGCTGGAACATGTTCTGACACCGGGCTGTTAACATGCATGCGATACAGATTGGAAATCGTCAACTGAGTATCAAGGACTATTACTGTGCAGCGGATAATGAAAACTATATTTGCCGGGACGACAATAAGCTGTGGCTGTATATCAATATCACAGACATATGCAATGCGAAATGTCCGTTCTGTGTAAATCCGTCCAGACGTGGGGGAAACAATCCTTTTTCTGTTGGGAAATTAAAGACCACATTAGAAAAGGTGGCACCGTTTATTTACGGAGTGTCTATAACGGGCGGGGAACCGATGCTGCAGCCTGCGCTTGTAGATGAAGTGGCCGTTGCTGTGACGTCGATCCTGGGAAGGTATGTAGAACTGGACTTGGTAACAAACGGAACGAGCATAGAGAATGTTCTGAAGCTAAGAAATCTCAGGAGATTTGAGAGCATTCATATCAGCAGACACCGGATCGAGGATGCAGCGAATGCTGCATTGTTTGGAACGAAGGTGCCGGAAATCGGAGTAATCAAAGAGATAATTTCCCAATTAAATGATCCAGCGCAGATTGTCTTGAATTGTGTGATGCAGAAAGGCGGCGTGTGTAGCGCGGAAGATATGTCGGAATATCTGGAGATGGCGGCATGGGCGGGAGTTAGAAACACAAGTTTTGTTGGAATGTTCATGGCGAATTCATTTTGCCGGGAAAATTACGTGTCGCTTACGGATATTGATCTATCTGCAGATTTGAGATTTCGGATTTGGAACAAGTTCAATGATTATGAGTTCTGTCGGTGCTGCAATGGAGATTACAGGTCGATAAACGGACATGTGCGGTTCTATTATCGGTATCCGGGCAAACGGAAGGCTACATATTGCAGGCAATTGGTATATACGGCGGATAATAGGCTGTTAGATGGGTTTGGCGGGACGGAAATTATAGTTTGACTTGCGTGTGTGAACAAATCATATTTACTATTTTTTTCACACACGGGTCATTTGAAAATTTAAATGCACGTTGATATCGTGCAGTTACAATTACAACGGTTTACATCCATGAAGTTGCAGTTAGAACTTCATGGATTTTTTGTTCTCGTCAATGGAGCGGGAACTTAAGTCAAAGGACAGTACGCTGGGCACGTGCG
>CAVFYJ010000154.1:0-4331 GCA_963626545.1 Acetatifactor sp. | reverse complement strand
TGGCAAGAGAATTTTGCAAAAAAGTGGGGGATTTTATAAAAAGAGGTATCTGGAAACCTTGATTTTACTGGGGCGAAGATTCCGAGAGATTATAAAATACAAAAGGAGGCATTTATGAACAGCAATCTTGCAGTTACATTTCGCGAATATCGTTTTTCACCGGATTTTCCTTTTTTGTACATGCAATGCAGCAAATCCGGCATTGGTCCCCTTCCATTCCATTTTCACAATTGCCTGGAAATTGCAATTTGTGAGAAAGGATCCATGTACTGGAATTTAGAAGGGCGCTCCTTTCATATTCAGGCTGGACAGATTTGTCTGATTCCACCCTTTATTACCCATTATTCATTGTTTTTGTCTGACAACAAGCAAAAACTATGTCGCTATCTATTCTTTAATCCAGAAGAACTGCTGCAACCAATTCTCACCGATGGAATTCCTCAGGATTTTTTGTGGTATCGTTTTTATCAGGCTCCTTTTTTGCTATCCGGCAAATCAGAACCAGAAATTATTTCTGTCCTAAATAAAATCATTTCTGAAATCCAGGACAGACCACTATTTTACCAGAATGAGATACGAAACCTTGTTCAATATCTGATGATCCTGCTATGCCGTCATTTTCGAAAAAGCGAGCCGAATTCTGATTATACCATTTCCAATATTCGCTCTCAGATTTTCCCGGCGATCTCTTATATTGACAGTCATTATCCACAAGAAATCTCTGTTAAACTGCTTGCAGACCTCTGCAATATGACGCCAACACAGCTGACTGGTAATTTTCAAAAAGCATTTCAAAAAACACCGCTCCAATATTTGCGACAAGTGCGAATTCAAAAAGCCTGTACTCTGCTTGACCGCACAGAAGATTCCATTCTTTCGATTGCGTATGCTTCTGGCTTTTCTTCTGTCTCCAGCTTTAATCGCTGTTTTCAAGAATTATTTCAAAAAACGCCCGCCGCTTTTCGAAATGAGCGGCGGGCAATTCGAAAAAAGCAGTTGCTTTACGCACCCTATAGCAATATCTCTTCTTTTTCTGCTTCCATATCGGATACAGACCTCGATTAGCTGAAACTTAAATTATCCTTTACTATCCTTATAAGTCAAGCTGATCCAGCCCGATTACTGCTAGCGTGTAAAATTTCATTGCTGCAAAATACATGCGCAAATTCAGACCTTCATCTGGTTCGTGCGCGCCTCCTGTTCCCGACTTAAACAAACGTTTCTCGCGAGCGATATCATCCGCTGTCTTGGGCATGCCACCAATGCCATAAGCAAACGCCCTCGGAAGTTTTCTGGCATAGGTGCCACCGCCCATGACAAAGGCATCGGTATGTGTTCCCATCCATTCGTTATATAAATCAGTTAAATAGCCTACTGCCGGATGTTCCTTTGGAAAATAATTTGGTTTTGAAAGTCGCTCAAGTCTCCACTTTAATCCATGCACCAATGCATATTTTTCCAATTGATCCATGAGGGATGCTGAATCCTGCGTAATTGCATAGCGAATATTTAAATTAATGCAAAGATGTCCCTCTTCCATACTAAGAACGGTTCCTGCACAGGTTGTCTTTCCTGATACCTCATCTGAGAATGCAATTTTCTCAGTTTCGCCGTAGTACTCTTTTGTTACTCTAGCCAACTCCAAAAACAGCTGCTGATTTCCCTTTCCAAGCATTTTTATCTCGCACATTGCACTTGCCAACTGATAAATCGCATTCACACTTCCCTCTGGAAATGCACTGTGACGGCTGGTTCCAAAAGCGGTCACACAGATGGTCTCTTTATCCGTTTCAAGTTCAACGACCAGTTTTTCAGGTTCTTCCTTGCTTTTTAATTCTCTATACAATTCATCAGAATACGCAAACACTGCTTTCGCGCGATCTGGTATCATATTGCTTGCAGAACCTCCCACAACCATCTGAACAGGAGACTGAAACGTTTCCTTCGAAAGAAATTGTCCTTCTACAATTCCTTTTTCTCCATAACAAACAGGAAATCCACTGTCAGCAATCAATGAAAGCATTGGTGTCGGATAATGCTTTGTGTAATACTCCAAATCAGACATTCCTCGTTCTTCATCGCTGCCAACAAACAAGCGAAGCTCGTGCTTCATTGGAATCGACAGCTCACGAATGCACTGCATCAAATAAAGAATTCCGATCGCTGGTCCTTTGTTATCCTGTGCACCACGTCCAATCAAAAAACCATCTTTTTGAACAGGTTCAAACGGATCCTGGCTCCAGCCCTCGCCGGTTGGAACCACATCCAAATGATTCCAAAAGCCAATGGTATTTTCAGGATGAAACTCGCCCCCTCCAATGGTTCCAACATAATACTCACAATTTTTCGTACAAAAGCCATGCTCTTTTGCAATTGTAAGCATCTCATCCATCGCTCGCTTACAGCCTAGTCCAAATGGTCCATCTGTCTCAATATCCTCTGGTTTTGAAGGCTTTGATACACTTGAAATCTGTACCATGCGCTCTAAGTCTGCCAAAAGTGCCTCTCTATGCTCTTCAAACCAACGATCAATTTTTTGAAATAATTCCTGATTGATCATACCTCTATCTCCTTTCGACTATCAGCCCTTAACGGCACCAATCATAACACCCTTCTCAAAATACTTCTGAAGGAATGGATATACAACAAGAATCGGAACGGTCGATACAACAATCGTGCAATATTTTACCAACTCACTGGAGAATGAATCCTCCATTACCTGTGTTAAAGAATCTGCTGTCAGCGATTCATTTTCAATTAAAATTTCACGAAGAATCATCTGAAGTGGATACAATACACGATCTCTGGTAAACATTGCTGCCGGGAACCAAGAATTCCATTGGCCTACACCATAATACAGAATCATGACTGCAATGACTGGCTTTGACAATGGCATAATAATTTTTGAAAATACTGTAAAATCATTTGCTCCATCAATAATCGCTGCCTCCTCCAAGCTATCTGGAAGCGATTCAAAAAAGCTCTTCATAATAATCAGATTAAATGCACTGACTGCGTATGGAACACTAGAAACCCAAATGGTATTGTATACATGTGTATCTCGAATTACAAAAAACATCGGGATCAGACCGCCACTGAAAAACATCGTAAATACAATCATCTTCATGACGCCCTTGCGGATCATGAAGGACTTTCTCGTTAAAACATACGCACCCATACTAGTTAAAACGACCTGCATTGTCGTTCCAACAATTAAATAAAACATTGTATTTTTAAATCCGATAAACAAACTCTTGTTGGACAAGGTACGCTTATAGCCAGCAAGCGTTGGACTTCCTAAAATCCATGTTAGTGGACCTGTATGTGATTTTAATAATAATGGGTCACTGAAAGAAGCGACTACAACATAATACATCGGATACAGCGTAATAAACATCAAAAGAAACATAATCACAACGTTTACCACATTAAATACCGATGTTTTTCTCCATTTATGAATCGTTTTCTTTTTCATCTTGTATTCACTCCTCCCTTACCACAGACTGGTCTCATTGACCTTTCTGCTGACGGTATTGGCAAGAATCAGCAGAACGAAGTTAATAATTGAGTTAAAGAAGCCTACTGCAGTTGCAAAGCTATACTGGAAATTAGTTAAACCAATTCGATATACATATGTAGAAATAACATCTGATGTCTTATACGTCATTGGATTATACAGCAACAAAATCTTATCCCAGCCAAGCGTCATCATATTTCCCACTCTCATGACTAATAAAATCACGATTGTCTGAGAAATGCCCGGAATTGTAATATGTCGAATTTTTTCCCAGCGATTTGCTCCATCAATCTCTGCTGCCTCATATAACGCCTGATCAATTCCCGTTAATGCCGCATAGTAAATAATAGAATCCCAACCAAATTCCTGCCAAATTGACATTAATACATATAACGGTTGGAACCAGGCAGACTTACTGAACAGATTCACTGGCTCCATTCCGGTAATTCCGCAAATAATACTTGTTAAAACGCCTTTTTCTCCGCAGAAATCGAGCATCAAACCACAAATAATAACAGTAGAGATAAAATGCGGCATATAGGTAATTGTCTGTGTTACTTTCCGAAGCTTTGAACTGTTCAATTCATTCAGTAAAACAGCAAATAAAATCGGAAATGGAAATCCAAAGATAAGAAGTAACAAGTTAATTGTCAATGTATTTCTCATTGTACGGAAAAAGTAAGGGTCGGTAATAAATGCTTTAAAATTCTCCAGTCCAACAAACTTACTTCCGCTAATTCCCTTAATCGGAACATAATCTTGAACAACCCCGCCCGACGTGTCGGACGAGGATTCCATTGCAGCCGTCAGGATT
>CAVFYJ010000153.1:0-4531 GCA_963626545.1 Acetatifactor sp. | reverse complement strand
GGTTGTAAACTCATTATACATCGGAAAACCTTGTACGGCAATTTTTTATTTAAAATTATGCAAAGTTTTATGATTCAAAACTTGTAAAGTGGTGTTAAAAATTTAAATTTCGTTACTTTCCACAAGAGTTTTTACCCCACCCGTGAACAGTAACATTATTGACATTCTTATTGATATTCTTATCGACATTCTTATTGACATTTTTGATCAGGCTTTTTATAATTCTATTGGATTTTTTCCAAATTCTGAAAGATAATGAGGACAACTAACTATGGAGAATGACAGCAAAAAAACTGCGGCAGAATTGCTTGCAGAATGTCTTGAGGAAGAAGGAGTTAAAGTGATCTTTGGAATTCCCGGCGAAGAAAATCTTGCCGTGATCGAGGCACTTTCCAATCATCCAAACATTCGTTTTATCACAACACGTCATGAACAGGGTGCTGCGTTTATGGCCGACGTATACGGCCGTTTAAGTGGAAAAGCCGGTGTCTGCCTTGCGACTCTTGGTCCTGGTGCTACCAATCTGGTTACCGGTGTTGCCGATGCCGATTCCGACGGTGCTCCACTTGTCGCTATAACAGGTCAGGTCGGTACCGAGCGTATGCATTTAACCTCTCATCAGTTTTTAAATCTGACAAAAATGTTTGAGCCAATCACGAAGCGTACCAAAATGGTCGTCAATCCGGAAACTACAAATGAGATTGTCCGCCTCGCATTTAAATATGCAGAGAGCGAAAAGCCTGGTGCAACTCATATCGACCTTCCGGTCAATGTAGGAAAGATGACGGTCAATTCCGCGATTCGCCCAATTCACAAAAAAATCGCTCCAAAGGAATTTGCCGATCTGGAGTCGATTGAGGCTGCTGCCGGACTTTTGTTTCAGGCAAAAAATCCAGTTATGCTGACTGGTGCCGGTGCAATCCGCTCTCGCGCTGCGGAAGCGGTTACCCGATTTGCAAACAAATTGAAGATTCCAGTTGTCAATACGATGATGAGCAAAGGAATCATCCCATTTGACAATCCATATTCCATGTGGACAGTTGGAATTCCGCAAAGCGATTATCAAAATAAAATTTTAGCAGATGCTGATCTGGTTCTCGCCGTTGGCTACGATCTGGTCGAATATGCACCACAAAAATGGAACCCACAGATGGATAAAACAATTATCCACATTGATCTTCGTCCTGCCCATATTAACCAGTGCTATCAGGCAGAAGTTGAAGTAGTCGGCGATATCTCCAACTCACTTGACCGTATTGCCACACGCTGCAGCCGAAGCACAGAACCCGAGCGTGCGCTTGCCATCCGCGATATGATGGTGAAGGAATATGCTCAATATGGGGACGATTTGAGTTTTCCGCCAAAGCCGCAGAAGATTCTCCACGATGTGCGAAGCGTCCTCGGACCTGAGGATATTTTAATTTCCGATGTTGGCGCTCATAAGATGTGGATTGCCCGCCATTACAACTGTTATCGTCCAGGAACCTGTATCATTTCAAACGGATTTGCTTCTATGGGCATTGCCGTCCCTGGTGCCGTTGCCGCAAAGCTTTTAAACCCAGATAAAAAAGTTCTTGCGATCACCGGCGATGGCGGTTTCATGATGAACAATCAGGAACTTGAAACTGCATTTCGTGAGCAGCTTCCAATCGTTGTATTGATTTTCCATGACGATTCCTACGGCCTGATTAAATGGAAACAGATGGATCAGTACGGTCATTCTGATTGTGTTGATTTCTCCAATCCGGACTTTGTAAAGTTTGCTGAGTCCATGCACGGAATCGGATATCGCATCGAAAAGACGGAGGATATCGTTCCAGTTCTGAAAGAAGCGTTCCAGCAAACCGTTCCGGTCATCATTGATTGCCCTGTTGATTACCGAGAAAATACAAAACTGACAGAGCATTTGAAGAAGCTTTCTGAGACACTGAAAGCCTATTAATTCACTCAATTAATTCGCCCTGTTAATTCGCGTTAGAAAAGGCATGCAAGATTCCACTATTATGATACATCCTTTTCACCTCACATAATTTTTAACGGCTTTCCAATAGTAGAAAGCCGTTTTCTCTATTCTTTATTTTACTCTTTTTTGGTTTCTATTTCAAAGGCGCTTTTTCACAAGATTTATGGGTATGCATATCGTGCAGATTGACCAATACAAAATATTCCATCCGCATTAACGTTCAAGAATATCAAAAGTCACGTTACCAATCACTGCGTAATTGTCACATCATGAGCTGTGAGCATCATTAACATACCAATATTTCGTCTCGTATTATCCTCTCCAGTTTCATATGAAACATCTGTCTGCGTATAATTTCCCTCAGCATCAAAGCAATATGTTATTTTTGCTTGCTTATTACTATTGATAAGTGCTGTCAGTTCCTCACACAAATCATCTGATATGGAATAGTGCCAACTATTCTCAAGCTGATATAATGAAACGGTACAGATCACCTGATCATCGCAAATGATAGGAAGTATATAGCCATCGGAAAGCGTTTCCTTTGATGGAGTGCGATTCCACGTCTGGAATGGCTCCATGATGATAAATTCAAACTCACTTTCGCGAGTATTTTGTTCTTGCGTATTTTGTACATTTTCTCGATAGCTTTCAAATGGCTGCATCCACTCTTTCGACACGGACTCAATATAGTCAACCATATCCTGTGTATAATCTGCCGCTGCCACCGCAATCGTAAGTGACTCCTCTGCCACTTCTGTTGACGCAGTCTGTGTTTCATTTTGTTCGTTACTCTTACTTGTATTTTCTTGTGTTGTCGCTACAATGTTTTCATCTGGCTTATTTGTTGGATGCTGCTCTGGCTGCAATGAAAAGAAAAAGATACCTGACACTGCAACGATCACTGCTGCCACAGCCGAAATTCCTGTCCAGAAATACTGCCACTTACCTTTACGATGCAGACTTTGTTCTGTTACAAAACGATCTGCCTCTGCAATCATTTCTTCATCAATATTATTCAACGATTTTAATAGACTATGTACTTCCATGTCATTCTCCTTTCCCAATCAGGCACATTACTATCAAATAATTTCCTGTCTGACCAAATTTTCTTTTAATTCTTCTCTCATACGATGCAGTGAAATCTTGACATTACTCTGCGTCATATGAAACATAACTGCCAGTTCACGAATTGAATCTCCATACCAGTAACGCCGCACAAAAAGAATTCGCTTATTTGAAGGAAGACCTTTTAAATATTCCTGAATATACATTGTCAATTCAGATTCTGTTACAACATCTCGAAGTGTATGATCTGGTATTGTCCCCTCGAGCTCCTTCGTCAACTCAACCATCACACACTTTCGCTTCTTTGCCTCTTTCTTTTCGAGACGATTAATCGCATTACACCGACATATTCGCATAATAAACGCTTTAAATCGCATTGGGCGATTGGGCGGAAGTGCATTCCACAGTTCCCAATATATATCGCTACAACATTCCTCTGTATCTTGTCTGTCAAACAGTAAATGATATGCAAGCTGCTCCATTGATCTTCCATATTTTTGTTTTGTCTGTGTGATCGCAGACTCCTCTCTATCCCAATAGAGCTGTATGATCTTTGCATCCTCCATACCTTCACCTTCTTTCTCATTTGCATACTTGATCATTTCCACCATATTATCAAGTTTTTTATTTTTATAAGCAATTGCGGATCATTCGCTGTTGCATTTCCGTCATATGGAACAAGCAATAATAAACTGAAATTTACCAGTGTTATTACCAATAATAGCCAGACAAATACAAGAAATCGTCTTTTTAATCTTGGGAACTCCACTATCGTTTTATACCGAAATCCAACTGCCAAAAAGCAGACAATTGATAGCAGAAAGTTAATATCCAACTGATAGCGTGTCACCATATATGGAGTATAAACGGCATCTATCACCGTAATGCAAATTGGCAAAGTCAATAGCATGCAAATTGTTCCAAGCAATCTTTTTTCTTTTACTAATCTCTGTACAGACTCATGTACAAACGCATTGATACACAGCAAAACTGGAAATGCAATTAAGATTCCTGCATAACTTACATATGGAAATGATTGCCCAATCGGTATCCATGAAGCAAATTGATACACTAACCCATTTAAAACTTTTCCCAGACGAATTTCTTTCCAAAAGCTATACTCATGTTGGTCGGCTACCGTTAACTGGTAGGATTGTCCAAATTCCCATACACTGCCAAATCTTGCGTAATTATACCACATCAAAAGTGTGGCTATCAGCAGATATGGAACTGCTACTGCAGCACATGCTCGGATACGAACCGACTTTGATTTTTGTTCCCGCATATATTGGTATAGCATTGGTATCTGCAAGCTTCCTGCCAATGCAATTGTTGGGCGGCAGCCAAACGCGAGTGCAGCACATAATGAAGCTCCTGCCAACTGAATCGTTTCTTTTCCTGCACTCTGCTCGGTATTCCATACTACTCTCACCATCAGATTCATAGTCAATAACTCGGTCATAGAATGGCCGAGCATGCAAAGTTTTCCTTGAATGCCGG
>CAVFYJ010000152.1:3575-4607 GCA_963626545.1 Acetatifactor sp. | reverse complement strand
GTTACAGACGTCACTACTATAAGCGGGAGGTTTTATCATGCAGGAAAAAATTGTTATACTGGGGACTGGATTTATTGCAGGTTACATCATAATTGCGGTGCCGCCAACCGTCGCTGCCCAAATTGCAAACACGATACTTCTTCCCTGCCAGATATGCAACCTAAGCCACGAAGCTTATGAGCGCAGTCTGCATCTTACCGCACATTAACTACTAATCATCATTTTTTAACTATCTTTGCCTTTTGTTGTATCATCAAATGCGCCCCTCTCTCTTTGCTTGTGCTTTTGAGTAGCCACAGCCGCAATAGCTCTGGCGATACAGATTGTGCTCCTTTGACAGCTCTACGGAACGTTTATAGCCATTCTTTTTCTTGAAATCCGAAAATAGCCATGCAATGCCATACTTTTCTCCCACTTCTCCACCGATCTCATTTAACTTCTCAGCATTTTTCATCGGACTAATGGACAGTGTCGTCGTGACATAATCAAATCCATTCTCTGCTGCAAGCTTCGCTGCCTCCTCGAGGCGCAGTCGATAACAGGCAAAACAGCGCTCGCCACCTTCGTCCATTTGCTCCATTCCCTTTGTGATCTCATAAAAGCGCTGTGGGTCATACGTGCCTTCCACAAGCTGGATCGGATACACCGTATCCAACTCTGAAATCAAACGTGCCTGCTCGGCAACTCGCTTACGGTATTCGGCTTCTTCTGTAATATTGGGATTGTAATAAAATACAGTAATCTTAAAATAATTGGACAGATACTCTAACACGTAACTGCTGCATGGTGCACAACAGCTATGCAAAAAAAGGGTCGGGACATGCCCGGCTTTTGTTTCTTTGTCAATTGTCTCCTCAAGACGCTTTTGATAGTTAATTTTATTCATAAAGTTTTGTTGGATTTCCTTTCTTATCTTTTCTTGTCTTTTTTTCTTAACTCTATTATAATGAATTTCAGGAAAAAAGAAAGGAGTTCTTTTACTATATGGAAACAAAACTTGTTCTTCTCGGAACGGGAACGCCGAATGCCTGC
>CAVFYJ010000152.1:0-3565 GCA_963626545.1 Acetatifactor sp. | reverse complement strand
GTTGTCGTTGGAAATCGTGCGTATCTGGTTGATTTTGGACCGGGCGTTGTCCGCCAAGCCTCCAAAGCTTATTTTAATGGAATTGATGCGCTGCGTCCGGATCTTTTATGCACAGCCTTCTGTACCCATCTGCACACTGATCACACCGCAGGATATGTCGATCTGATTTTTACGCCATGGGTACTCGAGCGCGAGACTCCGCTTAAGGTGTTTGGACCAAAGGGCTTACAACATATGACCGACCATATTTTGGAGGCTTACGCTACCGATATTGATTTTCGTATTCATGGATTTGAAAAAGCGAATGAAAATGGTTATAAGGTGGATGTGAATGAAATTGAAAATGAAAAAAATCCGGGTATTATCTACCAGGATGACTATGTGAGCGTGGAGGCATTTCCGGTCAGCCACGGCACATTGACCTGCTATGGCTACAAATTTGTGACGGCAGACCGCACCATTGTGATCAGTGGGGATACGGCCCCGCTTGAGCTGGTGGCCAAAAAGGCTGCTGGATGCGATATTTTGCTGCATGAGGTCGAATATGCGGCTGGTATCTCTGCCCGTGAGCCAAAGTGGCAAAAATACCACAGAGAAGTCCATACATTAAGTACGGATCTGGCGTGGGTGGCACAAAAGGCGCAGCCGAAGCTGCTTGTTACGTACCACCGCATTTACCATATGAATATTCAGGATAACCGCAAGAATCTGGCAGCGGAAATGGCACGCCGGGATGAAGCGATTCTGGATGAGATTAAGGCCGCTGGGTATGAGGGGTATACCGTAAACGGAAAAGATTTAGACGTCTTTTAATACTTATTGAATCTGCTGTTCCGATACACGATATACACGTCGGTACAGCAGATTTTTTATTTTCTGGTACTCGGTTTCCGTAATTGTTCTTTTATAGGTCATAATACGAAGTGGAATTGGATTTCTTCCCGGTGCAATGGATGGCTGTATATATGGGTATGAGTTAAAGCAAAAGCCATTTCGCTCATAAAAGCCAATACGACGTTTTTCAAGCTCGCCTTCTGGTAACTCAACTTCAAGACATGTTAACTTATTGACTTGAGTAAGGATCTCTTGCAACATACGGCCTCCGATACCACCATTTCGCGCTTTGCTGCTCACTGCAAAATGCTCGAAATAAAGGACATCCTCAAAATCCCAGGCCGATAAAAAACCATCGATTTCTTTCGTTTCCTCATTTCTATGTATAAAAACTTTATATTCCGGATTTTCAAATAATTGTCTTTGACCTTCGTAGCCTCTATATTCATCATCTGGAAAACTTGTTTCCATGATTGCATGCATCTGATCGAAATCCTGTAATTTTAAAAGTTCTGTCATTTTACCCTTCCTCTCTAAAATATTTTCCGTGTACTTATAAAGATACCCACTTTCCCGAGTAATTTCAAGCGTTCATTTCTGGTATTCTATAAAGTTGCATGAAGATCTTATATACTCTGCCAAATCAGCACTGCTCCGGAAATCATTAACAGCACAATAACGAGTCTTTTAACAGTACGCTCTGGAATGCGCGTTCCTGCAAAAATGCCAAGACCAAGGCCGCCCAACATAAATGGCAATAACATCACCGCCTGCTTTGCAGCATCAAGTGTAATAATCCCCCAGCAAATATACAAAATAATTCGGAAGGTATTTTCAATGAAAAATACCACACTAATATTGCCCTTAAAAGCATGGCTGTCATCTGTGACACGGCTAAGGTATGCGCCAAGTAACGCCCCTACTCCGTAAAGGCCACAAAGGCGTCTCAAAAGTTCAATATATTGAACTTTCAAAATAACGCTTGAACCATGAATTATATCGTGTTATAGTGTCCCTTGTAAAATTTTGAACTAACAAGAAAGAGGTTTTTTTATGCTTCAATTTATCGAGACCGTCAATTCGGCCGTGAACAATTTCATCTGGGGTGTTCCGGCTATGGTCTGCATCTTTGGCGTGGGCCTTTATTTGAGCCTTCGCACCCGTTTTCTCCAGATCCGCAAATTTCCCTACGCAATCAAAACAACCATCGGCCGAATGTTTCGCAAAAAGAACGCCTCCGACGGTGCACTGACACCATTTCAGGCCGTATGTACCGCACTCGCCGCGACAGTCGGTACCGGAAATATCGCCGGTGTGGCCGGAGCGATTGCAATCGGTGGACCTGGTGCTGTTTTCTGGATGTGGATTTCCGCAATTCTTGGCATGTGTACAAAGTTTGCTGAGGTTACCCTGGCGGTTCACTTCCGCGAGAAAAATGCAGAGGGTGATCTGGTCGGCGGTCCGATGTACTACATAAAAAATGGCCTTGGCAAACGTTGGATGTGGCTGGCTTACCTATTTGCTGCATTCGGTGTACTGACTGTTTTTGGAACTGGAAATGCAACACAGGTCAATACTATCACCACTGCCATCAATTCTGCACTTTTAGACTTCAACGTTATCTCAAAAGATGCGTTATCCATGTCCAACCTGATCATCGGTCTAGTTACGGCTGCCTTAGTCGCACTAATTCTTTTAGGCGGTGTAAAGCGTATCGGACAGGTAACGGAAAAGCTGGTTCCGTTTATGGCGCTTCTGTATATCATTCTGGCTGTCGGCGTTGTTGTAATTAACTTCCGCACAATCCCAACTGTTTTCGGTTCCATTTTTGAGGGTGCTTTTAAACCATCTGCCGTAACTGGTGGTATTGTTGGAAGCATGTTTACCAGTATGAAAAAAGGTGTTTCCCGTGGTATCTTCTCGAACGAGGCTGGTCTTGGTACCGGATCCATTGCTCATGCATGTGCCGATACCAGAAAGCCAGTTAAGCAGGGAATGTTTGGTATCTTCGAGGTTTTTACCGATACCATCGTCATCTGTACCATGACCGCTCTTGTTATCCTGTGCAGTGGTACCTCTATTGAGTACGGCGCAGCAGCTGGTGCTGAGCTTACAATCTCTGGATTTACTAGTGTATATGGAAGCTGGGTTTCCATCTTTACTGCAGTTGCCATGTGCTGCTTCGCATTTTCCACGATTCTTGGTTGGGGACTGTATGGTGCCCGCTGCATCGAGTTTTTATTCTCAGAGAAGGTCATTAAGCCATTCATGGTAGCCTACTCTCTCGTTGCTATCTTGGGTGCAACTGCAAACCTTGGACTGATGTGGAATATCGCCGAGACCTTCAATGGTCTGATGGCAATCCCGAACTTGATTGCACTGTTCTTGCTGTCTGGAACCGTGGTTCGTTTGACAAAGGAATATTTTGCAACAGAAGGCGCAAAATAAAAAAATACTCTTTACAACGGTATTTTTGTAAACAGTAACATTGCAACAAAACTAAAAAAGCCAATAGAACAGGCATCTCAGGCCGGATTTTTACCGGTTGGAGGTGCCTGCTTTTTATTACATGTTTTCTATCCTCTAGCAGTGGAATCACGTGTTGAAAATTGCTTTTCCAGTGACAGCAAGTTCCCGGCAGCAGCAGAATCGCCGGATTTTCTTTTTTTCCAAATGAATATACCTTCATCGCGTTCTCCTTTTTTAAACAATTCTACTGGTAGTTTACACC
>CAVFYJ010000151.1:0-4856 GCA_963626545.1 Acetatifactor sp. | reverse complement strand
GAAAACGAACGATATTGATGGATTTACAATTTCCGGCGGCGAACCAATGAATCAGGCTAAAGCCTTAGCTGTTTTGGTGGATCGACTTTCCGAGATATCGGATGATATTCTAGTTTATTCCGGGTACCGTTTGAATGAACTAAAGAACCGGGATTCGGATACACAAGCTGTTCTCGATAAGATTGCGGTTTTGATCGATGGTGAATACATTGAAGAAAAAAACAACGACTCCAGGTTGCGTGGTTCATCAAATCAGAAGATCCACATTCTTAATCCAAAGTATGCTTCTGAATATCAGGAGTATCTTGGCTGCGGCCATAATCAGATTCAGAATTTTACCACATCTGATGGAATCGTTTCTGTAGGAATACATAGGAAAGGGTTTACCCCTTAAAGGGAGGATTGCTATGGCAGACTATATTGCAAAATGGCATAAAGAATTGGGCATTTTCAGTAGAATAAAACCGTTGATAATCGTTGAAGGAAATGTCTTGGATGTATATCAGTATCCAGTTGAAGGAAGCATATCGAAAGGCAGTATTTTGCGTTTGCCTGAGTATCTTCATTACTATTTTAAGGATCTTGGTTATAAGACAGTTGTTTTCTTTGACAATATGCAGGGATTCTATAATTCTTGTGAAGATGGACATATTGAATCTTTTGCTGATATTACGAAAGCTAGACTGGATGGTCAGTACATTCGAAGTGAGTTTAAGGGAAAGAATAATTCAGCAACATCTATTATTCGCACTGCTGTTAGTCAGAATAAAGAGCCTATTGTTATTGTGATGAATCTTGTGTCAAGATACATTACATCTCCAGATAATGTGGATCAATCTGAGGTTGACAGCTTTACTAATCTTATTCTTGCGTCAATGGAAGGAAAAGATGTTCGTACCGAAAATGGTATGGTAAAGAATTTGATTGTTATGATTGTGAACAAGGTTAATGATGTTCCAGCATGGTTTTACCTTGATAATCCTAATGTTAAAACAATCAATATTGGAGTGCCGTCCAAGGAAGAGAGAGAAAAACTAATCAAGGGAGAAAACTTCGAGACCTTCTTTGCAAACGATGTTTTTGATGAGGATTATCCTTATTATGAGGAACATCCAGATGAACTTACCAAAGTACAGGATAAATTCGTTGGATTGACTGAGGGCTTTAGCTTTACCGAGATTAATGGTTTACGTAGATTGTGCAAGAATGAACGGACACGTATTCGCGAGATGTCATCCGTTATTGATCTTTATCGATACGGAATTAAGGAAAATCCTTGGGATGGTTTGGATATAAATGAACTCAAAACTGCGAAAGAGGACTTTCAAAAGAGAATTAAAGGACAAGATTTTGCTATTATTAAAACTCTAGATGTCATAAAAAGAGCGGTTACGGGAATGGCTGGACTGAATAGTTCTGCCCATGGAAAACCTAAAGGGGTTCTTTTCTTTGCTGGCCCTACTGGTACTGGAAAAACAGAGACAGCAAAAACATTAGCTGAAAAGCTTTTCGGTGATGAGAGCTGCTGTATTCGCTTTGATATGAGTGAATATAGCCAGTCTCATAGTGATCAGAAGCTACTTGGAGCGCCTCCTGGATACGTTGGATACGAAGCAGGGGGACAATTGACAAATGCTGTAAAAGAGAATCCGTTTTCAATTCTTCTCTTTGACGAAATTGAAAAGGCGCATCCGTCAATTTTTGATAAATTTCTTCAGATTCTTGAAGATGGTCGAATGACGGACGGACAAGGAAACACTGTTTATTTCTCAGAATGCATTATTATTTTTACTAGTAATCTCGGTATCTATACAAGGAACGAATTTGGAACACGAGAACCCAATGTTACTCCAGATATGGAATACACTGATGTTCAGAAGAAAGTACGTCAGGCTATTGAAGATTATTTTAAGCTGGAGCTTGGCCGCCCTGAAATATTGAACCGTATCGGAGAAAATATCGTTGTCTTTGATTTTATTCGTCCTGAAGTTGCAAAATTGATTTTGGATGCGCAGGTAAATAAAATTATCGAGAATCTTATAGCTGAAAAGAGTATTGAACTGGTCCTTTCAGAAAAAGCAATGTCTATCTTGTTTTCAAAAGCTGTAGATAATCTCGCTAATGGTGGACGAGGAATCGGCAATATAGTGGAAAGCTTGCTTATTAATCCACTTGCAAGATACATGTTTGATGAAGAAATCGGTGAAAAGTCAAAAATCACAATTGAGGATATTGATGCAGTTAATATGCCGTATGCATTAAATTGCAGGTGTGAGGTGTTGTAATGATTTATGTAGCTACCCGCATGGGAAAACATCACGAAATAAGTGAAGATACTGTTTTAGTTGGAGAGATTATTTTGTCTAACGAAGAAGATATTTTACCTGTTCCATCAAATAGGTTTATTTGTGTTGCCGATGGGGTTGGCGGTAATGGCGGAGGTGCAAGTGCATCTTTCTTTGTGCTTGAAAACATGCTCTCAATTGGTACAGTTAAAGATGCAAAAGAACTGAAAGACACTCTGATTAGTATTAATAATCTTTTGATTCAAAAAGGAATGAATGATCAGGGATTATTTTCTATGGCCACTACTTTAACCGGCATATTAATAGGAGAAAAATCTGATTTTATCATACATGTCGGAAATACGCGAGCTTACGTTCAGCAAGGTAGATATTTGAAACAAGTTACTCAGGATCATACAACTGTTAACTGGCTTCAGAAGATGGGCCGAAAAGAAGAAGCAGAAGCATGCAATAGAAATGAAATTACGAATTGTTTTGGCGGAGGAAATTCTTCTTTTCTTTCAAAACTTTATGTTACCGAATTAAGTGATTTCAGGCGTATGATTCTAACCTCTGATGGTGTTCATGAGTATGTGGATATTGATTTGTTGGAAGATATTTTAAATAGTGATTCTTATGGAGAAGAGAAATGTAATCGTATTTTGGATGCTGCATCGGCTGCTGGTTCTGAGGATGATATGACGGTTATACTTGTTTGTATGAAAGAGTAATAGTTGCTATAACAATTCAATTTATGGCTTTATTGTAAGATTGCCAGCTCCCCGTGTAATGTGACTTGCCAAAAGAGGAACTGGAGCAGCTGGCAGTTGAGGATGGAGTGCTTGCGTTTTTTGAGAAAATTAAAAAGTATTGGTAACGAGTCAGAGCCATATGAGCAAAAGAAAACCTCGTGAATAACCGTTGTAAGAGTGCTTGGAATGCCTTTGGAAGATGATAAAATGCAGTTTAAGAATAGATAAGAAGCAGGACGATAAGGATGAGACCCAATATCCTGCTTCTTATTTTATTTGGTACGAACGGTAATATATTTTTGATTGCGACTGTTTGGCTTGTCTGGGATAGTCATTTTAATATGACCGTTTTTCAGTAGAGGATTCAAATATTTTCTTGTAAAATAAGTGAGATTTCGATAACCGATGAATGAACAAATTTCTTGTTTACTTTTTTCGGTTATACAAAAATCCAAGACTGCGTGTAGGATGTCTTGTGATTTATCTTGGTCACTAACTTGGTCACTGACTAAGTTTTTCTGACTAAGATGGTAATTTACATTTTTTAAGATGACCCTGAAATCGTTTGCTGTTGAAGAAAATTCAGGCTTATACATATCTGTATATCCAGGCAGCTTTTCAGTCTCACTAACAATTTTGCGCAGACCATTTCCACGGCGTTCCATGTACTTCATGCGATGGAATAGGTCAGCAATCACAGGGTTTCGTCGCATTGAACGAATGCTGTAAATATCGTATTCCTGAATTGAGCCGCCGCCAAACATACCGCCAGGAGATGTGATTTCCACACGATCATCAAACATGTCAATATGTACTTCGCTGCCAAGCACAATGTAATCACGATGGATAAGTGCATTGACAAGAATCTCTGTTACAGCTCGTTTGGCATAATCCGGTTTGTCTACCCGATACTGTGCCTCTTTGACAAAACGAACTTTGGAATTATTGCGAATGAATTCGCTGGCGCTTTTTAACAGATAAATCAGATTTCCCTCATATTCCTTATCATCAAGAGCATCATCGAAGATAGAACCTTTTTCTAAACCATTCCATCTGGTACAGAAATACGAGAGTTGTAAACCGAATGTTGATCGGTCATGAGCTTTCCTGCGTTGGTCAGAAATCCATTTTTATCGGCTAAACCAAAGGAAACATAGTCAGATGGCTCAAAGCGTAGACCAGTCCGTTCCAGATAGGTTGCTTCCAGAAGTGTAAAGCTGTAATCGTTTTTCAAAGCATCCGTTGTTAAGGAGTCAAAAGATTGATTGGTTCCCTTTAAGATCAGTTCATTTACAATGTAGTCAGGGGCGATTACGCTTTCATTTCCAACACGGATATATGCTTCCATCACGCCGTCTGCCTTGTAATAATATGGGGTGCTGCGGCCAGGAGAAATATCAAGAGTCAACAGACATTTACCGTCTTCTTGCAATGGTTTTAAGATAAATTGCGGCAAAGGGGTAATACGTTCTTTGATTAAGCGACTAATCGCTTCAGCATCCTTTTAAATGTTGGAAAGCTTCCTGTATACTTTAAATAGGTCAAGAGATTGACGAAAAAAAATACCTCAAGTAAAATTAGATTATTACTGACCGGCAAGTTGGTAAAAATCTAATGAATACAAGAGGTATATACAATGAATGTTAAAGGCACAAAGAAGAAAAATCAAGTAGTAAATGTTATGGAACAGCAGGAACTTTTGAAAAAAGCGGAGGTGATCAAGAAAGGTCTTGAAGCTTCAACGTGGCGTGAGTTGGAAACCCATGGTAAATTCGATAAGAATGCTAAACTCTCCTTCATCAGTGATGACATGCTCATC
>CAVFYJ010000150.1:0-5491 GCA_963626545.1 Acetatifactor sp. | reverse complement strand
CTGTTTAAGAAATCTTCAGGGTTGGTTATACTGTTCAATTATCAAGGTTCTTTTCTTATCTCTCAGCTTCGGCCAAGCGACTTCATCATCTTATCACAGTTTCAAGCATTTGTCAACAACTTTTTCAACTTTTTATTTTCATTTCGAAGAGTTGTCTTTCTTATTCAAACAATTCTTCAAATTGTTTTTAAGTTGTCATTGTTGTGTTGCTGTTGTTCGCTGCAACGTTGATTATAATACCACTACTCCTTCCAAATGTCAACCATTTTTTTCAAAAATTTTCATTTTCTTTTTTGTTGTGACCCGGTAGGTTTTTCTTCTTGTTTTTTCTTCAAAAAGCGCATATAATTTTCCATGAAGTGTCCATGTAAAAAATAGTTCCCATAGACATGACACTCTCCATAATTAGATAAAACACAACCATAATGTATTTTTACAATGAAAGGATATTGATTTACATGAAGCAAAAAATAGTTTTCTTTGATATTGACGGCACTCTGATCACAGAAGATGGCAACCAAACGCTCCCAGAAAGCACTGTCTATGCCATTCAGGAATTACGTCGCCGTGGCCACCTTGCTTTTATTAACTCTGGTCGTACCTTATTTAATGTGATTGAGCAGCCATATATTCTACGAATTGGCTTTGACGGCTATGTATGTGCCTGCGGTGCGCATATCTTATACCGCGGTGAACATCTGCTTGCTGCTACTGTTCCTGAGGAAGCTCACGACGCTGTTGTCACTGCTGCACGTCAATACCATATGGAGCTAATGCTTGAGGGACCTGATAACTTCTATTTTGATTTATCTATGCCAATGAATGCTTCCAGACAGTCTCTTTATGACCGTTTTCCACACCACAGAGAAAATATAGATGTAAAAAACAAGTGCTTTAACAAATTTGTTACATGGGAGACACCGGAGAGTGATACCGATGCCTTTGTAAAGGCCGTATCTCCATGGTTTACCTATATTAATCGTGGCGGTGGATTCGGGGAATTTTGTATGCACCCTTACAGCAAAGCTACCGGTATTCAATTTCTTGCCGATCGTTTTGGACTATCTCTCGATGATTGCTATGTAATTGGCGATTCCATGAATGACCTACCTATGTTGGATTACGTGCAGCACAGTATTTTAATGGGTAATGGAACACCATCACTACGCTCTCACGTTGAATATGTCACTACGGATATTCTCGATGATGGCATTGAGAATGCATTGGTTCACTACAATCTTATTCCATAAGGCAGTTATAAGACAAACAAAAAGTCCCGGAAGACACAACCTTCCGGGTACCCATTTATAAAATTTATAAAAGCAGCTTATCCAACATCGTCCCATCCCAAAGCAAAATATTCAACTCATTGGCAAGCGTCACCGCATTCTTCGTAAATCTACTATTGGTCATGACAACACCAACCATACAATGGTAGAAATCCCGCCCACTGTAAATCTCCTGAACGGCACGCACACCAACCGGATTGCTATAATATTTGCATTGAAATGCCCAGCGCACGCCATCCTTCTCGGCGAAGATATCAACTCCATAATCCCCTGTTGTCGGCGTCAGTTCCACATTCTCGTATCCCTTTGCGGTCAAAATCTGCGTACACAAAACCTCAAATTCCAATCCATCCTGTGCTGGCTGATATCGGTGAATCTTCTTTCGCAGAAAAAATCCAATCACCATAACAGCCACAAACGCGACCAATACCGCAGCTACGTATACGTATTCCATTTTTAACCCTTCCACAAGACAACCTCTCCTGTCTCTAAGGTTTTCGGGACATCAATCAGGCGCTGGTTCTCCGAACCGCGAAACTGAAGCGAAATATTCTTGCGTGCCTCAATAAATGGTCCATCCACACACACATCAATAAGCGACAAGATTTCCTTTGTTTCCGGGCACTGCTCACTCATCCAGCCGCAGACATCCTTTTCCCAGACATAGCCGGTATAGCACCAGATATCCTTTTCTGGACAATTCTTTCGCACCTTGCGAAGCAAGTTCAATACCCCCGCCTGATTTTGCGGATCAAGCGGTTCTCCGCCTAGAAGCGTCAGTCCGCGGATAAAATTGTTGTTTAACTTTTCCACGATAAAATCTTCCACCGCCTCGTCAAACACATTTCCATAATTGAAATCCCATGCAATCTCGTTAAAACAATTTCGACAGTGATGCCTGCATCCGCTGACAAAAAGTGTGATCCGCACACCAGAGCCATTCGCAATGTCATACTCCTTTATTTCCGCATAATTCATTACAAGCCCTCCTTTAACAATCGAATATGATTTTCCTTCTTGCACAGATACATTCTGTGATCCGCCTCACGAATCATCGCATAAATATCGCCTGGCATCTCGCCAAATTCCACTGCGCCATACGAAAAGCTAATGCGGCGCACATGATCTCCCAACATAAAGACTACTGGATTTTTCTTTAACAGTTCATCCATCAGAACTTCTGCTTTGATCTTACTGCGGTTCGACAAGACGATAAACTCATCACCTGCATAGCGATACAAAATTTCATTTTCTCCGAGTACTCCTTCAATCATCCGTGCAAACTGTCGCAGATACTGATCGCCGCTGTTATGTCCGTATTTATCATTGACCTCCTTCAAATGATCCAGATCAATAAAAATCAACGATCCCTCTGGGTGATCGCTCAGATACCGACTTCCCTCACGCTCAAATGTACCTCTATTGCAACAGCCGGTCAACGTATCTCTTCCCATCGCCTTTCTAAGTCGTACCAGTCTGAGTTCTTCCTGGGTCAGCGCATGCACCATGTTTTTGTAGCTTTCCTGCTCCTGCTCAAGTGCTTCAATATAGCGCTTCTCCAACGCTGCATGCTCCCTTTGCAGATCTGGTTCTTCTGATTTCACCGCTGCCTGAAGCATCAGCTTATAAATCATACTGACATTTCCCGTGAATAAGCCTGATGTTGACAAGAATTTTCCAGTCTCAATGACTTCTCGACAGCGATTTTTATGAAGTAACACCTCAAGAAACTCTGCAAAATAGCTGATACAAAATGAAATTCCACTCTGTGCAACGTCACCTTCCTGCAGCTGCTTTACATAATTGACAAATCCATCCGTGATTTCCTCTGCCTCTGGATCCATATGCATACGCAAATACAACAGAGTAAATTCCTTCTGAATGCCAAAGAACTCCTTCTGTTCATCCGGGACCTGCGTATTAACCAATTCTTCAAGTCCCTTCGCTGCTTGAGCTGCATCCTCAAATTTTCCAAGTCCAATATTGATATAAACCAAACTGTCCAGATAGACCAGTTCATTAACCGTATCGCCTTCCCAAAATGACGCATCTGGTTTCGCCGGATCACTTCTTGTTACCTCGATCATCTTCTCCAGATAACACAGCGCCTCCTCGAACAGATTACTCTCTGTAAATGCCACCACAATACTGTTATAGACCGATTTTAAATCGCTTCTATCTGTATAACCGGACTCTGCATATTTTAATCCATACTCCACAATTTTGGGCTGAAAGCCCGTCACAAAATACAAACGCATCAACGCCAGATAATATCGCGACTGATCTGCTGAGTTTGTGCAGATTCCTAACAACTTCCGACACATCTCAATCAGTGAGAATACATGCTCTCGATAACTGTAGGCAAAGACGCCATAGCTGGTGGCATATACTGCTCTGCTGTAATCCTCTCGCCATTCGCCCTTTTCCAGGCTCTGCCTGTACTCTAGCTCCAGCTCCTGTATACAGTTTGCAGCATCCTGTGCACTCCATGCACCGGATCCGATTTTTTCTCTTATCTCTTCTATTTCAACCATGTCGTCTTCCTCCCTTCAATCTATGACGTCTGACCATAAGCAAACAACTCATTTTCTTTTCTAACGATTTTGTCCGCTGCATTCGAATATCGTTGTCATTTCTGCTCCTCTCCGCTATTATGATCGTCACTATCGTCAGCGTTATCTTGCTCCTCTTGATTCTTACTCGTTTCCTGCTCTTCTATTGCTTCTTCCTCTGCCCAAAGCTTTTCCTGCCGGGGCGTCTTTTTTGTTTTCTTCACATATTCATCGTCATACGCTTCCAGCATATCTGTCCTCTGGTTACGATGCAGTCCTCTCATAACAAGTCTCGTAATAATGTCATAGACTACCGCAAAGAACGGTACACCGATAATCATGCCGACAAAGCCCCAAAGTCCGCCAAAAAACAGGATGGAAAACAGAACCCAAAACGATGATAAACCGGTGGAGTTTCCTAGAATCTTCGGACCAATGATATTTCCATCGATCTGCTGCAAAATAATGATAAAAATCAAGAAATAAACTGCGTGCAGTGGATTTTCAAGAAACAGCCACAGCGTAGATGGAATCGCGCCAATGTACGGACCAAAGAAGGGAATGATGTTGGTCACACCCACTACAACACTGACAAGCAGTGCTGACTTGATGCCCATCAGATAGGTACAAACAAAGCAGATAACTCCAATGATCAGAGAATCAAGCAGCTTTCCCATTAAAAAGCCACTAAACATCTTATCTGCATAAATGATTTCATCCTCAACCAGCTTCGCCCACTTTTCTTTCAGGACACTGAAAAGAACCAGTCTGCCCTGTGCCAAGAAACGTCTGCGTCCGGCAAGAAGATAGATCGAAACGATCAATCCCAAGAATGCATTCTTTAAAAATCCAACAATATTGACTACTTGAATACTAAGACCATTGAAGATCGTCTGAAGCATTGGTGTCAGATCTGTCTTTAACCATTCTCTCAAACGAGTCGATAACTCTGCATATAAACCATCCCAACTCTGCTGCATCGTCGGATATTTTTCCAACATATCATGAAGCCATGTATTTGCATTATCCAACTGATCCGGCAGTACACTGATCAACGACATTATGCTCGTTACCAGCTGTGGGATAACCAACATAAAAAGCGCAATTACAATTGTTAATGCCAAAATTTCACAGAACGTAATTGCAAGTGCTGCTGCAATGCCCTGTGCATGTTTGATATGCGCCCGCTCAAGCAGCTGACGTAAATGCCGTTCCCACCAACGACAGGTCGGACGAAGCACATACGCAATCACAAAACCATAGATAAACGGCTCCAGAATTCCAACCAAATCCTGAAAAAATGCTCCAAATCCACGGATACGATAAAATAAAAAGAAGCAGACCATCCCGATCAGCAGGATGACTACTCCCGTGACTGCGATTTTAAAATATCTTTCGTTTTCCTTTTTTCTTAACACACAGCTACCTCCAAATTGTATTTATCCCCCTGCTTGTATCATTACAATGACATTGTATCTTGACAATTTACAGCCAATCAAATCGCAATCTGATACAATACGATTGTAATTTTCTACTGTTATTGTACACTTTTACACATCTAAAGTCAAGCAAAGCTCAAAATAGAGAGGCAATTCTTATGATCCATTTATGATAATGTCCTAATATACCACAAGGGAAAATGTCCCACAT
>CAVFYJ010000149.1:0-5499 GCA_963626545.1 Acetatifactor sp. | reverse complement strand
CCTCTCGCTTGAGCGCTCATCCTATTTTACTTATTTTTCTTTTACTTCTTCTTTTCCTTCTTCTTTTACTTATTTTCCTTATTCTACTTCTTTCTCATCTTTCGCATCTTGCTTAATCCATGTCCAGGAACGCACTTTCTTTCCTGTGTCTGCTTCCTCGATCTCTTTTTCCACTACAGCAAAGCGACCGTCAAAGCCACCGTCTAATGGAACGATCTCTTTTCCAGTGTGCATTGCCTCCCACTCGCTTCGCACATCCAGACCACTGATTCGCTTAACGGTCTCTAAAAAGACTTCGTTTCCAAGCACAACACCCGCTCGCTTTTGCTCCAAAATGTCAATCACAACATCGTCAATATTATGTGCTCCGTTTGTTGCCTTGCGAATCTGAATATCGGTATTGATAAAGAAGATCATACCTCTGCCATAAACCAGACGCTGTGCGCGACGATCCTTCCAGCAGATTGCGGCCGCCTCCTCGTCTCCGAGCGCGCGCGTCGGATTTGCATAATACTTGTCGGTACGCTTTTGCAACTCTTCAATCGCATCCTCATCGGAAATCAGACCAAGGCGAAGCGGCAGCAGTACACTGTAATACTCGGCCGTACCCTCGGAATACCAGGTCGTGGTTCCATATGGATTATCGTTTAAATCTGGCCAGTTATGTACCATCTCATGGGCAAGAATGGCCTTTTTGTCGGATAAGCTGCATGGCTGCGTTGTGTTCCAGCCAAACATATACGAGCGGTAAAGAGCCGTTCCGCCACTTGTCAAAAATGGATCCTTTCTCACGAAAATGCGATAGATCTTCTCGGTATCCTTGAAGAATTTCTGCATATGACCAAAGAGCTTTTTCGTGTACTCAGCAACTTCCTTCACGTCAAATGGCGGCTGAGACATCCAGTAAAAGCCAAAGTCACCTTCTTCGATCGCATTTAGCTGACCCATGGCAAAATAGCTTTCACGAAGCTGCTCAAGCGTATCGGTCTTTACTTCATTTTCTCCGAAGGTACAAACACCACGACTGCCCGCTGGCATCGCACTCAGATCCCAAGACAACTCACATGCTTTTGCATTTTCGACATCCATCAAAATGGAGATGCCAGCGCTGTTTGCACCGCCCTTTTCTGCACGAAAATCAAAGTACGGTCCACAAATATCGGTTGGCTTTAATACTCTTGGTGTTACCGTGTAGGAAATCTGTATCGTTCCATTTGTGTCACGCTGCACGTTCCATCTGCGCCACTCATATGGATACGGCTGTTCCTCAGACTCCTGCACTGGTATGACGCCACTTTCATCGCTGATCTGTAAATTTTTAGCCTCACAGCCCGGAATCGTCACGGTGCTAAGCTGCATGCCACACAGACGGTCTCCTTCCTTATAGGACAACCCAGTGATCTGCATCGTCACATCCATTCTGTCCACTGTCATGTCTTTCCAGTATGGCTTTAAGTTAATTTTTGTCAAACTCATCTTCTGTCTCCCTTCTTAAAGCATTCGGATCATTCTGATTTTTGTATGCATTTTTGTCTTTTCAGCTCAATTGAAAAACACATAGCTCAACAGTATAGCAATTTTCATAGTTTGTCAAGCTTGACATTTTCCGTGTTTTCTGCTATCTTATTGGTACTAAAACCGGATTCCGGCCGTGGACTTTTCATAGAGACTTAGAAAGATATCTTTATTTTTTCGCCACACAACAATACTGCGTTCTTATCGTTTTCGTATTTGTTGTGCGGTATTTTTTTGCGCAAAAATACGAGAACTCACACAGAACGCTTCCATACAGAAAGGGGTTCTCGATCAATGGATCAATCTTACATGAAACAAAAAGCGGTATTTCCACTTGTTCTTGCAATGGCTCTGCCGATGACACTTTCCATGCTTGTCAACTCACTCTATAACATTGTTGACAGTATTTTTATTGCGAAAATCAGCGATAACGCGATGACCGCGCTCTCTCTTGTGTATCCAGTGCAAAACCTGATCACGGCGATCACGGTTGGCTTTGCAATCGGCATCAATGCCGCCATATCGTTTTATTTGGGTGCGGGCAATAAAAAAGAAGCAGACCATGCTGCTTCTCTCGGTACTTTATTAAATGCGCTGCACGGCCTATTATTAAATATTATCTGCGTCATTTTAATCCGCCCGTTTTTGGAACTGTTTACAACTGATCAGGAAGTTATTTCTTTAGGTGTCCGCTATGCGAGAATTACACTTAGCTTCTCACTGCCAATTGGAATCTCCATCTCTCTTGAGAAAATTTTCCAGGCAACTGGACGTATGAAGGTTTCCATGGTCGCCATGATGGTCGGCTGTATCGGAAATATCATTCTGGACCCGTTTATGATTTTTGGCATTGGACCGTTCCCTGCGATGGGAATTGAGGGTGCCGCGCTTGCAACTGGAATCGGCCAGATGCTGTCCTTTGCCGTTTATCTGGTATTCTGTGTGATTCGCCCGCTGCCAGTCAAATTTTCACTTTCAAGCTGTAAGCTGACTTCAAACATGCTGACACGCCTTTACACAGTTGGAATTCCTGCCACACTGAATATGGCGCTTCCGTCACTGCTTGTCTCCGCCTTAAACGGAATCTTAGCCGCTTACTCTCAGTCTTACGTGCTTGTTCTCGGTGCTTACTACAAGCTTCAGACTTTCCTTTATCTGACCGCAAACGGTGTCGTGCAGGGTATGCGCCCGCTGATCGGCTACAACTATGGTGCGCGCGAACATGCCCGCGTAAAGCAGATTTTCTTTGATGCACTGTTTTTAATCATCGGTGTGATGGTGATCGGTACGGCACTTTGTCTTGCGATTCCGAGCTCTTTAATCGGACTGTTTACTTCCAATGCGGATACTGTTCAACTTGGTGCCTCTGCGCTTCGCATCATCAGCATCGGCTTTATCATCTCTTCGATCTCCGTCACCGTATCTGGTGCACTCGAAGGACTTGGCAAAGGCTTTCCGTCACTTGTCATCTCACTGATGCGCTATTTAATTGTCATTCTTCCGGCTGCGCTGATCTTAACTAGATTTTTGGATGCCGCCGGTGTATGGCATGCAATGTGGGTAACAGAATTTATCACTGCTGCGGTGGCTGTTGTACTCTATCAAAAATTTATTAAAAGGTGTTAAACATCGATTTCATCTGGAAATCCGCCTGCTTTTGTTGTATAATTAACAGATCAGATTAGCCAGAAAAGAGGTGCATTTCTATGGGAAATTTCGTTAATCCGTCCAACTGGGCTTTTGAAAAGACGCTTAATTCCAAAATTTATGTGGACAAGACGGAACTTTTGGAATACACAAATGAGGTATTAAATACGTTGCAAGGATATATTTGCAATAGCCGCCCACGCCGCTTTGGAAAATCGATCACGGCAGACATGCTCGTGGCATATTACAGCAAGGGCTGTGACTCCGAGGCCATGTTCTCCGGTTTAAAAATTAGCCAGTCCGTGGACTTTAAAAAGCATTTGAATCAATATGATGTAATCCATTTGGACATCCAATGGTGTATCGAGCCAGCTGGTGCCCCAGAAAATGTCATTTCCTATATTTCGCAATCTGTAATTTCGGAACTAACGCAATATTATCCAGATGTATTGGAGCGTTCAATTAAGTCCCTACCAGAAGCACTTGCACAGATTAACACGGCAACTGGAAATCGCTTTGTAATAATTGTTGATGAGTGGGATGTACTGATCCGTGACGAAGCATCTGATTTGAAAATTCAGGAGCAGTATATTAATTTTTTGAGAGGGCTCTTTAAGGGAGCAGCGCCAACAAAATACATTCAACTCGCGTATTTGACCGGAATACTGCCAATTAAGCGTGAGAAAACACAGTCTGCCTTAAATAACTTCAGGGAATTTACGATGATCTCCCCAAAAGAATTTGCCAAATATATTGGATTTACAGAAGATGAAGTTCAGAAGTTGTGTATTCAATATGATTGCGACTTTCAAGAAGTTAAGCGTTGGTATGATGGATATTTATTAGGAAATTATCAGGTGTATAATCCCAAGGCGGTAATCGAAGTACTTCTTTGTAAGCAATTTCAAAGCTATTGGTCGGAAACTGCCTCCTACGAGACCATTGTTCCGCTAATTAACATGAACTACCGAGGACTCAAAACAGCGTTAATCGAAATGCTCTCTGGTGCTGCGGTTAAAGTTAATACAATTACATTCCAAAACGATACAACCAGTATCCGAAACAAAGATGATGTACTGACTTACCTAATCCACTTGGGGTATCTTGGCTATGATCAGACTCGAAAAACAGCTTTTGTGCCAAATGAAGAAATACGACAGGAACTTATGATTGCAGTCGAAGATCGTTCATGGGATGAAATGCTTGAATTTCAGAAGGAATCCGAACTACTATTAGACGCCACATTAAACTTAGATGGTGACCTAGTAGCAAAGCAACTCGAAAAAATCCACAACGAGTATGCTTCCGTAATCCAGTACAACAACGAGAACTCACTAAGCAGTGTTTTGACGATTGCTTACTTGAGTGCGATCACGTATTATTTTAAGCCGGTAAGAGAGTTGCCTACTGGTCGTGGATTTGCAGATTTTGTTTTTATTCCAAAGCCATAGTACCGAAATGAGTACCCTGCATTGGTAGTTGAATTAAAATGGAATCAAAATGCGCAAACGGCATTGCAGCAAATTAAGGATAAAAAATATCCAGACTCGATTAAAAAGTATACTGGAAACATTTTGCTAGTCGCGATTAACTATGACAAGAAAAAGAATCATCAATGCCTAATTGAACAATACGAAAAAACAAATGGTTAGTTGTTTTAAGCCACTAGGAACAAGGGAACTAACCTTTTTCTTGTTCCTGATGGCTTGTTTCTAGGTTCCAGTGTTTCCATTTTATGGTTCCTGACCCCACTGTGGATTAGAAATGGAACAGCAACAAAAAGGTGATAAAAAATAATTATCAGACAAAAAAGATCGCAAATTTCACCCCAGATCAACACTTTAGTTCGTATAATAACTCTTATACGAACTAAAGCGCACCATTTCCAGTGCGCTTGTGTAAAATCATTGCCAAAACATGGCAAAATTGTACAAACAACAACTTCAATTCATTTTTCAGCTGTATCAAAATAATATTGAGACGTTATCTTTTTCCAAAGTCCCCTAACAGGCTAAAAAATCAAGATTCCCTAAACCCTCGCAGGTATCTTGATCAGAGGGGCAACCCTCGCGTTTTCCCCTCGATGCTCCCCTTTACACCTATGCATCCGCAGCTATACAGTAAAGAGTGTAAAAACAGAGAGAGATGAGATCTTTTTGAATTATCAAACAATAATTGACCGTGTACAAAAAGAACAAGGGTAAACGCTCAATAGTGGATGCGTAGACAGTGGTCTCATTTTTTGAGATAATAGCCTCGACAAATGATAATGCTCTAAAAAGTTTAGGAATCTGGCGCGGGAATCCTCGGCCATTCAATGACCGAGATGAAAGCGCC
>CAVFYJ010000148.1:0-5668 GCA_963626545.1 Acetatifactor sp. | reverse complement strand
ATTAACTAATTTCTACCGTGCAGGTGTCCAACTTGCACTTGCAATTTGCGAAAAGAATCTTTCGTTTTTGAAAAGGAAATCGAGAATATTATGGCGTGGAAATCGCAGCTTGACACAATACTCGATACCGAAAATCCGTAGGTCAACATTATTAGCAAGCATAGGGGAAATGTACCCACTCGTGTCATTTTCCCACTTGTTAGCCGTTGCACTGGGGCACCGCCCCCTAATACCCCCACCCATACCATTTTGCAAAACGGCAAAATGATTGTCCCGCAGACGGCGCAACAAAAATAAAATCACTGACGAACAATTTTGTAATTTCCTCACGGTGAGGAAGTTTTGAAAGGAGAAATAATAAATGGCTGAAAAAGATAGAGTTCGCACAGAACAATTCCGTTTTACTTTGCTTCCAGAGGAAAATGCTATGCTCACAAAAAATGCTTTTGAGTACGGCTTATCGAAATCGGAATATTTAAGAAAACTGATTCTTGCAGAATCGTTGACGGGGAAGCAGTGGCACATGGATAGAGACCAGGCAAAGCAGTTGATTTACGAGGTGAACCGCATTGGAAATAATGTTAATCAAATTGCTTATAACACAAATGTTGTTCGATTTTCTTCCAATAAGGATTGGGGAGAACTCCAAACAAAATATTTTGAGTTAATGACACTGTTTTGCCAGTTTGCGTTGCGAGAAAACGGAGAGGAAAAACACTGGTATAAAAAGATTCTGGAACTGATGCCAACGGATGATTCCTCAGCAGAAAACGCATGACATATTAAAATATACAAACAGGATAAGGGCGACCAATCATAAAGGTTGGTCGCCCTTGGATTCATTGCTGCATTGAATTACATTAAGGTCATAAATGTACTATCGTCATCGAAACGGTGAATTGGAGTTACATTCAACAAGACATTTCGCATAACTTCTTTTGCTTCGTTTCTTTTGTCGAATACCTCTTTAACCTGTTCAATAATGCGCTGCTGTTCATCGAGCTTTTTAGGAAACGGAAGCTCTAGTTCTAGCACTCTTCGCCCCAAAGTATCGATTATGTCTTGCGTAAACTGTTTGGCTCGAATCTGCTGTTTTACTATCGGTGAGGATAGAAGTGCCAACAATAAATATGGATTTATTTTATCGTGGTTGTTACTTCTAATTTTAAGCAGGTGGCTTTGGTAAACAATTTTTGTTTCTGACGGTGAAATCATAGCGCATGTGCCTACCAAATAAGTCCCATCTCGAACCATCAATATATCGTATGCTTGCACATCCTGTTTTGCTGAAAGATTATTATATATTTCTTCGCTTAACCCTTGTTTGGGGTCTAATTTAATCTCCCAATTAGCGATATCAGATGTTCTTATAAAAGGAATCTGACCTGTTCCATATGCCAGTTTTCCAACTTCATCTCCTGTGCTTATTGAGACCAGTCCATCTTCGACCAATTTTCCAACAGTAACTAAATCGAAATCACTTTTTAAAGTGTTCAGTTGATTTTTTATTTCGGGATTATAATAAATCGGAAGGTATATACTATCAACTATCTCACTTTGCTTAACGGTGAATCCAAGATGGTCATAAGCTAATTCATGGCCACTTTTAAATTTCTCATATCTTTCTTGAATCAAAGGAACATCGTCATATGGTATTTCCAATCCTCTGGAATCATGACCACACCATTTTGCAACGGCCATAAAGATTCTGTGATCCGGACTTATTGTATCTGCCTGTGATAACTTCGTCATTAGAACGACGCACGTTTTAGCGTGTGTGTGAGGCTGAAAAAGATTCTCTGGCATGGATATTACAGCATCTATCCGAGCATTCTTTTCAACGTAGTTCATGATATATTTATGGCTTGGATTGCAAAACATACTTTCCGGAGCAACAATTCCCAAACGTCCACCCGGAGTAAGCAGTTCCAAACAGCGCTCAATAAATAATACTTGCGGAGTTTGGTCTGAAAGTACCTTTTCTGTTTTTGAAAACACGCTTTCGCCTTTTGGTATTTTCCATTGATGGCCTAAATCATATCGAGATAAAATTCCATAATCATCAATTTTCAACTTTGAACCATACGGCGGGTTAGTCAAAACAACATTAAAGCTTTCGGCGGAGATTTGTGTTTGAGCTTTAGGCGACCAATTATGCATATCCTCTAAGCTATTTTCACAAAAGACACCACCTCTGCCATCACCTAGAATTGCCATATACGCTTTTGTTGTTTTGCTCAAAAAGCTTTCTTTATCAATTCCTCTGAAGTTGTAACTGTTCAGAACCCCGTTAGTTGAAAATGATATCAGGGGTTCCGTTCAGTGCTTCACGGATAGCTGTGAAAGCATTTATCCCTTGCTTGCGTGCTGATCCAATATAGCTCATAATTGTAAGATATTCCTGTGCACCAGCTTCACTTCGGAAGCATCCAGAGACCTTGGTTTTTACTTTTACCATCCTCAGATCGCGTTCCGCCTGATTGTTATCAAAGGGTACATCGAGATTCTTTATAAACAGGCAGACTGATTCCTTGTAATTATCCAGTCTGCAGATCAAATTTAATACTTTGCCTTTTTTCTTGCGACCGCGCTTTTTAGCAGGAGTTTCAGGAAGTGGATTTTCCTCATATGCGGTTTTGATGATGGAAGCATATTCCATATCAAATTTATGACGGTGATAGTAGCTGACCTCATCCTTATCTGAAAGAAGTGCCTTATCACGCACCTTTTTCATATCGAGCAGAAGCTTCTTAAAACGGACTGCCCATGTCTGCTCCGGATAATTCTCGATTACACCATTTAGTTCCCGGAGAAGATGTGCACAGCAGATGGCATGTGTCACATCCTGATACTTCCAGTAAGAGCCCCAGCAGTCATGCACGATAATCCCTCGGGCATGTGGCAGTACATCCGCCGCGTCCATGCCGGCCTGACCACGTTTCTGATGTATGGTCAGGTATGTATAATCCTGATCAGATGCAACGTGAACCCAGCAGGTTTTTCCATCTACGCGGCTGCCAGTCTCATCACAATGGATCAGCCCGAGCGTAATCATTTTCAGACGGATTTGCTCATAAGTATCTTTCAGTGATTCCGCACAGCGGGTTACCATGTTTTTGATGGTTCCCGTTGCCAATGGAATATTAAACACACTGGACAGGATTTCATGAGTGCGATTGATACTGACTGCACCAACCGTATTGAAAGCCACAACCATTGCCTGAAGATTTTTGCCATACTGGACAGTTGCTTTTATATTTTCAGGAAATGATCCTGTTTTTACGCCACCATGCAAAGGGCATTCGCGCATTTCAATAAGATTGTGTGCAGTGACATCTACAGTCACAACCACATCAATCTCATGGCGGATTTCTTTTATACAAGCCTTATCCAAACATTTCTCACGATAAGGACATCCGTTACAGTCAGAATGCATATGTTCCCTGGTGTGATCTGGATTGGAGATGACAGAAAGATAAACACCATTGTGACCTTCCTGA
Source organism: Acetatifactor sp. (assembly GCA_963626545.1). Taxonomy (GTDB): domain Bacteria; phylum Bacillota; class Clostridia; order Lachnospirales; family Lachnospiraceae; genus Anthropogastromicrobium. The sequence continues at coordinate 2,168 of CAVFYJ010000148.1, read as the reverse complement.
GCCCCCTGTTTTTTCCCGGAAGATTCGCGAAGGCTTCGGTCCTTTTTTACCGTAGGTTTCTTAAGACCATCAGATGAAGGCGGCTTGGAACTGTTCTTGGAGTTTTTGTTTAGTTGTTCTTTCAGCTCCTTGATGGTTTGATTCAGCTCGGCAATTGTAGCTGTTAATGTGCTGTTTTGCTTCGTCAGAAAATCAATCTGTGCCATAAGATGGCGAACGAATTCTTCTGTGATGTTAACTGGCACTCAAACCACCTTCTTTCCGTTGGATTTTATGTTTTCATTATAGCGGAAACGCTGTAAAAAAGCGAATTTGCCGAAAAATCCGTTCGGCAAAATGACGGTGGATAAGTATTAAATTTGAAGGTGCAAATGCTTATAAATATATTCAAGATCGTCTCAAAAGACGAAAATGAAGCGGATAAAAGACAGGTGCTTGAGAATTATCCACAAGATTGATATACAAATAAAATTTCATCCCTTTTATCCACAGAATAACAGCAAATCAGAGTAGAAAAGATTTTTCGATTCTCTATTTTGCACAATAACTAGCAACGAACTTGAAGGGGTTCTGAACAGTTACCTGAAGTTTTTAATTGCTACTTCCTGCTGGTCGGAAAAAATCTCTCTTTCAGGCCATCCAAGTTCCTTTCCTTCATCCTGTACTTGTCTCCATACATAACGTAAACTTTCTATCAAAAAACCTCCGGAACCACATGCAGGGTCAATCAATCGGTCTTTTCGTGTTGGATTGACGAGAGAAACTAGAAGTTTTACTACATTACGGGGCGTAAAGAATTGTCCTTGCCCACCGCGTAGTGATGGCGAAATAAAGGTTTCAAAAGCATCGGCGATGACATCCCTTTCGCTTTCGATTAAACAATACTGTTGAAGTTCACCTGCAATATAAGCAATTGAAGCGTTAGACAATGTTATAACATCCGATGCTGTAAAAACATCTGGGTATTTTGCTTTCACATGATCAAAAATGTTGATAATGCGCTTTGCGATGTCATCAACATTTTCATTAACTCCAGCCCTAAAACTAATCATATCATCTGGCTTTGTGAAACGTTCATCATAAATTTTACAGAAAATCAGATTTATAATCTGTGAAACAAATTCCGTATCAAGAGTTATTCCTGTGTTGTTAGCAGCCAAGTAATTTCTAATACTATTGAAAACAGATTTGAGATTGTGAGTTTTTTTAAGGTCTTTTCTCTTGAATAAACCAATGTCCTCAACACGTTGACCATATAGCGGTATATTAGGGATTTCGATGAATTTAACTTCGCCGTTTGCTTCATATTTTCTGATATACAAAGTTTCATCGCCGTTGAACCAAACGCCCAGATAAGCTTTTGAAAGACGCATATAATCTTCCAACTGCGAACGCCCATCTTTACGACTTCTCTTTTTACATTCAATAATCATAAAAAGATTCTCATCAGAGTGAGTGTTGCTAGAAAATACAGCTATGTCAATGGGATACTCTTTTTTTACATCAGATGGTCTTACCTTTACATGCCACTGCGGTCTTGTTTGAATACAATCAATCGGATAACCATAATCTTCATATAGTTTTTTCGCAAAGGGTTGCACAGCCTGCAATTCTTCTGGCGATGCTTTGACTTCTTGCCCCGATATACAATCGATCAAGTAGCCTTCTCTTGCTTCATTCATAATTCGTTCCTCCTAAAGGACTATTTTCATACTTTTTTCGTATATTGTTTATTTCATTAGGATGATTGTTCATCCACAAAGCTACATCTGCGGGTATTTCTTTCCTTCCTTTAGCAGCTAAGTCAAATAATATCGCACATGTTTCGCTATCAACATGTAATACTTGAGCAATTTTGAATTGAAGTTCCGCAGGAGGAGGACTAACTCTCCCAGAGAGAATATCATAAAAATAAGGCTTCGTAATTCCAACAGCCGTGTAAAATTGCGTTTGTGTCATATTCGCTTGTTTTATTAGAGTTTTTAAATACTCTCCGAATAAAATCTCTTTCGTAGCTTTCACCTCCAATATAGGTATGTATGTTTACATACTAACATACTCTTATTGTATTTTCAATCATCTGTTATATCATTCATCATGCGACCTTCTACCGTATTGTGTTTACAATCAACTGAAAGAGCGGCGTATCGCAAAACACACCGCTCTTT
>CAVFYJ010000147.1:0-5730 GCA_963626545.1 Acetatifactor sp. | reverse complement strand
AATCTGCCGATAATAAAGATACTGCCAAGTCTGCCATACGATTGCTGCCCTTTCTTCTTTTACACTGTTTCCAGCGAATTGCGTACTGTCGATAAAGCGTGACTGTAACGGTTTTTTTGTGAAACATTCTGTAGCCATGCATAAATATGCCATTCTATCTGCTACTTATATCGTCTCACTGCATTTAACTCCTTATAAAAAGCAGTATAGCTTTCATACCGCTTCTGACTGATTTTTCCCTCCCCAACCGCTTCTTTGATGCCACACGATGGTTCTGAAATGTGCGAACATCCGGTAAAACGGCAATGACCAAGATATGGTTCAAACTCTGGAAACAAAAGCTCTAGCTCTTCCTTTTCCAGTGAAAGCACATCCAATGAACTAAATCCCGGCGTATCAAACAAAAACGTCTGATGGCCCAGATAAAAGATCTCGGAATGTCTGGTCGTATGCTTTCCTCTTTTTATTTTTTCACTGACAGCTCCAGTGTCCATCCCTGCCTCCGGGCAGAAATGATTGACAAGCGTTGATTTGCCGACGCCGCTTGGCCCCGCAAATGAAGTAACCTTGCCTGCTAAAAGCGCTGTCAGCTTCTGGTAGCCTTCGCCCTGCGGATCATGACAGTCCGTAAAGCAAACTGGATAACCAGCCGGCCCATAGGTGTCCAACACCTCTTTTTGAAAATCAGGTGTTGCCAAATCGGCCTTTGTGAAGCACAAAATCACCGGCACGTCTCGTTTTTCCATCAGCACCAGAAACCGATCAAGCAAATTGAAATTTGGTTCCGGCTCGCGGCAGGCAAACACGATCACCACCTGATCAATGTTGGCAACTGCCGGACGAAACAATTCGCTCTTTCTGGGAAGAAGCTCCACAATGGAACCCTTCTTTTCTTCCTCGTCAAGCACTTCAATCTGCACTTCATCCCCTACAAGGGGCTTTCTATGGTCTTTTCGAAAAATTCCCTTGGCTTTGCACTCATATTGTGCCTCATTTTCTGCCTGCACATAGTAAAAACCGGCAATTCCCTTGATGATTTTTCCCTGCATCTTTTAATTCCTTAATCTCTTGATTCTTTGCTCATTTGCGTGCGCTTGCATTTTTTTCGCTTGCTTTTGATGATTCTTCATCATTTACTGTGCCTGCGTCTCTGCCTGCGGTGCAACACCGCTATCCGAAGTCTGATCGGCTCCGGAATCGGTGTTCTGTGATGCATCCGAACTTGGCGTGGCATCCGAACTCGGTGTCAGATCTGGTGTTGCATCCGAGCTTGATGCGGTCTGTTCTGGACCTGTGCTAATATAGATGATAACCGTATCTCCTGCATGAAGAGAACCATCTGCACTGGTTGATGCCCATCCAATTACACAACCAACGGCTACGTAATCACTTGACTGATACTGAATCTGTGCGCCAAGACCAAGACCTGCCAGTGTCGATGTCGCCTGATCCTGTGACATATTCGTCAAGGCACCTGCGTCAAGGCCAACTGCCGGCGGTCCTGAGCTTACGACAAGCTTTACTGTAGAATACTCCGGTACGGATGTACCACCCTCCGGTACCTGACTGATAACAACACCTGCCGATACGGATGAGCTCTCTTCGTACTCTACATAGTAATACAGATTTGCATTGCTGATCGTTGGAAATGCATACGAACTGGCATCATTTCCGACTACACCTGGAACGACAACCATCTTCGGTCCAAGGCTGATCGAGAAATCAATCTCGGTTCCACTCTTCTGACTGGTACCTGGATCAAGACTCTGACCGCATACAAGTCCGGCATCGGTGCTGTCACTATTGACCTCACTGACAGTACCAACTGAAAAACCTTCATTTTGAAGCTTTGCAATGGCCTGCTGCTTTGACATGCCGTAGAGGTTCGGAACGGTAATGTACTCTGGTCCAAGGCTGACGTATACCTTAAGGGAATCGCCTGCCTCCAGATATCCCTCATCTGGATCCATGCGAAGTACCATATCCTTTGCATAAGTCTCGCTGTATTCACCAATATACTCTACATCAATATCCTTAAAGCTTCGCAGATAATACTTCAGAATGCTGACATTTCCATTGATATAAAGCTTACTGTTGACCTCAAACTTATCACTACCTAAACTTAAGTATACCTTAATGGAACTGCCCTTATCCACCACAGTGCCCTCATCGTACTGCTGACGGCACACCAGGCCAGTCGCATATTCATCGGAATACTCGTAGGTTCTCGCAAGGACAATCTTAAGACCGACTTCCTTTAGTGCCTTTGTTGCCTCAGTGATAGTCATGCCAAGAAGCTTCGGAACCTTTGCTCTGCCGGTCGCGTCATCTCCAGATTCATCCTCATAAGTCGAAACAACTGGATCGTTTTCTTTCGTTGTCGTCGTATTGTTCTTGTTTGAAGATACACTCGCTGGTATTCGCTGGAACGCACCAGAAAGAGAACCAACAATGTACACCAGCATGACAAGCATTGCCACACCAAGCACAGATCCGATTCCTGCTAAGACCTTATCAAACATTGTTACTTCATCCGGATCACGCTTTGCCTTTTTGCGGGACTGTTTTTCTCTCTTGGAGGTCTCTTTTCTATAAGCTTTCTCAGAAAACTCGTCTTCCTGGCTGCGATTCTTATACGATTCAAACTCAATTGCTTCCGAATGATTGCGCTGCTGACTAGCGGCAGTCTCACGCGCTGGCGAGCGTTTGATTGGCTGGCTCTTGATACCTTTTTCCGTATACTCATTATTCTCACGCACAATGTGCTCGGAGCGGTTTCGGATATCACGCATCTGCTCTTCGCTCATTACAGTCGTCTCACCCTTTGCCGTCTCCTCAAGCTGCACAAAATGGACAAAACGCTCATTTGGCGCAACAAGTGCATGACGAAGATCCTTGATCAAATCCGCACAACTAGAATAACGCTGGTTTGGGCGCTTTTGCGTACACTTGAAAATGATCTGCTCAAGTGCAACGGGAACGCTTGGCTCGATGTTGCTTGGCGGAACCATCGCCTCATTGATGTGTGCGATTGCTACCGCTACCGTCGTATCGCCATCAAACGGCACACGTCCCGTCACCATCTCATAGATCGTGATTCCGAGGGAATAAATATCGCTTCGCTCATCACAATAACCGCCTCTTGCCTGTTCTGGTGAGATGTAGTGCACAGAACCAGCTGCTCCGTAGAGATTCGTTGTCTCATCGGTGATTGCTCTTGCAATACCAAAATCGGCCACCTTAATACGGCCATCCTTTGAGATAATGATGTTCTGCGGCTTAATATCACGGTGCACAATATGACGCTTATGTGCCGCCTCGAGTCCCTGTGCTACCTGAATAGCAATTCCAATAGACTCCTTTGTGCCTAATTTTCGCTTTCTTGTAATATATTCCTTCAGCGTAATGCCATCGATCAGTTCCATAACGATGTAGTGCGTATTGTCCTCCTCACCAACATCATAGACACCGACTACATTGTTGTGCGACAGACCTGCCGCTGCCTGTGCCTCCATACGAAACTTTGCGACAAAGCTCTTATCCTTACAGAACTCTTCTTTTAAGAACTTGATCGCTACTAAACGGCTTAATTTTCGGTCTCTTGCCTTATAGACATACGCCATACCGCCGGATCCGATCTGCTCAAGGATTTCATATCTATTGCTCAGAATTGTTCCTGTTCGTATCATCCTATCCTCCATAACCCTCTTCGGGTACTACTCCACTGCCGCCAAAATAACAGAGATGTTATCCTGTCCTCCGTTATCGTTGGCCTGTTCAATCAGAACATTTGTCTTTTCTTCCAGTGAGGCTGCACTCTTTACGGTCTCAAGGATCGCATCATCCCCAACCATATTGGTCAAACCGTCCGAGCACAGCAAAAGCAGATCTCCCGGTACGACAGGTTCCTCAAAAATATCTGCTGCGGTATAATCATGGGAGCCAAGCGCTCTCGTGATTATGTTTTTCTTGCTCTGGTACTCCTCCGAATCTCTGGTGATCAGCCCTTTGCGGTACATTTCTTCCACATAGGAGTGATCCTTTGTGATCTGGTGGATCGTATCGGAAATCAGATACAGCCTGCTGTCACCGACCTGAAAGACATGAAGCTTGCTTGCCTCATCCACAAACGCCAGCGTCAGCGTCGTTCCCATTCCTCTATATTCTTCATAATCCTGCGATTTCTCATAGATTCGGCGGTTTACTACACGAATCGCATCGCTCACAATTAACAGTGGATTTTCGTAAACGGATTCTTTTATGCACTCCACTAACTTCTCCACCGCATAGCGAGACGCAAAATCGCCTGCCTTATGACCACCCATACCGTCGGCCACGATCAGCAGATTTGGCAGTTTTCCCACCGGCTTGTCGGATGCAAAGACAGAATCCTGATTCTGGGAACGCATCCTTCCTATATCACTTTTACAACTAATCTGCATTCCAAAAACTCCTTTATGTATGTTGTTCTAGATAGCTTTTTCGGAGTTGTCCGCATGCGCCGTCTATGTCGCGGCCCATTTCCCTTCTAATAGTAACATGTATTGCACTTTTTTCAAGCAATTTTTTAAATTTCTCTATCTGAATCTGTCCAGACTGGACATAATTTCGTTCTTTGATCGGATTTACCGGAATTAAATTCACATGACACGGGAATCCATTTAAGAGATTAGCAAGCTGTCTTGCCTCATCCTCGTTGTCATTGACACCGGCTACTAGGCTGTACTCAAACGTCACACGCCGTCCAGTGACCTCAAAATATTTCTTGCAGGCCGCCAATACATCATGAATGCGATACTTGTTTGCAATCGGCATCAGTTCTTTTCGTACCGTATCGTTTGGTGCATGAAGTGACAATGCAAGTGTTACCTGACTGTGGCGCGCGGTCAGTTGCTCGATTCCCGGAATCAAACCGCAAGTAGAAATCGTCAGATTTCGCTGGCTGATGTTTAAACCTTCCTCGCAGGAAATCAGATCCAAAAACCGAAATACATTCTCGGTATTGTCAAATGGCTCTCCAGAACCCATTAACACGACATTTGAAATGCGTTCCCCGATATCCTTCTGAATCCGGTAAATCTGCTCAAGCATCTCACTCGGGCGAAGGCTTCTGACCAGTCCGTCGAGCGTAGATGCGCAGAAGCGACAACCCATACGGCAGCCGACCTGTGTGGAAATGCAGACTGAGTTTCCAAAATGGTAGCGCATCAATACGCTCTCGATCACATTTCCGTCAGGGAGACGAAACAGATATTTTCTTGTTCCGTCTATTGAAGAGATTCGCACGTCGACAGGCTCCAGCACGACAAAGTCGGCCTGCTCCTTCAATTTGCTTTTGAGTGCGCCGGAAAGGTTGGTCATCTCATCAAAGGAAGAAACAAGATTCTTATGCATCCAGCTATACAGCTGTTTTGCCCGGAACCCCTTTTCTCCCAGTGCTGTCATCCATGTTGTCAGTTCCGGCAATGTCATAGATTTAATATCTTCTTTCATTTCGTTCTCCTGAACAATAATTTTTCTTTTTTTGTAACTATTCAGCACCCTCATATGGAAAGTTGATCTTAAACAATAAAAAGGGTATTTCCTTTTTTTCTATCAAATCTGGCAGAGTACCACGTCCATAGGAGCGATGCACCGCATGGGCGTGGATGAATGCCTCTTTCTTATTGATTTTTGTAACTATTCAGAACCCCTTAATCAAAGATAAACTCAGGATTACCTAAGAGTGCA
>CAVFYJ010000146.1:0-5791 GCA_963626545.1 Acetatifactor sp. | reverse complement strand
AAGTATCATACCACATGTGGGACATTTTCCCTTGTGGTATATTAGGACATTATCATAAATGGATCATACAAAAATAAAAAAGTTTCAAAAATCACTTGACAAATGATCAACAATGCGGTATGCTACTGATGTTGTCAATAAACAGGAAAGCAGAGGATTCACTCTCACCTTAGCGCAAAGGCGTCTCGGGTTGATATTTAAGTTCACATATCGTATTCGATAGTATTTTGTGTATCTTAATGGTGGATCGTCGCGGTCCATCATTTTTTTGCGTAAAAGCAGTTCACAACATTTTTCGATGGGGGTACAAAACAATTAGCAGTTTAATGATTAATGAGCAAATCCGTGACAAGGAAGTACGGTTAATTGGCGAGGAAGGACAGCAGCTTGGAATTATGTCCTCCAGAGATGCCATGAAGCTGGCAAAGGATGCCGGATTGGATCTGGTAAAGATTGCACCAACGGCTAAGCCGCCGGTATGCAAGATTGTTGACTATGGCAAGTTCCGTTATGAGCAGGCCAGAAGAGAGAAAGAAGCCAAGAAGAAGCAGAAAGTCATTGAAGTAAAGGAACTGAGATTGTCTCCGAACATCGATACAAATGATTTGAATACAAAGGTGAACAATGCGCGAAAGTTCCTGGAAAAGGGCGATAAGGTAAAGGTTACCTTACGTTTCCGCGGCAGAGAGATGGCCCATATGGGTGCTTCCAAACACATACTGGATGACTTTGCTGAAAACCTCAAGGATATCGCATCGGTTGAGAAACCGCCGAAGTTAGAGGGTAAGAGCATGAGTCTGGTATTGGCAAAAAATATCAAGTGATTGACAGGAGGAAATTATAATGCCAAAGGTAAAAACAAGCAGAGCAGCTGCAAAGCGTTTTAAGAAGACAGGTACAGGCGAGTTAAAGAGAATGAAGGCTTACAAGAGCCATATCTTAACTAAGAAGTCTGCTAAGAGAAAGAGAAATCTTAGAAAGGCTGCTATGACAGATAGTACCAACGTAAAGAACATGAAGAAGATTTTACCTTATTTATAATTTTACGATTTTATAAGTAAGTTTGGGAAACATTTCTGCACAGGATTCGCGAGAGTCCTCATAGGTTTAGGAGGAGATAGATATGGCAAGAATTAAGGGCGGTATGAACGCTAAGAGAAAGCACAACAAAGTGTTAAAGCTGGCAAAGGGTTACAGAGGAGCCAGATCTAAGCAGTATAGAGTAGCAAAGCAGTCTGTTATGAGAGCATTAACCAGCTCTTACGCAGGAAGAAAGCAGAGAAAGAGACAGTTCAGACAGCTGTGGATCACCCGTATCAACGCAGCAGCTAGACTGAATGGTCTGTCCTACAGCAAGTTTATGTACGGCTTAAAGAGCGCTGACATCCAGTTAGACAGAAAGATTCTGGCTGATATGGCTGTTAACGATCCGGCTGGATTTGCAAAGCTGGCTGAGACTGCAAAGAGCAAGCTTGCTTAATTATAAGCTTAGAAATTTGCTTTACTTGTAGTTTCATATAGAAAAGCACTGTATACACATACAAATAAATTGGGAGAGCTTTGGCTCTCCCTTTTCTTTTACTTCCTTTCTTGTTGTCATCTTTTTGTAAAAGTAGCCTACTTTCTATCTGAATTTTTTTATTATTTGTGGAATATAAAAGGTTGATTTCAAAACCCTTGCTATGATATACTTTTATTGTATACAATTACGGTTCACGGTTTTATTTATGAACGGTAACTACAATTCAAAAGGAGAATAATATGAGCGTCAGAAGAATCTTCGCGGAGAAGAAGGAACCTTATGCAGTTAAGGCACAGGAGCTTATGGAAGAAATGAGCAGCTATCTTGACATTCACGATGCCAAGAAGGTGCGTGTGCTGATCCGGTATGATGTTGAAAATCTTTCGGATGAGACTTATGAGAAGAGTAAGGGAACTATTTTTTCGGAGCCGCCGGTCGATGATCTTTACGAGGGTACATTCCCTCACGAGAAGGATGACATCATCTTTTCAGTAGAGTATCTTCCGGGACAGTTTGATCAGAGAGCAGACTCGGCAGAGCAGTGTGTAAAGCTGTTAAAGGAAGATGAACAGCCGATTATCCGTTCCGCAACCACATATGTGATCAGCGGTACACTCAGTAGCGAGGAGATTGCAAAGCTTAAGAATCACTGCATTAACCCAGTGGATTCCAGAGATGCATCGGAAGAGATCCCGCAGACACTAAACATGGTACATCCGGAACCAGCAGACGTGAAGATCCTCGATGGTTTTTCTACTATGAACGAGAAGGATCTGAAGGCGCTCTATGACTCCTTCGGTCTTGCCATGACGTTTAAGGACTTCTTACATATTCAGAAGTATTTCCACAATGAGGAAAAGCGTGATCCGTCTATGACCGAGATTCGTGTACTGGATACCTACTGGTCCGATCATTGTCGTCATACTACTTTCCAGACCGAATTAAAAAATGTTACCTTTGAGGATGGCTATTATCGTCCAGTCATCGAGAAGACGTATGACGAGTATGAGGCTGCTCACAAGAAGCTGTTTGCAGGCAGAGATGATAAGTTCATTAGCCTGATGGATTTAGCACTGATGGGCATGCGTCAGTTAAAGAAGGAAGGCAAGCTTCAGGATCAGGAGGAGAGCGATGAGATCAATGCATGTTCCATCGTTGTTCCGATCAAGGTAGATGGCAAAGAGGAAGAGTGGTTGATCAACTTCAAGAACGAGACACACAACCATCCAACTGAGATCGAGCCATTTGGTGGCGCTGCAACCTGTCTTGGTGGTGCTATTCGTGACCCGCTGTCTGGACGTACTTATGTTTATCAGGCAATGCGTGTGACGGGTGCTGCAGACCCGACCAGACCGCTTTCTGAGACCCTTCCGGGCAAACTTCCGCAGAAGAAGTTGGTTCGCACGGCAGCAGCAGGATATAGCTCTTACGGAAACCAGATCGGTCTGGCTACTGGCTATGTAAAAGAGATTTATCATCCAAATTATGTAGCAAAGCGTATGGAGATTGGTGCCGTTATGGGTGCAGCGCCGAGACGTGCCGTTATCCGTAAGAATTCCGATCCGGGTGATATCATCATCTTACTTGGCGGACGTACCGGAAGAGATGGTTGCGGTGGTGCAACTGGTTCTTCTAAGGCTCATACCCAGTCCTCCATTGAGACTTGTGGTGCAGAGGTTCAGAAGGGTAATGCGCCGACCGAGAGAAAGTTACAGCGCTTATTCCGTCGTGAGGAAGTCAGCCATCTGATCAAGAAATGTAACGACTTTGGTGCAGGCGGTGTATCCGTAGCAATCGGTGAGTTGGCAGATGGTCTTGTTGTCGAGCTGGACAAGGTTCCAAAGAAGTATGCAGGTCTGGACGGCACTGAGATTGCAATTTCCGAGTCTCAGGAGCGTATGGCAGTCGTTGTCGATCCAAAGGATGCTGATCAGTTCCTCGCCTATGCAGCAGAGGAAAATCTTGAAGCGACAAAGGTAGCCGTTGTCAGTGAGGATCCGAGACTGGTGCTTCGCTGGAGAGGAAAGGATATCGTAAATATCAGCCGTGCATTCCTTGATACAAACGGTGCTCATCAGGAGACCGATGTTACCGTAAGTATGCCAAAGAAGGAAGAAAGCTTCTTCGCTGCAAAGGAAACCGCAGACGTAAAGGAAAAGTGGCTTTCTATGTTAGCAGACTTAAATGTTTGCTCCCAGAAGGGTCTTGTTGAGATGTTCGACAGCTCCATCGGTGCAGGCAGCGTTGTGATGCCATACGGTGGAAAGAATCAGCTGACTGAGGTTCAGACAATGGTCGCTAAGGTTCCGGTTGCAAAGGGAAATACCGATGCGGTTACCATGATGAGCTATGGCTTTAATCCGTACTTATCTTCCTGGAGCCCATATCACGGTGCCGTTTATGCCGTAACCGAGTCTATTGCTAAGATTACCGCAGCAGGTGGCAATTACAGCAAGATTCGTATGACCTTCCAGGAATACTTCCGCAGAATGACCGAGGATTCTCATACCTGGGGACTTCCATTTGCATCCCTACTTGGTGCATATGCAGCACAGATGGGCTTTGGTCTTCCGTCTATCGGCGGTAAAGATTCCATGTCCGGAAGCTTCGATGAGTTAAATGTTCCGCCGACACTTGTTTCCTTTGCAGTAGATGTCGCATCTGAGAATGATGTTGTGACACCAGAGCTGAAAAAGGCAGGAAATAAATTGGTTCTCTTCTCTATTGAGAAGGATGAATATGAGCTGCCAGTTTACGAGCAGGTAAAGGCACTGTACGGCCAGATTCACGAAGCAGTTCGCAAAGACCAGATCGTATCTGCTTACGCAATCGGTGCAGGTGGTATCGCAGAGGCTGTCAGCAAGATGGCATTTGGTAATGGTCTTGGTGCTGTTATTAATGCTCAGTTGGATCAGAACACCCTGTTTGCTCCACTCTATGGAAACATTCTTGCAGAAGTTCCAGAGGAGTATATCGCAGACTTAGAGGTTCCATGCGAGGTAATCGGTGAGGTAAGCGCAGAGCCAGCCTTCACTTACGGCGAAACTCATATTTCTATGGAAGATGCAGTAAAGAGCTGGAAGTCCACTCTTGAAAAGGTATTCCCGTCTGTCTCTGGCAAGGCACAGCCGAAGGTTGACACCGGTATCTACAAGGCAGATTCCATCTATGTATGCAAGAATAAGGTTGCAAAACCAAAGGTATTCATTCCGGTATTCCCGGGAACCAACTGCGAGTATGACAGTGCAAAGGCATTTGAACGTGCAGGTGCAGAGGCCATTGTAAAGGTTGTTCGCAATCAGACCGCAGAGGAGATTCGTGAATCAGTTGATGTATTCACAAAGGCAATCCGCGAGTCCCAGATTATCATGTTCCCAGGCGGATTCTCCGCAGGTGATGAGCCAGATGGTTCTGCAAAGTTCTTCGCAACGGCATTCAGAAATGAAAAGCTTAAGGAAGCAGTCATGGATCTGTTAAACAACAGAGACGGTCTGGTACTTGGTATCTGCAACGGCTTCCAGACACTTGTAAAGCTTGGTCTTGTTCCATATGGTGAGATCATTGACAGTCAGCTGTCCGATTCTCCGACACTGACAACCAATACCATCGGCCGTCATGTTTCCAAGATGGCGTACTTAAAGGTTGTATCCAATAAGTCTCCATGGCTGGCACAGGCAACACTCGGCGGTGTTTACTGCAACCCAGTTTCTCACGGCGAAGGTCGTTTCGTAGCAAGCAAGGAGTGGCTGGATAAGCTGTTTGCAAACGGACAGGTTGCCACCCAGTATGTTGACTATAACGGCAATCTGGCGCAGGATGAGGAATGGAACATGAATGGTTCCTATGCGGCAATCGAAGGTATCACTAGCCCGGATGGACGTGTATACGGAAAGATGGCGCATTCTGAGCGTATCGGAGATTCTGTCGCAATCAATATCTACGGCGAGCAGGATCTGAAGCTGTTTGAGTCTGGTGTTCAGTACTTCAAATAAGTGTGGCTACCCGGTAAAGATTGGTTATCGGTAGATTTCGGGGTCAGACGTATAGGTCTGACCCCTTTTTTACCCGTTAGACTACGAGACTTTTCAACAGTTGCCTGCGCTTCAAGCCTTTGGTCGCCTTCGGCTCCGCGGCGTTTCCGCTTGGCATTCTGTTTCAAAGTCGTCCAGTTTTTGGGTTACTGGATCCCCAGTAGTCTTACGATAGCGACTCGCCGATTGTTTTGTCGGCGTCACTTGTTCCCGCGGCACCTTCTACGCACCTTTTTGT
>CAVFYJ010000145.1:0-5814 GCA_963626545.1 Acetatifactor sp. | reverse complement strand
GGCGCTTTCATCTCGGTCATTGAATGGCCGAGGATTCCCGCGCCAGATTCCTAAAATATCAGAGAACTTGTCCACTACGATACCCGGAAGAAAATCGGCCTCACCGAAAATCAGACGGCAGGATCCCATATCTACTGTATGACGGCGATAATCAATACATTCCTTCACTCTCTGGTGAATCCACGCGCGATCGATTACTGCATCTTTTTTTCTACTGAGCATACGAACGGTAAGCTTGGACTTTGTATTGATAAAGCCCACGCCCAGTCCATATCCATCAAAATCTTCTACATGTACGAGATCGCCCTGTTCGAACTCACCCTCGATTGTATCAATCTCATTATCATAAATCCAGGCACCGCCTGCCTTTAATGTGCGGCCTGTTCCTTTCTTAATTCGTACTACTGCACTCATTAAATTGTATTACCTTACCCTTTCTGCGCTGAGTTTCTGTTCACAAGATAACATTCACACAGCTTTGTTTCCTTGCCTTCTAGTTACCAATTCAATATAGTGTATCATACATGTGCCCAGATTGCAAGAGGCGGTTGTGCCCCGGTAAATTTACGAAAGAGGTTACAATGACTCATTCCTCGAGATATCGTTTCACATAGAATCCCGTGTAGGACTGCGGGCACTTTGCAACCTCCTCTGGCGTTCCCTGTGCCACCACAGTTCCACCGCCGTCTCCGCCTTCCGGTCCCATATCAATGATATAGTCTGCGGTCTTAATGACATCCAGGTTATGCTCGATTACAATCACCGTATTGCCGCCCTCGACAAGCTTTTGCAGCATTTCCGTTAGCTTATGCACATCTGCAAAATGAAGTCCGGTAGTCGGCTCGTCCAGAATGTAGATAGTCTTTCCGGTACTCTTTCTACTAAGCTCCGTTGCCAGTTTAATACGCTGCGCCTCACCACCAGATAGCGTTGTGGATGGCTGTCCAAGACGGATATAGGAAAGTCCTACCTGATAAAGAGTCTCAATTTTACGATAAATTGATGGCACATTCTCAAAGAAGCTAAGTGCTTCCTCCACGGTCATATTCAGCACATCGTAAATACTCTTGCCCTTATATTTGACTTCAAGTGTCTCACGATTGTAGCGCTTACCCTTGCAGACCTCACACGGCACGTATACATCTGGCAAGAAATGCATCTCAATTTTTACGATACCGTCACCGGAGCATGCCTCACAACGTCCACCCTTTACATTAAAGCTGAAACGTCCTTTGTTGTAGCCTCTCGTCTTTGCATCGACTGTTGAGGCAAACAGATCACGAATCATGTCAAAGACACCGGTATAGGTTGCCGGATTGGAGCGCGGTGTACGTCCGATCGGGCTCTGATCAATGTTGATTACCTTATCGAACTGCTCCAAGCCCTTGATCTCCTTATATGCACCTGGAATGGTTCTCGCACGGTTCAGCTGCTTTGCCAATACCTGATACAAAATCGAATTGACAAGGCTACTCTTACCGGAACCAGAGACACCGGTCACGCAGGTAAACACGCCCTTCGGAAACTTTACTGTAATATTCTTTAAATTATTTTCCTTCGCGCCTACTACGGTGAGCCAGCCCTGCGGCTCTCTTCTTGTCTTCGGAACCGGAATCTTAAACTCACCACTCAAATATTTTCCGGTGATGGATGCCGGATTTTTCATCAATTCTTCGGCGGTACCAGCAGCGACAACCTGTCCGCCATGCTCACCTGCTCCTGGTCCGATGTCTACTACATAATCAGCAGCACGCATCGTATCCTCATCATGCTCTACAACGATCACAGAATTGCCAAGATCTCGTAAATGCTTCAAGGTGCCAAGAAGCTTATCGTTATCTCTCTGGTGCAGACCAATGCTCGGCTCATCTAAAATATAGGCTACGCCGACCAGACCGGATCCAATCTGCGTTGCCAGACGAATACGCTGAGCCTCACCGCCGGACAGCGTACCAGTCGCACGCGACAGACATAAATAGTCCAGACCAACATCAATCAAGAACTTTACACGTGCGCGAATCTCCTTTAAGATCTGCTCACCAATCAGCTGCTGTGTCTCGGTAAGTTTCAAATCAGAAAGGAACTGATACAGATCTTTTATCGAAAGATTGGTTACCTCATAGATATTTTTATCGGCTACTGTGACTGCCAATGATTCCTTTTTCAGACGCATGCCCTTACAGGTTGAACATGGTGTAATGCGCATAAAGGTCTCATACTCTGCCTTAGAGGACTCTGAACCAGTCTCACGATAACGGCGCTCTACATTCTTAATCAGACCCTCAAAGACGATGTCATACACGCCCTCTCCGCGCTGTCCCTTGTAGCGCACCTTTACGCTCTTATTTGTTCCATGGATTAGAATGTCATGAATTTCTTTGCTGTAGGACTCAAATGGCACATCCAAAGAGAAATGAAATTCCTCTGCCAGTGCATTTAAAATGGCTCTGGTGAAGCTGCTCTGATCGGTGCAGGACTGCCAACCCGGCACGATAATTGCGCCCTGATCAATGCTAAGAGACTTGTCTGGGATGATCAGCTCCTCATCAAATTCCATCTTATAACCCAGGCCGAAACAGGTCGGGCAGGCACCAAATGGATTATTAAAGGAAAAGCTTCGCGGCTCAATCTCATCGATGCTGATACCACAGTCCGGGCAAGAGAAATTCTGACTGAAGGTTCTCGGAGTACCATCTACTACCTCTACAAATGCCAGTCCCTCTGCCAGCTTCAATACGTTCTCAAGAGAATCTGCCAGACGCTTCTCGATACCCGCCTTGATCACAAGACGGTCCACTACAATCTCAATATTATGCTTGATGTTCTTGTCAAGCGTGATCTCCTCTTCCAGATCATACTGGTTTCCATCAATGCGCACACGCACGTAACCGCTCTTTCGCGCCTGCTCTAATACCTTCTCATGGCGACCCTTCTTTCCACGGACAACTGGGGCTAACAGAATAATCTTTGTACGCTCCGGCAGCTCCATCAAGTTGTCTACCATCTGGTCAACTGTCTGACGGCTGATTTCACGTCCGCAAACCGGACAGTGCGGCACACCAATACGCGCATATAACAGACGAAAATAATCGTAGATCTCTGTTACGGTACCCACGGTAGATCGCGGGTTTCGGTTCGTTGACTTCTGATCGATTGAGATCGCCGGCGGAAGTCCCTCAATGCTCTCGACATTTGGCTTTTCCATCTGACCAAGGAACTGTCTCGCATAGGAGGACAGCGATTCCATGTAACGGCGCTGACCCTCTGCATAGATCGTATCAAATGCCAGCGAGGATTTTCCAGAACCGGACAGTCCGGTTAAAACGACAAGTTCATCTCTTGGAATATCCAAATCAATGTGCTTTAAGTTGTTCTCTGCTGCACCTCGGATTCGGATAAATTTCTTGTTTTCCATAATTCTATTCTGTACCTTTCTCTCTTTGTTTGATTTCTTTTAATTAAAGTTCACAGACGCCCATTCAAATATTGTTTGAGATTTCTCATCTGATCTCGAAGTTCGGCTGCCGCCTCAAAGTTCAGTTCTGCCGCCGCCTTATTCATCTGCTTTGCAACCTTTGCGATCAGCTTCTCAAGTTCTTGCTTGCTCATAGACTCCGGATCCTTTGCCAGCTTCTCATCGGCCTTTTCTGCGGCCTTTGAAATCGAAATCAAATCGCGAACTGCCTTCTTTATTGTGGTCGGCGTAATGCCGTGTTCAATGTTATACTGATTCTGAATCTCACGTCTTCGCTTCGTCTCGTCAATCGCATTGCGCATGGAGTCCGTGATCGTATCAGCATACATGACGACATGGCCCTCGCTGTTTCGTGCCGCACGGCCGATCGTCTGAATCAGTGACGTCTCTGAACGAAGGAAGCCCTCTTTATCTGCATCTAAGATCGCGACTAGTGCAATCTCTGGAATGTCAAGGCCCTCACGCAGAAGGTTAATGCCGACCAATACATCAAACACATCCAGACGCATATCACGTATGATCTGCGCTCGTTCAAGCGTATCGATATCAGAATGCAGATAGCGCACGCGAATTCCGGCATCTCGCAGATATCCCGTTAAATCCTCTGCCATTTTCTTTGTCAGTGTCGTGACAAGTACCTTATTTTTCGCACGGATTGTCTTTCGAATCTCGACAATCAAATCATCAATCTGTCCCTCTACCGGACGCACCTCAATCGGCGGATCTAACAGTCCTGTCGGACGAATTACCTGCTCGGCACGCAGCATCTCATGTTCTTCCTCATACTCGCTAGGCGTCGCTGACACAAACAACATCTGATCAATCTTACTCTCAAATTCACCAAAATTCAATGGACGATTATCAAGCGCTGACGGCAGGCGGAAGCCATAATCCACCAGTGTAGTCTTTCTGGAGCGATCACCCGCGAACATACCACGCACCTGCGGCAGCGTAATATGAGACTCGTCGACAATAATCAAAAAATCATCTGGGAAATAGTCAATCAAGGTAAATGGCGGTGAACCAGCCGGAAGACCTGCCAGATGACGCGAATAATTCTCAATACCAGAGCAAAAGCCGGTCTCTCGCATCATCTCGATATCATAGTTCGTGCGCTCTGAAATACGCTGTGCCTCCAGCAAACGATCATTTCGCTTAAAGAAATCTACGCGATCTTTCAGCTCTTCTTCAATATCCTTTGTCGCGCGAAGCATCTCTTTCGGATCGACAACATAATGAGAAGCCGGGAAGATCGCAACATGCTTTAGTCTGCTCTTTACCTGTGCCGTCAACGGATCAAACTCGCTAATCTGATCAATTTCATCCCCGAAAAACTCGACGCGTATCGCTGTTTCACCCTCGTTTGCTGGAAAAATTTCCACCACATCGCCATGAACACGGAACGTACTTCGATGAAAATCCATATCATTTCGCTCATACTGCATGTCGACAAGCTTATGAATTACCTCATCCCGATCCTTAATCATACCCGGGCGAAGCGACAAAATCATGTCCTTATAGTCCACCGGACTACCCAAACCATAGATACACGAAACCGATGCCACCACGATAACATCACGCCGCTCGGAAAGCGCCGCCGTCGCGGAAAGTCGTAATTTATCGATCTCCTCATTGATCGCAGAGTCCTTCTCTATATACGTATCAGACGATGGCACATACGCCTCTGGCTGATAATAATCATAGTATGAGACAAAATATTCAACGGCATTCTCCGGAAAGAACTCCTTCATCTCACCATACAACTGTCCAGCCAACGTTTTGTTATGAGAAATGATCAAAGTCGGTCGATTCAATGCCTGAATCACATTTGCCATCGTAAATGTCTTTCCCGAACCGGTTACGCCAAGCAGCGTCTCAAACTGATTTCCCTCTTTAAATCCCTTTACAAGCTCCTCGATCGCCCTCGGCTGATCGCCAGTCGGTGCATATTCCGACACTAGTTTAAAATGATCCATGATCCTTGCTCCCTCCTTCGATGCTGTTGTTTCTCTATTCTTCGTGTTCTTTTCCTGTTTCTAGTTCTTTGTTGCTTTCTATATTGTACCTTTTGGTATTTCTTTTGATGTTTCTTTTGGTGTTTCTCTTATTGTTTCCTGTACGATTTATTCTACCATATCTTTTTTAAAAAGTATAGCAAAATTTGAACGTTTGTTCGTGTTTGTTTTTGTGCATTTTACCGAAAGTGTGTTCTATCCATCAAATCTGGCAGAGTACCACATCCATAGGAGCGGTGCATCGCATGGGCGTGAATGAATGCCATTTTCTTTCTTATTGATTTTTAATATATTCTTGTACTAACTGTAGACTGTTTTCACTTA
>CAVFYJ010000144.1:0-5833 GCA_963626545.1 Acetatifactor sp. | reverse complement strand
GTTGGTAAAATCTAAAAACACAAGAGGTATTCAAGATGAATGTTAAAACAAGAAAAGCAAAAAATCAAGCAAATGTAAGCAATCAGGTAACAAATCTTTTATCAAAAGAAGAACTGACCAAGAAAATAGAGGTGATAGAAAAAGAACTGAAATCCTGTACCTGGCGTGAACTGGAAACAAATGGTAAGTTCGCCAAAAACGACAAGCTGTCCTTCATTACTGATGACATGCTTATAGTAGGATGCGATATAGGCAGTGAGACTCATTATATCAGAGCCATTGATGTCAGAGGAAGGGAACTGAGCCATGGCGCATTTGAATTCAGTAACACATCGGTAGGCTTTGCAAATGCCAGAGCGTGGGTGCTGGAACTTGCAGCAAAAAACGATAAGAAACAGATAGTGCTGGGGCTTGAACCGACAGGTCACTACTGGTTTGCGTTGGCTGCATGGATGATTTCAAATGGAATCAGCGTTGTCCAGGTAAATCCCTATGCTGTAAAGCAGAGTAAAGAAATCGAGGACAACAGTCAGCGAAAGGATGACAGAAAAGATCCGAAACTGATTGCAAATCTTGTGAAAGATGGTAATTACGGAATGCCATATCTTCCGGAAAAAATCTATGCGGATATGAGAAGGCTCTCCATGTTCAGAGACCAGCTTACAGAAGACAGGATCAGAAGCATTAATCGGCTGCACAGGGAACTCAAGATCTATTTTCCGGAATATATGGACGCATTCGGAAAAATTGATGGTGCATTTACATTGGAAATATTGAAGGTATCAGCGATTCCATCTGATATCGTTGCACTTGGAGCAGAAGGCATGAAAAATATCTGGCATGCCGCCAAGCTGCGAGGGCGCGGATACAGCAGAGCCGGTGAGATTGTGAGATATGCAGAAAACAGCGTAGGAATCACAGATGGGATTGATGCGGGTCGTGAAGCAGTGAAATGGTATGCAGAACAGATCCTGAAGCTGGATGGGCAGCTTGCAGTTGTAGAAAGTGCTTTACACAGTAAATGCAGGGAGATACCTTACGCAGAAAACATACTGGAGATCAATGGTGTAGGTGAGAACATCCTATCCGGAATACTTGCAGAAATGGGTGACATCAGCAGATTTGACGATGTAAAGGAGATCCAGAAATTGAGCGGAATGGGTCTGGTGGCATGCAGTTCAGGGAAGCATAAAGGACAGACGAAAATCAGCCACAGAGGACGAAAAAGGCTTCGTTACTGGCTGTTTCAGGCAGCCAAATCAGCAGTGTCACATGCAGACGAAATCAGGCAGTTGCATGAGTATTACACTACACGGAGCAAGAATCCGCTGAAAAAGATGCAGTCATTGGTCGTGATTGCCTGCAAGATATTAAGGGTGATTTACACCATCCTGAAGACGGGGACAACTTATGATCCGCAAAAAATGCTGAAGGATATCAAACGCCCAGTATCGGCACAGGCATCACTGGCAGCATAAGAGACAACAAAGAATAAGCAACATAATCCAGAACTCTGCCGAGTGGCTGATAAAAGGAATCGGAGACTGGGCAGGGTTCTGGAGAACAGAAACCCATAAACGATGGAGACTGAAAAGGACTGCATCAGCAAAAGACCAACAGGAGTCTGGAGTGGCATAGCGTCCACTGAGCCAATCAGTACCACAACAGATGAATGCAGGTCAGTAACAATCAAACATAAAAACAAGAGCTGTAGCCGGCATCGGTATTTTCCGTGGGGCATGACCCCGTCTAGGAGCTTAGCTGGCACTCAGTGTATGGTAGATGGGACGAAGGAAGTTGGGACACGATCCCCTTAGACACGGAAGGTTCATCATCATAGTTGAACAGAGGGAAAATAGCCTTTATAAAGCAAACAACAGGGATGCTTTATGAAGTATACCTATTTATCAGCTATTCGGTACAGGATACTACGATATCCATCACTCTCGGCTTTTGTTTTGAGGTAAATAAAAATCGTCAAAGCCAGTAAAATCAATGATTTAGGGCTTGACAGAATAGGAAGGTTTTTTATGTCTAAATCATCATATACACCTGAGTTTAGGGCTAAAGTTGCGCAGGAGTATTTGAACGGCAACTGTTCCAGAAAAGATTTATCTGAAAAATATAATATACCAGAATCCACAATTAGAGATTGGATAAATGTTTATAAAACTCATGGTATAAATGCATTTATTAATACAAAGGGGAATAAGCAATATACGAAAGATTTCAAAATCCAATGTGTTGAAGCTGTATTAAAAGGAGAGTCGTCTGTACTTGACGTTGTTTCACAGTATCAAATATCAAGTTCACATATGTTACGGAAATGGATTTCATTGTATAATGCCAATGGAGAACTTAAGGATTATGTTCCCAAAAGGGAGGTCTATATGGCAGACGCACGAAGAAAAACAACCATTGAAGAACGCAAGGAAATCGTAGATTACTGTATTAATCACAACCGTGACTATAAAGGAACTGCAAGCATTTACGATGTCTCATACAGTCAGGTTTATTCCTGGGTAAGGAAGTATGATGCACAAGGGGAAGATGGATTAACGGATAGGCGAGGACACCACAAAACGGATGAAGAAGTAGACGAATTAGAACGTCTTCGGAGAGAAAATATCCGATTAAAACGACAAATGCAAGAAAAGGATATGTTAGCCGAACTGTTAAAAAAAGTACAAGAATTCGAAAGGATGTGAGGCTCGGGAAACTTCGCTATGATTCAAAATTTATGGCAATAAAGTTTTTCTATGAAACAAAGAACTGGAGTATTAATTGGATGTGCAAGCAACTTGAAGTATCAAGGGCTGCGTACTATAAGTGGCTGCACCGCGAGATACCTGAACAGGAAGCAGAAAATATGAAGCTGGCAGAACTTATAAAGGAGTATGATGAGCGTTTCAATCATATTTTGGGATACAGAAGAATGACCTCTTGGATTAATCACTTCAACCATACTGATTATAAACCGAAACGAGTACATAGAATCATGAGGAAGCTGGGAATTCATTCTGTAATCAGAAAGAAAAAGAAAAAATATACTTCATCAACACCAGAGTATATAGCTGAAAATAAGCTGGGCAGAGATTTTTATGCGACTGCACCAAATGAGAAGTGGGCAACTGATGTAACAGAGTTTAAAGTTCCAGGTGAGAAAAAGAAACTGTATTTAAGTGCTATTCTTGACTTATATGACCGTTATCCTGTTGCGTATGTTCTTAGTACTCGAAATAATAATCAACTTGTTTTTAAAACCTTTGATAAAGCACTTGCTGCCAATCCAGAGGCGAAACCACTCTTTCACAGTGACAGAGGATTCCAATACACTAGTAAAGTATTTCAAAAAAAACTCAAGGA
The DNA here is from genome assembly GCA_963626545.1 of Acetatifactor sp. GTDB lineage: Bacteria > Bacillota > Clostridia > Lachnospirales > Lachnospiraceae > Anthropogastromicrobium. The sequence goes on along the minus strand of CAVFYJ010000144.1, from coordinate 2,467 downwards.
GCACGAGATGGAACAATCAATGTCACGAGTTGGTCGCTGTATAGATAATGGTCCAACAGAAGGTTTTTGGGGTATCATAAAATCAGAAATGTTTCAGATGTACGAAATAACAGATGAATCTTCATTAAGGTTTGCAATAAAGGATTATATTAGATTTTATAGTGAAGAACGACCGCAAGACAGGTATCATTGCAAAACACCATTAGAAGTAAGAGTTGAAGCACTATCTATCGCAACACCACAGGAGTATCCTATTCCTAAAAATAAACGAATTGAAAAATATAAAGAGAAATGGTGTGCATAGAAAAACGACCGCACATTTTGTACGGTCGTTCATCAGCACCTCATTTTAGATATTTAACCTGTCTACTTGACAGGGGGCATATCAGCGGCAGATGGCAATGGTATTTATTTTGATCATGACAATGTGTACGGGTGATTTCTAAGAGAAGAAATTCCTTTCAGAAAAGATAAGAAGCAGGACATTGGAATCTCCTCCATTGTTCTGCTTCTTTTTTATTCGGTACGGACGGTAATGTGCCTTTGATTACGGCTTTCGCCACATTGAACGGATACTTTGTAATACAAATAACAATTCGAAAAAATAAAAACGGAAAAACCGTTTTTAGAGGAGGGCTACCCATGAAAATACTCCGCATCACCGCACAAGGACTCCCATTATTCAAAAAAGACTTGGATATTTGCTTTTATACGCAGCAACGTGTTTGCGAAGAGGACAAAGATAGTCTTTACCGTTTGACGGATAACTACTATCTCCACTCTGCCTGTGCGTTCATTGGAATTAACGCATCTGGCAAGACCTCGGTATTAAAGGTTATTAGCTTGGCCTTAAATATTGTGAAAAATGAGCCCATCAATCATGTGGATGCAAAAAGCATTCTTGGCGGAGCGAAGAAGGCTACAATCCGCACATATTTTTATGATAAGCGCAGCTACGTCTGCTGCTTGGAAACTGTAATTGCAGCAAAGAAGTCGAAAACAGGGGAATACGTGTATTCGATTCTGTCTGAAAGCCTTTGGGAAAAACCAATTGCAACCGTTAAGTCGAAAAAGTATCTGACAGATTTTACAGGAATGAAGCCTGTAGAGCAGCGCAATAGCGATGAAGCATACCTTTCTGATGATGTCAGCTTTGTCATTGCACATAATAAAAAAACGAATGATACAGTGGAAATATTCAGCCTGCTTTCCTATACGAATGTGAATGTGCTTCCATTTACCGAAGATATTCCATTGGAGGTAATTGCATTTCTCGATCCGACCATTGAGAAATTGTGCTTTGAGCAGACAGAGGGAAAAACATTTATCCACTTGAAGTTTAAGGATGAAGAAGAGATTATCCTGAATAATGCGGCAGACCTTGAGCGGTATCTGTCCTCTGGTACGATTAAGGGCATTATTACATTCTCGATGGTAAAGGAAGTTCTTAATTCAGGTGGTTATCTTCTGGTAGATGAAATAGAGAATCATTTCAACAAGGAAATTGTAACGACCTTAGTGCGCTTCTTTATGGACAGCCGACTGAACAAAAATGGCGGAACGCTTATTTTCACTACGCATTATCCGGAACTGCTGGATGAATATGACCGAAATGACGGAATTTGTATTGTGAGAAATCGTAATGGCATTACAGCAGAAAATTTGAGCTATATATTGAAACGTAATGATATTAAAAAGAGTGATGCCTACCAGAGCGGCTTCCTTGAGGGAACAACGCCAGCATATGAAGCGTATATGCGCTTGAAGAAAAGCCTGGCTGCTTCGATCAATTAAGGAGGCAGCAGAATGGAATTAGCAAAATACAAGGCGTGTATATGTGAAGGCTCTGCCGAAGAAGCTATTATCGACATACTGGTTGATAATGATCTTCTGATTTTCAACAGAGAAGAAATGTTGGAAGAACGTGTTATCCGTTGCAGAAGTGCTAAACGATTCGAGGAGCGATACTTACGGAAAGGATTCGATGAGCAGATTTCTGTGATACGGATTTTGGATTCTCGCAGAGAGGAATTTCGATTGAGTAAAGCATATGAGCAGAAAATTGACGTGGTAAATGTTATTACTGCTCCAGAAATTGAAATGCTGATTATTCATGCGGAAGGAGCATATGATCAGTTTAAGCGTTCTGAAAAAAAACCAAGCGAATTTTGTAAAACAAATCTTCGGATGCATGATGTGAAGTCGTATGATTTTGTGAAGCAGTATTTCAGTAACCCACAGCTCTTGGTGAAAGCCATAAAAGAGTATCGCAGAACAGCAAATATCCCCAAAGGAGAATACAGCCTGTCTGATTTGCTGAGATGAGCTTTGCTTTTTTGATACATTGGCCGTGACTCAAATGGTTACCAGGAGATAAACGGGTACCAGTTTACAGAAAACAGAATAGAATCGTCTTTGATGCCTCGTTGGGAAACCAACGGGGTATTTTTTTGCCCCAATCCGGATG
>CAVFYJ010000143.1:0-6006 GCA_963626545.1 Acetatifactor sp. | reverse complement strand
GATGAGCATGTCATCACTGATGAAGGAGAGTTTAGCATTCTTATCGAATTTACCACTGGTTTCCAACTCACGCCACGTTGAAGCTTTGAGATTTTCCCTGATCACCTCCGCTTTTTTCAAAAGTTCCTGCTGTTCCATAACATTTACTACTTGATTTTTCTTCTTTGTGCCTTTAACATTCATTGTATATACCTCTTGTATTCATTAGATTTTTACCAACTTGCCGGTCAGTAATAATCTAATTTTACTTGAGGTATTTTTTTCGTCAATCTCTTGACCTGTTTAAAGTATACAGGAAGCTTCCTCTACAGAAGTTACCTCTATTGGTGTCTCCTCTACCGTTATAGCACTCTCACTTTCCACTGACTCTGCCAATATCTGGACACTTTCACTACTTCCAAGCATCAGCAAACTAAGCCCTATCGCAACTCCTCGTTTCAGTAAATTCTTCCTCATTACTCTCTCCCTTCCATGCTTTAAGCTTGATCTATCTTCTTTATTCAATCAAACTTTTACACGGTGTCCTTTACAATACTTGAGGAATTGGCTTGCCTAAGATTTTCTCTATTTTCCTGCCTGCTCATCCTCTCTTTTTCCATTTTCTTTCTACGCTTCCTGTTTCTTAAAGCAGACTTTGTGAAACAGCTGTGATATACTTTTAATAGCATAAATGCCAGAGGCATTTTTTGCTTTTCAAGGTGTTTTTTGCAGTATTTGTTTTTTTAATGCCTGGATTTTCACTCAAAATCTCTTTTAGTTATAGCAACCGTTGCTGTTTCACAAAGTCTACTTATTAAAACGTCTTTTTTTGCTGTTCGAGGCACCTTCTGTAAAAAGTTGAATAGCTTATGTCCATTTTTTCTGCGGCTTTCCTTAATGATATTCGTCCTTCCTTCCATTCTTGATAATAATATTCAAATTCATCCGGATCTTTCATGCGCCTATTTCCAAACTTAACGCCTCTGGCTTTCGCTACTGCGATTCCCTCTGCCTGTCGCTGTCTGATAAAATTACGTTCCGTCTCCGCAAAGTACGCTAAAATCTGCAGCACTATGTCTGACAGAAACACACCTGTCAGCCCATCTTTCCCATTTCCCGATGCTGTATTTAAAAGAGGCATATCAATCACTTCAATATCTGCACCAATTATTTTTGTAATCTGTCTCCATTGTTCTAAGATTTCATTATAGTTTCGCCCAAGCCGATCAATGCTCTTTATAATCACAAGATCTCCTTTTTGTAATTGCGCCAGCATCTCTTGATATGCTGGTCTGTCAAAATTTTTTCCCGACATCTTATCTATATAAACGTGATCTTTCTCGATTTGATACTTTTCCATCGCCGCGTATTGTCTCTCTGGATTTTGTTCTTTTGTTGACACTCGTATGTAACCGTATTTTTGCATAATTGTTTCCATCTCTTTCTCTTATTTTGTTGCTTACAGCACCAGTCTATTCTAAAATATTTCCACCTGTGCGGTTGAGTTATGATTCCCTTTTTACAGCATAACACAAACTGATCCTCAGAAATACTTTAAGAAAGCGCACTTTAAGCTGCCTTTTTCACATTTTTGAAAAAGTCACAGAATAACAATTCTTTTTTTCGAAACCAAAGATCCTGCTGATTATTCAGATAAATCATCTGTAATGACGCAAGAGCACCACTTCCATTTGGAGACCATGCCATTCCATTATGTTTTTGACGCTGCGCTATCAGAATGTCGTTTGCTTTCTCTACAGCGTGGCTGGAATTCCTTCTCTGGTAGAAAGATCAAAATCCTCCAGAGAGGGAAAATCCCCGATTGAAGAAACTTCCTTTTCAATAATTTCTCCACTTGGAAGATTGAGTATTTTTCAAGTCTGTTGCAACCGCACAGGTGGAAATATTTTCCTAGAAAGAGAAAATGGAGTCCAAGGAGCACAGTTAATACACTTTAATCTTCGCACCACCCGAAAAATTAACAAAAAACGGAGTACATCAGCAGGGATTAACCCCTTGCCGTGTACTCCGTAATCTATATATTTCCGTATTTTTTTACGCTTAAAATGTCAAAGTGTTTTTTCAGCAATCACCTTACACTTTTTCTTGCAGAATGCCTTTCCATATAACAAGATGTCATGCCGATCATCATTTTTCAAGTATTCATCGTATCTCCTACTCTTGATTTGTTCAATTGCATTCTCACAGGCTTTTTCCATTCCCGAATAACTTGCTGAATGTTTCAATTCTACAATAATACCCACGTCTGGATCTTCTGTTTCCACTACAATATCTGCAAATCCATCTCCAGCTTCTACATTAGATTTGACAAACCAGTTGGCATTTGCAGCCAAAAGAGCAGTTAGAATCATATGGTATGAGTTTTCTTTCTCTCCATTGCGGCTTTTAGTATCAAAAATACTAATCGAATTTCCAATTAATTTTGTCAGATAATTTTCAACTGCCAAACAATCTCCTGCCGCAAAGTTCTTCCAGAAAATTTTTAGATTTTCAGTGTCACTCTGAATGGATTTTTTTAACCACTCCTGAATCTGATATTGATAAACAGTTCGAATTTCTTCGTTTGGAATTTTTAGCTTATAAATTCCCTGTTCTGCTTTTCCAGCTTGTGTCAAATATCCTGTTGTAAATAAGACGCTCCACAGATTTTCGATGCTATTGTCAATTTCATCGTATGTTAATTCCTGCCGAATTTCCTTTTCGATTACTTCATTTGCAACTAGCCTCTCAATTTCGTCCTTGGTTCTCCTGTCTGCTTTGTATATAAAGCGTTTTACAAGGTCATTTGCACTCGTGTTAATCCAATATGACTGCGGTTTTGCATCCGGCTCATCACAGAGGCGATCTACATGATTCATCACATCCCACGGACAATATACATCCGCATCACCAAAGCGATATCCATCATACCATTCCTTTGTTTCCTTTAGATGTGTTTCCAAATGATAATATGTTAGCAGCGCCTTCACTTCATCTTCTGTAAATCCAAACTGTTCATCAAATCGCGTATCTGTAATGGAAAGCACTTTAAAATTATTTAATCCAGTAAAAATACTCTCTTTGGAAACTCGAAGACATCCTGTCAATACAGCAAATTGTAAAAACTCATTTGTCTTAAGTGCCTCCCCAAACATTGCACGTATCAGAGCAACCATTTCCTTATAGTAACCATATTGAAATGCCTTATCTAATGGAACATCGTATTCATCAATTAAAATAATTGTCTTCTGACCATAATGCTTATACAAAAGTTCTGACAATGTCTGCAATGCCGACGCGAGATCATCCTCATCCATTGTATATTTTCCATTTTCCAATGCAATTAATGCTTCATAGCGTTTTTTCTCATTTTCTGTCAGTTTATTGCTATCTTTCAGAAAATAGAAGCGCTCGGCCTCTCTTCCGATCAATTTCGTCAAACGGGACTTCGCACTTTCAAATGTAAGTCCTTCTACACCCTTTAATGAAATGAATATAACCGGAAATTTTCCCATATATTGTTCACAAAATTCTTTGTTATGGCAAATATACAGCCCGTCAAACAAAGACTTGTCTGTTCCAATCTCAAAAAAAGAACGAATCATACTCATATTCAATGTTTTTCCAAAGCGCCGCGGTCTGGTAAATAAATTTACTTCTCCCCATCGCTCTAGGAGCTGTTCAACCAGCTTTGTTTTATCTACATAATAGAAATTATTTCTACGAATTTTTTCAAAACTATCAATTCCGATCGGTATTTTGAATGCCCCAGTCATATAAGACACCTCCCTTCGTCCTTTACTGGTGATTTTCACTCTTTCTGATACTGCTCAATCTGGCACTGATGTTGCTTACTGCTTTTATCATAGTTGATCGCAACAAGCAGAATATCACCAGTGTAGCTTAAAATAGATGCCGGATAGTCATTTTGATATTCTGGTTTCGGAATAAAAACAAAGTCAGCAAAACCTCTGCCAGTCGGCAATTATATAAGTTAAAACATCATCCCGATTCTTGATGGTTAACATATCATTTTTAAATGTTCCTGTATTGACCTTGACTGTGGCACCAGAGAGCATTTCAATAATCGCATTTTTGAGTCCGTCATAATTTCGATTGATGAGTGGCACAACTGCCTCGTAGGACGCCGTTTCTGACCAGTAGCTCTTAAATTCTCCTTTTCGCATTACACCAACGACTGCCCTTGGATTATAGATTTGGAATCCACTTAGGACATAGCCATCATACCACCTTTTCACTTCCTCAAAATCACGATTGTATTGTGCTGCAAGTGTTTGTACTTCTTTTTCTGTAAATCCAATATACGGTGCCAAATTGCTTGCACTTAACATCGTAAACTCATCAAAATTATTGAGTGCTGACTGCGTCTTTTCTCGTTTAATTGGCAAAATTCCTGTCAAATAAGCAAGCTGAATATATTTCGTAGGTTCTATTCCTTTAAACATTCCTCTCAAAAAGTTGATATATTCCTCTTGAATTTTTGCATTTGCGGATTCATCACGGATCAAAACATCCCATTCATCAATAATTACAACGAATTTATTTCCCGTTGCTACGTTGATCTTTGCAAGCACCTCTGGAAGAGACGTTTGCGAACTTTGAATTGTTAACACCTCTGGATAAATGCTTTGCAATTCTGCAATTGTCTTTTCTGTAATATAGGAAACAACTCGGTCTGCACCACAAGCAACATTTATGCACCATTGAATATCCAACTGAATCACATCATATTGGTTCAGATGTTTTTTAAAATCATTTGATCGACTAATTTCCAAATTTTCAAACATTTTAGCAGAATCACAGCCTTTGCTGTAATACGCCGCAAGCATATTGGCGGTGATTGACTTTCCAAATCGACGTGGACGACTGTTGCATATGAATGCATCTGTAGATGCCAGAACGCGATTTGTATAGGTAAGCAACCCACTTTTATCAACATAAACTCACTTTCCCCGTCCGCAGCAGTTTTTATACTTCTTTCCGCTTCCGCACGGGCACGGATCATTTCGTCCAATTTTCTTCTCTTTTCTGCGATAAGAACCTGCCTCATCGCTGTCCCATTGAAGTTTGCCCTCTTTTTGTTTGTATTGCGGATACAGTATGTAGTATGGTGTCTGCCCCCAACCTCGTGCTAAACGGTTGTATTTTTTTAGAAGCTGTTCTTTAAGTGCATCCAGATCATCTGCTGCAATCAAGTCCTCTAAGCCTTCCTTAACTCCATCATAGACTTCTGGATATTCTTTTTTGAATGTAAGAACCTCCTCTTTATAATGATCCCATTCTTCCAGCATTCGAAGCTTCACATCCATGCAATATAGCTCGACCGGAGCGTCTGTATCCGGATCATGAATATATTCTTCGACTAATTCCTGCAAAAGATCAGAAAATCGCTCATCTTCTTTAAATTTTGTGATCTGCAGAGTAAATAGCATATCCTCTATAATAGAACTTATTTCCTTATCCTTTATTCGATTGTTGGCAAGGGTTACAATTTTTACAATCGTTTCATAATCTCCAAGTTGACTTTGCAGATATCTTAATGCCATCGCACTGACTAGCATTCCAAACGAATGAAGATCCAACTCATCAGTGTCGGATAGTGCCTTTTGGAAATACGCATACGCTCTGTGTTGATACTCCTCCATCTGTTCCTGCGTATTGTTGACCACATACAACATCGCTAGCGCATTCAAGCCGACATTCACGTACTTATCTAGATTACTCTCACATTTTTCCACGATAGTAGCCAACATACTTCTTTCAATCCCTGAAACATCACCAGGATTAAGTGCAATTACATAATTAGCCAAAAAAGCCAAATCACGCTCACCATCCTGATAAAGCTCTCGGAAAATCTGAAGAGCCTTTTTGTGGTAACTTCTTGCATTATATGCATACGCCAACTCTTTTTTATATCTTACATTTTCCGGATGCATCTGTACAAGATTTTCGATTGTTTTGACTGCTTTTCCTGTTTTGCCATTCTTACTCTGAGCAATATAAAGC
>CAVFYJ010000142.1:0-6012 GCA_963626545.1 Acetatifactor sp. | reverse complement strand
CGTCGTCCGGTAACAAAATTGTAGGATGGCATGGAAACGGTCTTTCCTTCGAGCCCATCTTCCATATCCTGATTGAACCGTGCTACATCAATGCATTCGAGATCTTCATAGTTATAATTGCCATCGGCATCCCTCGGGCTCTTCTCGCGATCCACAAAATAATTGTCCACGCCGATCGGATGCGGACGAAGACCAGCCGCCTTTAGCTGCACGGAAAGGCGATAGCTAAAAGTAGTCTTTCCGGAAGAGGATGGACCTGCAATCAGCACAAGCTTTTTCTTAGAATCTTTGGCGATTACATCGGCAATCTGTGCCATACGCTTTTCCATCAACGCTTCCTGTACTAGAATCAATTCGGTGATATCCCGACAGGAAGACTTCTTGTTTGTCTTTCCGGTGATCAGCTCGTTTAATTCGCCTACCGTTGCAACGCCAAGTTCCTCGCCCCACTTTCCACTCTCACGCATAACCTTAAAGAGCTTATGCTGCGGCTCAAACTCTGGAATGACCTCTGGTGCCTCTTTAACTGGCATCTGAAGCACAAAACCGTCCTCATAGGCATACAGCTTAAAATATTTTAAATAGCTTGTGGACGGCACCATATAGCCATAATAATAATCCTCAAAGCCACCTAATGAGTAAATGTTGACTTTAGAAGCACGACGGAAACGAAACAGTCGCTCTTTGTCGGACATTCCGACCTTTCCAAACTGCTCGATTGCGGCATCGGTGCTGATGCTATATTTTTCGATCGGATAATTGGCATCGCGCATAGCCTCCATCGCAGACTGCACCTGTGTCAATTCTTCCTCTGTTAATACAAGGCCATTGTCAAAATGGCAGAACAATCCCTTGCTTAAGGAAAAGTCTACCTTTACCTGATTGTATCCAAGACGCTCCTTCGGGATCGTATCAGACAACGCCTTTAACAGCAACAGTACCACGCTTCTGCGGTACGCCATGATTCCTGCCTGACTCTGTGTCGTTAAAAACGTCACCGTTGCCCCATCCTTCATATATTTCCACAGTTCTTGAAGCTTGCCATTTACTGATGCCAGCACAATCTGATGATCAAATTCAGGCTGAAGTGCCCGCGCCAGTTCCAGATATTTGGTGCTGTCTGCATACTGATACGGCTTTCCATTGTAATACACTGTTATCATTCTTACTTACTCCTTTCCGGGTGTTAAGAACCTGCACTTTCTTCTTGTCGGCACCGTCAATATTTCGATGGAGGAGCTTAAAACTTCGGATAAATACTGCTCGACACAATCCGTAAAAATCTCCTCTGCGGTCTCGCCGGACAATTCAATGACTGCCCGATGCTCGCTGCATGCCTTCATCGCATCCTGACTGCTTACGCCACAGGTGACAATCAGCTGCACGCCGCGCTCCATTGCTGCATCTATGCTCGCCTCGTCTGCCCATACGACTACTGCCACATCTGAAAATGCCAGTCCATCCTCTTCTTTTGAAATATAGGCACGAACCGCTTCTAACGAAAATTCATCGCAGACACGGTTTACGATGTCCTCAAGTGTTTTTTTCTTTTTGTAGTGACCAATGCGGCCTGCACCGCTCTGGCAAGGCTGCTCATTGATCCCTGTGTATTCTGCCTTTGGCTCTGTAATATAAATGCCAGACAGATCAAGCTTTGACGCGATCCAGTCTGCAGTTCCGCCCTTGCACAGATCAAAGCTGCTGCCCGTTGCGTAACACGCAATGTCGTGGCGCAACAGCTGTAATAGAAGGCGTCCCTGATAGCTGTCACTTCCAATCGTTAAAATTGGTTCTTTGATGATCGGCTCACGAACGATAATCTGATCAGCCTGCGCAGATACAGCATAGTCTACGGTTTCCTGATCAATACGATAAGCGACCACAATCGTTGAAACATTTTTATCGCTTCTTCCTACAATCAGTCCTGTATTTTCTTTTTCAGCTGTGGTTATTCCCTTTGGGATAAAAAGTTCCAGCTGCTTTTGAATATCACTGCATTTCATTATGTAAAGGCCTCCAATTGTTTAATTTTTTTTCGACGCAGGCAATGTCTCCCTGAAGCTGTGCAACGCGCTGTGCGGCACGTTCATTTTGTGGTGCCTGCTTCATCTTCTCCAAAATCTGCTCATATTGTCTCTTTTCTTTTTCAAGATATGCCCGGAAGGTATCCAGATCTTCTGCGCAGATTTCCTTGCCATAACGGTATTCATCCTCAGACCAGTCGCGCTCATCTTTTTTGACAACGACATGAAAAATAAAATAGAACTTGCCCTCGTCACACAGCATATGCTCATACTCGATAAAATAGCCGTTTTCAACAAGATAACGGCGCACATCTGCCAGCTCAGACTGTGGAGAAAGAATGAGTTCCTGAAAGCTTTTCGCCGTCTCACAGCTGTCTGACAACAGACGGATCATTAAAATTCCACCAATACCAGACATGATGAGCGAATCAGCTTCGCCCGGATGAATGTTGGAAAGGCCATCGGACAATCTTGTCTGTATTTTTTCCTCTAATCTATGCTCTTTTATATGCTCCTTTGCGCGCGAAAGCGGGCCCGGCCGCACATCCGCCGCCACAGCGGACGGCGAAATACCGGATTCCACGAGAAAAATCGGTACAAAGCCATGGTCACAGCCGACATCCGCGACGCGATTTCCCTTTGTCACCATGGATGTCACTGTTTCCAATCTCTTTGATAATTTCATACAGTTCTTTGTTTCCTCTCTATAGTTATAGTTCTTTATTTTCTTATACTTATAATTTTATAATTCTTTGTTTCTTCTCTAATTGTATTCTTCCAATTATTCCAGATAGTCTCTAAGTTTTCGACTTCTTGTTGGATGCTTGAGCTTTCGGAGCGCCTTAGCCTCGATCTGGCGGATGCGCTCTCTTGTCACATGAAAGATCTGACCGACCTCCTCGAGTGTCCTCGCTCTGCCGTCCGTAAGGCCATAGCGAAGACGAAGCACTTCCTCTTCCCGGCGCGTGAGCGTGTGAAGTGCCTCGGAAAGCTGCTCGTTTAATAAGATTCTGGTGGTCTCCTCAAGTGGAATCATAGAGCCGTAGTCCTGAATAAAGTCCCCTAAGTGGGTCTCTTCCTCTTCCCCGACTGGCATTTCAAGCGATACCGGCTCCATATTCATCTGAATTGCATCGCTGACCTTTTCTACCGGAAGCTCGAGCGCGTCCGCAATCTCCTGAATGCTTGGCTCTCGTCCAAGCTCCTGCACCATGCTGCGTGATTTGCGGATGATGCGATTCATATTTTCTACCATATGAACTGGAATGCGAATCGTCCTGGACTGATCGGCAATGGCACGCGTGACAGCCTGACGAATCCACCAGGTCGCGTAGGTCGAAAACTTATAGCCCTTTGTGTAATCAAATTTTTCAACGGCCTTCATCAGGCCAAGATTTCCTTCCTGAATCAAATCAAGCAAGGGCAAGCCACAGCCGTTGTAGTGCTTGGCCACACTGACAACAAGGCGAAGATTGGCCTCTGCAAGCTGCCGCCTTGCCTCTTCATCCCCAAGGGACGCCCGCTTTGCAAGCTCGGTCTCCTCTTTCGCATCCAACAAGGGAACCTTTCCAATATCTTTCATATAAAGCTTGATCGGCTCATCCTCATCGTAGGAGGAGCTGTCTAGTTGTACATCGAATTGTGCTTCGAGCTGCGTATCAATCTCCTTTTCCTCTTCCTGACCAATCGCGATCAGGCTGCGCCCGAGAATCTCCACAACACGGTTTAGCCCTTCCTCGGTTCGCATGGCTTCTGGAATCCTTTCCGCGACCTGAGAAAGCTTTAGAAAACCTCCTTGTGTCTTTCCTAAACGGATTAATTCCTCTATTCTTTTGTCAGATTCTAACTGCTTCATTCCCATGTCTGCCTTCATTCTGCCCGCAGGCGTTTTGTTTGAATCGTTATGATGTCTGACTATATTGTTGCCCTATTAAAAGGATATATTCAGGTGATCCAGTCCTTTTAATGCTTCCATTACCTCCTGAAGACGCTTGATATCGTCTGTCGTGTCAGCTTCTTTTTGCAGGCTGTGGCGCTTTAAGCGGATCACACATTCGCGGATGCCTCTTGTTTTTTCGGAGCCGGACGCATCCTGAACCAGCTCGGCATTAAAGATTTTTGCAACTTCCTGATATTGGCTTTCGTCTTCGATAAAATTCGTAAGAAGCTCGGCCGGATTTCCCTTCCCCTGCTCGATCTGACGATACAAAAGGCGAGCGACCTCCTGATAAAGGGAATCCGAAAAATCCTCCGGTGTGATGATATCCGCAAGCTGAGCAAGCTTTTCCGGATGGTCGCTCAGCCAAGTCAGAAGAAGGCGCTGTGCTGCTTTTAAGCCCTCGTCCTTCTCGCGCTTTTTCGTTGTTTCTTTTCGCTCCTGCTGCGCATTCCGTACATAGCCTGTATAGGCGTGTTCCTCGACCTTCTGCTTTAAAATCTGGTAATCCATTCCATAGGTTCTGGAAACAGCCTCGATGTAGTTATTTCGTTCAAGTGGATCCTGGAACGTGCGAAGCTTATTCGCTGCCTCCTCGAAAAATTCGGTTTTTTTGCTTGGATCTGAAAAATCATATCCATCGCGCAAGACCTGAATCTCGAACATAAAGGATGGTACTGCCTCATCGATGCGCTTCTGATATGCCTCGGCTCCCATGTTTTTGATAAATTCATCTGGGTCCTTATATGGTTTCATCGTCAGCACACGCGCCGAAAGTCCCGCCTCTTTTAAGATCGGAATCGCACGAAGTGCTGCCTTAATACCCGCGCCATCGCTGTCGAAGGTTAGCACAACCTCTTTTGTGTAACGCTTTAACAGCAGGCCATGCTGTACCGTAAATGCGGTACCAAGCGCTGCCACCGCATTTGTGAAACCAGCCTGATGAAGGCTAATGACGTCCATGTAGCCCTCACAGATTAAAAAATATGGCTTTCGGTTTCGCTTGGCAACGTGCATTCCATAAAGGTTACGGCTCTTTTCAAAGATCAGGGTCTCCGGTGAGTTCAAATATTTTGGTTCGCCCTCGCCCATGACACGGCCGCCGAAGCCGATGACTTTATTATTTAAATCCATGATTGGGAACATGACGCGGTTCCAAAATTTATCGTAGCAGCCCTTCTCCTCGATTTTTACCAGACCGGAATCTTTTAGTTGCGCATCCGAAAAGCCTTTCTGGCGCAGGAACCGATATAAGTCGTCTGGGTATGGATTGGCATAGCCCAGACCGAAATTTTTGATTGTCTCATCGGAAAGCCCACGGCTGCGAAAATATTCGTAGCCTCGTCTTCCGTTCTCGCTCATTAGCTGATGGTAAAAATATAATGCAGCTTCTTTTTGTATTGCAAACAAGACACTTCGATAATCTGCCTGTCTTCTGCTCTCTTCGCTTTCTTCCTCCTGCGGCAGCTCGATTCCTGCTCTGTCTGCAAGCGATGCAACCGCCTCCTGAAAGCTTTCATTTTCGTAGTCCATGACAAAGGTGATGACGTTTCCGCCCTTACCGCAGCCGAAGCAATAATACATCTGCTTCTGTGGAGATACGGAGAATGACGGTGACTTTTCGTTGTGAAACGGACACAGGCCGAAGTAGTTGCTGCCTTTTTTCTGCAAATGAATGTAGCCTCCGATCACGTCCACTACGTCGTTTCTTGCACGTACTTCCTCTATCACTTCATCTGAATACCGCATGAGCGCCGCTCCTTTCTTTCCCTGATTTTGTACTTTTGAGTCCTGTTGCATCATACCATATTTTGTACAAAAGTTCAAGGAAGGGATTCGACCCGGAAGGATATCGAAGGATGGATTCCCTCGATATGCTGTCGTAATATCGTAGATATATATGCTGGAATGTCTCTTTTTATTCCAAGAAAATATATAAAATTTCTATTCGCCGACGAAACCATCACCGATGGGCTTTTCGTAAACTATAATTAAAAAAATGTAACTATTCAGAACCCCTTAATCAAAGATAAACTCAGGATTACCTAAGAG
>CAVFYJ010000141.1:0-6069 GCA_963626545.1 Acetatifactor sp. | reverse complement strand
TGGCAAGAGAATTTTGCAAAAAAGTGGGGGATTTTATAAAAAGAGGTATCTGGAAGCCTTGATTTTACTGGGGCGAAGATTCCGAGAGATTATTGCAATAGTAAAGGAGGATTTGCTCATGGGCTAGATGATATCTATTTACTTTATGAAAAGCAAAAGAAAAAATATCAGGAAGAAATTTATCAAAACATGATGCAAATTATGGAATCTATAGATCGGGTGAAATATGTTTACTTATATTATTTGCAGCTGCCACCAAAGGAACAATCAGTATTGAAAGCAATCTATATAGAAGGAAAATCATATAAAGAAATCATTACAGAAGGATTGTCAGAACAGAAAATAAACAGATTACGAAAGAAAGCAATTCGAGCAATTATTTATAAATGGGAAATAGATAATCGAATAAATTAAAAACATTGAGAGGGAAACTTCTGGACAAATTGTCCAGAAGTTAAGAAAAGTGTGGATTATTGTTCATAGATGGCTTATTTGCAAAAGTGTATTTTATTCATAATAGCTTTATGTTGTTTGATAATATTATATATTTTTGCCATTTGTGAGTTTTATTTGCGAGAATATGGCGAAAACTCTAAGACTTAAAAAAATAAAAAGTTATTGACAAAACCTTCTGGTTTTGATATAATAAAAACAACAAAAAGTGAGATTTTAAGATAATAATAAGATAATAACTTGTAATGTTAGCATTGCGATTTTAATAAAATAAAAGGAGGATTACTAATGAAGAAAAAAAGAGTGAAGCTCTTAATGATGGGAGCAGCATTATCGGTAATGGCAACTGTTCCAACATTAGCTGCATCAAATTCTGGTTCACTGTCAGTACCAGGGGGAACTATGGCTTGTCATGCAAATTTAGTTTGTGCTGATAGAAGTGCAACTGCAACAACAAGAGCCGTTCCAAATGAAAGCTCAAGATGTTTTGTTTCGATAATTGGAGTTTCTCAGGCAAATGGAAAAAATTATCAGAAAACAGGAAGCAAAGATAATTATAGTGGTTCAGATGTGTCGGTAAGTGTTGCTCCGGACGCTTATCCGTTTGATCATGCGACAAGTACCCATATTGTATCATATGGTTCATCGTCATGGTCAACCAGCTTGATTCAGAATGTTGTTCATTGATAATGAGTATTAATGTAAAAGCAACAAAAGCAGCTCTGTGGAGCTGCTTTTGTTCTATTGTTGCAGTTGGAATCTTTTCTAAGTTCGGAGCAGGAATGGTCAACGCAGCAGATACAAAAGAAGAAATTTTTAAAGAAAAAACATATCAGCTTACAATTTATCCAGAGATTGTAGATTCCATTTGTGTAAGTGAAACAACAGTACAGCCAGAGACTGATTACGATGGTTCTTTTCAGTCAACAGGAAACGGATCAAGTATTTGGACAAAGGGAGAAAAGGGTTATTATGTGCGGTATAATGAGTTTGTATATTTTTGTAGTTTTGATGCACAGGTGATGGTTCCACTTTGCAACAAACCAGATTGCCTTCATCAGGAAGAAACAAATGATCAATTTAAAGAAGAATGCCATGCGTATGTCGGAAACAGTGTTTTCTGGAACATGCTTCAATATTATGACGGAAAGCTGTATACAAATACACATATTTGGGAGACATCTATGAATGAGACAAAGGCATTGACACAAGATTATTTTAATGGAGATGGTTTTTTTGTGTTGTCTGACGATGGAAGCACAAAAGATTTAACCAATTTGCGTATCGCAAATCCAGAAACAGAGCTGATTCACAGAGGTCGATTATTTTATTTGAGCCATGTGGATGATGTTGAAAAAGGAATTACACATTATGAACTTGGATATCAGTCATTAGATGGCAAAGAACAAAAAACAATTGCAGCATTGGATTCCCGATATACAATGATTTATTATTATCCTTATGGAGATTATCTATACTTTGATATTCAGGCCGATGAGGAGGAAGAGGATACCGAGTACTCTTGCGTGTATGATTTAGAGAATGATCAGATTACAGTAAAAAGAAAGCCACGCGGGGAAAATGGACCATTTTTGCCAGATGGAGATTCTTTTATAAAAATGCCAGACCCGACACAATTGGTATGGATGGATAAAAATGGTCAGTTGACAGGAAAAAGACTGGTATTAAAGCAGGCAGATGGGACGCTATTTGGATTGTCGAAAACACCTGAGGGATGGGGATGGTATGCAGCAATGGATGAGAATTATTACTACATTTTAAAACAGGATAGAGATATTGGAGATGTGGTTGTCGTATATGATCAGGAGACGGGAGAGACGGTTCAATATTTGAAAACGCAGGGTGGAAACTCATTGGAACAACGCATTGGTGTAACAGATAAGTATCTGTTTTTTGGAACCTATTATCCTGGAATTGAACCAGTTGTGTATTGGATGGAAAAAGATCATATGTTGGAGTCTGGAGCACAATTTCAGGAGATTCGCCCATAAAAGATGAGAGGGGGGAATGCAGGATGCGATTGATAGCAGCAGAAATAAGAAAAATTTGGCAGAATCGCCTTTTTTTGGTGATCGTTTGTTTTTGTATGCTTGTAAATATCTGGTATATGTGTTTACAGACAACATCTGGAGAAGGGGAAATTCATCGGTATTCGGGCTATGAAGGATTTTTAAATGGTGCATGGAAAAAAGATGTGGAACTTACAGCGGATATGGACATTGAGCAAAAGAGAAAATGGTATCGGGAAGAGTCGAATTTGGCAGCGTATCTGGTTGCACAGGAAAAAGGATTTTCAAGTGTTGTGCAGATGATGGAAGAGGAATTGCCAGATTGGAGTGAGGAGGAATGGGAAACACGAATCGAACAGCTTCGGGATATCGCAGGTGGAATTTCACTGTACCGCATGATGGAACGATATAATTACTGGTGTCTACGCATTGATTATATGGAATCGTATCCTGAATTCTTGCAGAATATTCAGAAAAAGGCAGATTCCATGCAGGCATTATCCTTATTTTCAGATCCTGACAGTTTCAGTCAACAGCACATTTTAAATGCAGCAGAAGAATACAAAAAACTGGAAGATTTAAAATTGGAGATTGAATATAGTCCAACATGTGAGGTCGCAACAGATAGTTTTTTGACCGATATAATGGCATTGATTTTGGTATGGGTATTGGCATGGATTATGTTCTTTCAGGAAAAAACAAATGGATTTTATCCGATGCTGCGAAGTACCAAAAATGGACGCAGCCATTTAATGGCGACAAAGCTAATTGCATTTTTCATAGCGATTGGAATTATTGGAATTGCCTTGTATGCAAGCCAGATTGTACTTGCATACATACTGTATGGAGCGGGAGGAGAGCAGCTGGCACTGCAATCAATTGAAAGCTTTCGCAACTCAGTATGGACATGCTCAATTGGACAATATATTGGGCGGTTTTTACTGACAAAAATTGTTGCGATGCTTGCAGTGGGAAGTTTGATGATGGTTGTTTTCAGTAATGGAATTCGGTTTGCTTTGACGTCATGTATTTCATTTGGAATCCTTGGAATTGAATGGTTTTGGTATCATTGGATATCAGAGCCATCGAAATGGAATTTGCTAAAATATGTGAACCTTTTTTATCTTCAGGATGTAAAAGAACAGGCAAGAAACTATATTGATTTGAATATTGCGTCAAATGCAGTTCCGGCAAATAAAATAGTGTGGATTGTAAGTGGAGTATTGATGATTTTGTTTGCAGCAATAACGATAGGATTGTTTTCAAGGGAAAGAGGAAGACAGCCCTATACAAGAAAGTGGTTGCAAAAGACAGGAACCATCTTACAAAAGACAGGATTTTGGTACCGAACAACAAGTGTACAGGGACAGGAAGCAGGAAAATTATATCGCAATTGTCAGGCATGTTTTGTCATTGCCGTACTGATTGTTTTTTCATGGAAAAATGCAGACGGAATTCCGCAATATCAGGTATCAAGTGATCGAAACATATATCAGAATTACATTGAGAAATATCAAGGCTATTATACAGAAGAAATACAAAAACAATTGGAGGAGGAGCAGAAGTATTTTCAGCTAGAAGATCAGGAAGCAGTAGCGATTGAGCAAAAATGGCAAAATCAGATGATTTCAGAGGAAGAATACGAACAGTGGCAGAAAGAACGCCAGTGGGGAATTATGGCACGCGAAGGTGGTTTTGAACGATTTTGGTCACAGGTACAGTTGGTAAAAGAGGTTTCAAAGAAAACAGAAAAAGCTGGTTTTGTAGATCAGGATCAGTTTTCGTATTTGCTGGAGGATGATGGAAGGCAGATTGTCATGGCAGTGATATTGTTGACCATTGTTTGTGTATTTTCCTGTACACTGTTTGGAATGGAATATACAACAGGAATGGAACGGCTGCTGCATTCAACCTGCAAGGGAAGAAAAAAGCTTTTTAGGGCAAAGTTGATTCAGCTAATTGGAGTAGGAACCATTCTGTTTGCGATTCTATATGTACCATACGAATGGATGATCATAAAACAGATCGAACGAGTGCCATATGGAGTTGCGTTGATGTCTGTTCCAGATTATGCAGCACTGACCTTGCCACTTGAAATCGGACAGGCAGTTTGGCTTACTCTGGTATTACGGTATGTGACAATGCTGCTCGTAATACTGGTATCGGTTGGAATTACGCGTGTGATAAAACATACCGTTTTTTCGATAGCCGTGTGCATACTGTTATTTGTAGTGCCGTGTTTTTTATTGCTGATTGGAGTAGATCTGACCACATTCACCTGTGCAGGAGGAATGTTCTTTGAAATTGTTTTAAGGTCACTGTAGGTTGTTATTGTAGATTATTATAGATGATTGAAATATAAGCTATTTTAGAACAAAATCGCTGTAAACAGGGGAAAGGAGCCAGACAATGGAACTTGAGATTAAAAATGTGTCACATGTCTATAAAAATGGAAAGAAAGCGTTATCGGAGATCTCAACTTGTCTTACACCTGGCGTATATGGCTTGTTAGGATCTAACGGAGCTGGAAAATCCACGTTAATGAATATCATAACAGATAATTTACGTCCAACAACGGGAAGCGTAACGCTTGATGGAAAATTGATTTGGAAAGATGGCAATGCGTATCGTACAAGACTTGGATATATGCCGCAACAGCAGGGATTATACAGCACGTTTACTGGTACACGCTTTTTGTGGTATATGGCTGCATTGAAAGGATTATCACGCCGGGAAGCAAAGAAACGAGTGAATGAATTATTGGAACTTGTAAATTTAACTGATGTTGCAAATCGCCGTATTGGAAGCTATTCTGGAGGAATGAAACAGCGCCTTTTGATTGCTCAGGCGTTATTAAACGAACCAGATGTGTTGGTATTGGATGAACCGACAGCAGGTCTCGATCCCAAAGAACGCATTCGTATTCGTAATTTTGTCAGTGAGATTGCGACAAATAAAATTGTCTTGTTTGCTACCCATGTTGTCACAGATGTGGAGTGTATTGCAAAAGAGATTATTCTGTTGAAGAAGGGAAGTATTCTAAAAAAAGCATCTCCGATGGAACTGATTCGGGAAATGGATGGATTGGTGTGGGAATTTTTAATTCAACCAGAAGAGATGGCTGGTGTACAGCAAAAATATCTGGTCAGCAATATTGTGATGACAGAAGAGGGAATGCTAGTTCGTGTGGTAGGGGATGGAGCACAATTCCCAGACGATAAGAAAAAGGCGGCTGTCAGCATGGAAGATGTATATTTATATTGTATGGAAACGAATAGGTATGATATGCTATAATCGAAATTGGTGTGGTATATCTGGGTGAGTGTGTGATCAAGACTTTTACAGTTGACAAGTAATCATGTCTTTTACATTATGGATCGTATGAAAAAAATGCAAATGTAAAGGTATGTATACATAATGGTAGTTGCTTAAAATATCAGGGGGGAGTAAAGAGAACATTGTCGGAAATGACGGTGTTTTTTTTAAAACTTCTGGACAATTTGTCTAAAGGTAGGATTGAAATATTTTGTATTTAGGAATCTGGCGCGGGAATCCTCGGCCATTCAATGACCGAGATGAAAGCGCC
>CAVFYJ010000140.1:0-6296 GCA_963626545.1 Acetatifactor sp. | reverse complement strand
CGGCAGATCATGTTTTCTTAAAAAGTGTTTGATTTTTCGCTTTTTATTTCGAAGCTTTCCATCACTGCTTTTTTCGATACTTTCCTGATACACCTCTCTCGGAATGCCCCATTTTGATGAAAACCAATCTGCCTCTTTTTTATTCCTGCTCTTCTTCCACATCCTCAACGCCGCTCAGGCAAAGTCTTTCGCCCTCCTGTCCGTCGATGGACACATTGTGAAGTACAAGCTTCTTGACATTTCCGACCACAAGTCCAAGGCGGCTTGCTGGCTCACAGCCCATCATCATCGCTGCAACGCCGGTCTGTGCCTCCTTTGCATACGTGATAGAAACGTTATCAAAGACAAGACGCTCAATCTTCTGCTCTGGAAGACCGTAGATGTACGCGCCACAATAATGTGCATTGCGGCAAACAATATTGCGAAACTCCAAGGATTCGATCTTTGGCGTGCGGTCATCCACCGGCAGCGCCTCTTTTGTTCCAACATACTCGGTACGTCCATCTGGATCACAGAAATAGAAGCTATTTACAACAAACGGTGCCTTTACGCCCTCTAACTCCAGATCCTCGAACACGATTCCCTTTAATACAGAATCTTTTCCACGGCCACGCCTTGTTTTCACGCGAAGACCTCTGTCAGTATTGGAGAAACGGCACTTTGAAATATGGATGTCATCGACACCAGCTGCAATCTCACTTCCAACGGTGACAGCACCATGACCATCCTGCATCCAGGACTGGCGAACATGGATATGCTTGGACGGAACCTTAAACTTCTTGCCCATGTAGATCTTTCCAGACTTGATTGCGATACAGTCATCGCCAACGGAAAAATGAACACCTGCAATCTCAACATTGGTACAGGACTCCGGATCGCAGCCATCGGTATTGTGGGAGTTTGCCGGTCCCTTTACTTCCATATCAAGGAAGCGAATGTTGTTTGAAAAATATGGATGCAGGTTCCATGCCGGTGAATTCTGCACGGTAATGCCAACAACGGTAATGTTCTCGCAGTGATTCAAGAAAATCATTCGTGGTCTCCATGCACGAATCTTATCCTTCGGGCGACTCCACCAATTCTCAAAATCAGCACGACCGTCCAGAACACCCTTGCCACAAATCGTTACATTCTTTACATGAATACCAGTAATCATAGATGCAAAGCTGTCGAGCGGGTTGCCTTCCCAACTACCAAGGTTATAGTAGCCATTCTCGCGATCATACTCAATCTGACCCGGCAGAATCGGTGTGCGCTCGCGGTCATAAATACCGGCTACTGTTGCGCCCTCCTGTAATTCGAGAATCATATCGCTCTTTAAAAACAGAACGGTTACCGGATAAGTTCCCTTTGGAATTAGGACTCTACTCTTCTCCGGGCAGCACAAAATTGCCGCCTGAATTGCACTCGTATCATCGTGAACACCGTCACCAAATGCACCAAATTCTTTTACATTTAAGGTAATCGGCTCTGGCTCGGTGTGGAATGTAATGGTCACGGACTCCTCGTTTGCACGTACCAGCATAATCTCGTAGTCGGTGTCTGGCAGCAATCCGTCAATCGTCTGAATCATTTTGTGGAAAATTCCCTTTAACTGTCCGTTTACCCAAATCTCGTAGCTCGCAGTTTCGTAAATCGCATCCTCATCCAACTCAATGGTCACATGTCTGGATGAGCAGAATAATATATGAAAATTCATGATAAACTCCTCTTTTTTTATTTAATCGTTCCCGTTATGCCTCTAATTTCTGCTTTGCCATCTCCATCAGCACCATCGCTGCCTCAAGCTCTGCGCTGCTATGCTCATGACGGCAGACAACGCGATACCATTCGTGAAGCATGCCCTGATACTTATATGGAAGGAGAATTCGCTGGCTGCATGCCTCATAAGCGGCTGCCAAAATCAAAATTCGCTGCATCGGGTCAAGCGTTGCAAAATTTTCACGAAGCGCTGCAAACGTCTCCTTGAAAAGCGTGGTAATCTGTGCCTGATACTCAAAAACGCCTTCCTTCATCGCTTTCTTAACCTGAGTCAATCCATACAGATACCAGCCATCGCGCTCAGATGCTTCTACTTGGCACAACTGACGATAAATGTTCTCGTAATACTGGAGTGTGCCATACTTTGTCTCATATTCCGTAAAAAAGCTCAGCTCATAAAATACCTGGCGGCCGGTCAAATGCACATCCTTGCTGTGTGCGCCACAATATTTTTCGGTCAACTCTTCACGAAGCTTATTTACCGCCTCGCGTCTTTCTGGATTTCGCTCAATCATCCAAAGCCATACGCTGCCATACTCGACCTCTGCGGCTTCGTTCCTATTTCCAATCGCGCTGAGGCGATCAGATGCTGCACTTAAGCCAAGCTGCTCGTAAACACGAAGCAGTGCCTTTGCGCTGAGCGCATCCACCTCCTTTATTTCATAGATCCAATTCTGGATTTCTTCCTGTATCATGGTAAATCCCCTTTCTTACTGGACATCAATTCCTGTTTATGTTATGATAATTGTTATGAGCATTTATGCAAGCAGCCATTTCGCAAACTCATCCGGTACGTAAAGATTGCCACGGCCTGTTCCAAGCTGGATATCCGGCTTCGGCGTTCCATGGAAATCCGATCCTCCGGTCATGTGAAGTTCATATTTTGCGGCAAGCGCACGAATCTCGCGCTCCTGCGCTGGTGTGTAGGTCGAGTACACCGCCTCGATTCCCTCAAGGCCCGATTCCTTTAAGTCCTTTACGGCATTCTCAAGCACGGATGATCCCAGACGGTACAGCGTCGGATGCGCCAACACTGGATGACCTTTCGCCGCCAGAATGCAGGCGATTGCTTCCTTTGCGGTCACGCCCTCCTTCGGGACATAGCACGGCATCCCATCTCCAAGATAGCGGTCAAACGCCTCTTTTACAGAGGATACGGCTCCTTTCTCGTGAAGATACTGTGCAAAGTGGGCTCTGGTGATCACCGAGCGATTAAAGCGCGCGTAGAATTTCTCTTCGTCAATTGGCAGAACCTTTTCGCTGATCAGACGCAGCATTTTCTCATTTCTGCTCTGGCGAAGCGCGCCAAACGCCTCTAGCTTTTCCAAAAAGGAGGCATCCGTTTCGTCGATGCCCAACCCCAAAATGTGAAATTCCTTCACCGAATTGCCCAGATCGTACAGGCTTGATATTTCGATTCCCGGAATCCATGTAAGCGACAGCGCATCTGCTGCCTGCTTGGCCTCCTTGATTCCGCTTACGGTATCATGATCCGTCAGCGCGATTGCCGAAAGTTTTTTCTCATGTGCAAGTCCCATTAGTTCAGTCGGTGTAAAAGATCCGTCCGAACAGCAGGAATGCGTGTGTAGATCAACTGCCATAGTTCCTCCCTCAGTTTTTGATGTTGGATGTTCTTATTATAGCATAAAATGCTTCTATCATGCAATAGAAAGGTCAGGTTTTCCATGTTAAAGCATAAGACAAAATTTACCTCTTTACTTCTTGCAGCCGGAACCATTCTTTCCGGCACAACTGTTTCATTCGCCGAGAAGGCAACTCCTGTTGACGCTGAGAATGCGACAGCAGTTTCTTCGGATCTCACTACTTCATCTGCCGAAAAGGCAAGTCCTGTCAGTGAAGATGTGACAGAAACATTTTCCACCCCACTGTATACATCCGGTCTGTATAGCACAACAGAACTGCCAGAGGACGTCACGGTGACACACGATATCTGGCTAGATTATGACAATAATCTGGTAAAAGACAACTATCTGGTTCAAAATGAATCCGATACCGATGTTTCGTTTGACATTCTGATTCCGCAAATCACTTCCCTTGCCGTAGAGCCAGAAGACCTGTATTCGTTTGATGCGCTTGTGTCAGACAACGATTCATTTTTCTCTCTTCGAGGTCGCGATGACAACCGAGCAGATTTTGAAGAATCTGAATACTATTCTCCTCTGTTTTCTGCAAACGGACTGAGTGAAACCTCTCTGTCACTCGAGGAGCTGTATCAGGGACAGTTCTATAACACAGAAATTCCAACGGATACCGGTGTTCTCTACCATCTGTCCAGACCACTCACCGACTCCAATCTTGATGCAAAGGCATGTATGTCCATCTCCGGTCTTAGTGACAACTGCCACATCTATCCGCTCGGCTGCAGCTATACCACGACAGATGACGGATACGAGCTTTCGATCAGTGAAAATTTCAACGATTGCTACGTTTTCCTGACCGGAACCGAGGGTAACGATTTTACCGTTTCTCTGATCGAGCCAGAGGGTGCCAAAACCGATGCTGAGAAGTTCTCAATGGACGATGAATCTTCTGATCTGAAGGCTTATCTGGAATTTTGCTGTGACTGGTATCTGGATCAAAATAAAGACAATACACAGGCAACACCAGAACTTCTTCTCTCCAATCTGGCTGACTACTTTGGCCGAAGTTCTGTAACCGTTTCGATTGATCTGCTTCCAACGATTGACTGGCTGACCCAGCAAAAGCGTTTTCTGATTCATCAGTATACTGTCACCGTTCCGGCGAACTCGTATGTCTTTGCCTGGACGGAGCGTGAGACGGAGCTTTCCAAAAAGGAAGTGACATTAAATGCTCAGCTGGCAAGAAATACCGTTCTCTACGCACACATTTCTAACACCGTAACCGTTTCTCTGCCGGATGGCTACTCCTCTGCAATTATCCGAAATGCAGACAGTGCCAGATCCGACGCTACCATAACGGCTGACGATATCACACTTGACACCTACTACATTAAATCATTTAAGGGTGACACCTACAGTGTTGCCCTGTTTAGGACACCGATATGGAATGCCACCCTTAAGTATCTGCCTATGTTTATTGTAATTATGGCAGTGTTTATGTTACTTTGCCTGATTAGCTACCTCTCCCGTAGAAAGAAGAGATAACAACTCATCCTTAGACATCGACGCAATAGCTCCGAAGTCCATGGAAAGAATATCGTCTGATAACGCTTTCTTGGACTCCTGGAGCTTTATTATTCCCTCCTCGAGGGAGTCCTTTGCAATCAGACGGTAAACCGTTACCGTGTTTTTCTGGCCGATTCGATGTGCACGGTCGGTTGCCTGATTCTGTGCCGCCACGTTCCACCACGGATCGTAGTGAATGACAATGTCGGCTGCGGTCAGATTCAGTCCTGTACCACCAGCCTTGAGGGAAATCAAGAATACTGGCGTATCGTCGTTCTGGAACTCGTCAACAAGGCGCTGACGCTCCTGCTTGTCTGTGCTTCCGGTCAGGCAATAATACTTGGTATTTTGCTCTGCCAGACGCTCGCGAATCAGATCGAGCATGGACGTAAACTGTGAGAACAAAAGTACCTTATGCTTGCCCTTTACGGCGCGCTGTACCAGCTCCATGCAAGCCTCAAGCTT
This sequence comes from Acetatifactor sp., assembly GCA_963626545.1. Classification (GTDB taxonomy): domain Bacteria; phylum Bacillota; class Clostridia; order Lachnospirales; family Lachnospiraceae; genus Anthropogastromicrobium. Next base: position 903 of record CAVFYJ010000140.1, on the reverse strand, counting down.
GGATGAAGTTCCCTGATAATCATCGTAGCACAGTGCCGGATGACAGCAGATCTGGCGAAGTTTTGTCAGCTGACTCAAGATAAAGATCTTGTTCTTCTCATAATATGCACTGTCAATGCCCTGTAACTGGTCAACCAACTGCTTATGCGCAGCCAAATACAGCTTTCTCTGCTCGTCCTCCATACCAGAGTAGATGGTCTTTTCGTCTTTCTCCGGAAGATCGGACAATACCTGAGACTTGGATCTTCGCAGCAAAAATGGTGCCGTCATTCTGCGCAGACGATTTCGAGCGGTCGCATCCTCATTTTTCATGATCGGAAGCTCAAATTGCTTACGAAAACGCGTATAGCTGTACAAATAACCAGGCATTAAATAGTCGAAAATACTCCAAAGCTCGCCTAAGCTATTCTCAATCGGCGTTCCGGTTAATGCCAAACGGTAAGCAGCATTTAACTGCTTTACAGCCTTCGCGTTCATCGTCATGTGATTCTTGATATACTGCGCCTCATCCAAAATCTGATAGAAGAACGTGCAGCTCTCATAAACTTCCAGATCGCGGCGAAGCAGATCATAGGAGGTGATCAACACATCAAAATCGGTATAATGATCGATCAGCTCTTTTCGCTCCTTCGCATTTCCGGCAATGACCTGGACACGCAGACTTTTTGCAAACAGCTCTAACTCATGCTGCCAGTTGTAGATCAGTGACGCCGGGCAAACAATGATAGAACTTCCCTTTCCCTGATCAGACGCAAGAAGTGTAATCGTCTGAAGCGTCTTTCCAAGACCCATATCATCGGCAAGAATGCCATTAAAGTGGTAGTCCTGAAGCATCTTCAGCCAGCGATAACCGTACACCTGATACTCACGAAGCGTCGCACCGATTGTATCTGGAACCGGGTA
>CAVFYJ010000139.1:0-6310 GCA_963626545.1 Acetatifactor sp. | reverse complement strand
GGCGCTTTCATCTCGGTCATTGAATGGCCGAGGATTCCCGCGCCAGATTCCTAAATGGTGCTGAGACGATATGCTTTACGAGACGGGGCGTTGTAGCGGGCCTGTTGTCAAAATACACTTACGTTGAAAATATGTAGTGGGGTCCCGCGGAATTGGACCCGTCGACAAAGTCATTCGTCGAAGTACCTTTCGTAAGACTTCCGAGTTGCACAACACACTTCCATAGAACTTCTGGGCTACACGCTTACTGTTTTCCAGTCGTCCCAAATCCTCCGCGGTCGCATCCATCCAGATGCTCAACTTCCTCAAACTTTAATTCCGGCTGATGCTTCATGATACGAAACTGGCAAATTCTGTCGTTTATGTGGATGCAGGTGTCGCGCACCGCCATGACAGGCAGTCTCCACTCGTCGTTGTCGCCGCAGTAGCTCTCATCGACGACACCCATATGGTTGGTCTGAATGAGACCGAAATTTTTAAAGGTACTGCTTCTTGGAACGACATGTGCCTCATAGCCCTTTGGCAGCTGCACTGCAATACCAAGCGAGATCAAACGTGCCTCTCCAGCCTTCATCTCAACTTCCTCTGCGCTGCGCAGGTCAATCCAGTCGGACTTTCCGTCGATGAAGCGAAGCTTTTCAATTTTATCACTTAAATAGCGAATCTTTAATGTTTCCATGATACCTCATTCGTGAGCAATATTATTTTAATTATCTATTTGCTCGTATATTTATTCGTACAAAGGATACTTGTCTGTCAGGCTCTTAACAAGTGCCATTGCCTCTTCCTTATTTTTCTCCATATCGTCGATGACAAGAGAGATTGCCTGAGCAACAACATCCATATCAGCTGGCTTGAAGCCTCTAGTGGTGACAGCTGCCGTTCCAAGACGAATACCACTTGTGGTAAATGCAGACTGCGGATCGTTCGGTACGGTATTCTTGTTGCAGGTGATGTTTGCTGCATCCAGCATCTTTTCTGCCTGCTTTCCAGTCACACCCTTATTGATCAGGTTGACAAGCATCAGATGGTTATCGGTTCCACCGGATACCAGATCGAAACCACGGTTCATAAGACCAGAAGCAAGTGCCTGTGCATTGTCGATGATGCCCTGTGCATATACCTTAAAGGACGGATCAAGTGCCTCTTTAAAGCATACAGCCTTTCCAGCGATGACATGCATCAGCGGGCCACCCTGGATTCCCGGGAAGATTGCCTTGTTGAAGTTGTACTTCTTGTTGACCTCATTGCTGCACATGATCATGCCGCCACGCGGTCCACGAAGGGTCTTGTGAGTCGTTGTGGTAGTCACATGTGCGTAAGGAATTGGGCTTTCATGAAGGCCTGCTGCGACAAGACCTGCAATGTGAGCCATATCGACCATAAGAACAGCGCCAACCTCATCTGCGATCTCACGGAAACGCTTGAAGTCGATCTTTCTTGCATAGGCAGAGGCACCGGCAACGATCATCTTTGGTTTGCACTCGAGGGCAATGCGGCGAACCTCATCGTAGTCGATAAAGCCGTCTGCGTTAATTCCATACGGAACTGCGTTGAAATACTTACCAGACATATTGACCGGGCTTCCGTGTGTCAGGTGACCGCCCATATCGAGGCTCATGCCCATAAAGGTATCGCCAGGGTTTAATACGGCGAAGAAGACGGCCATATTGGCCTGTGCGCCAGAGTGTGGCTGTACATTGACATATTCACAGCCAAAGAGTTTCTTTGCGCGCTCTCTTGCGAGTTCCTCCACTACGTCAACATATTCGCATCCGCCGTAATAGCGCTTTCCCGGATAGCCCTCTGCATACTTATTTGTCAGAACGCTTCCCATCGCTGCCATAACGGCCTTGCTTACAAGATTTTCAGAGGCAATCAGCTCAATGTGGGTACGCTGTCTTGTCAGCTCATCCGACATTGCCTGTGCCAGTTCTGGGTCATACTTTTCTACTTCCTCAAATCCTAACATGTTTACTTCCTCCTTTTGCCCGCAGAATGACCGCTTCTGGAGCGGTCGTTGCCAGAGCCTTGAAATGATTTTCCAGCTCTCTGGTTTTGTGTTCTGCCATTGCTGTCCTTGTTGTGCTGTCTTGCGTTACTTATGTTTGAATCATTGTGTTGCTTTGCATGCTGCGCTTTTCCAGATTTACCGGAATTCGTATTATTTTTATTGCCTTTCTGCCCAATATTTCTCGGTGCAATCAGACATTTTGGACCAAATCCGATTAAATCCTGACGTCCACACTTAATTAGTGTTTCCTTTACCAGATCGTAGAGCTTTGGATCACGATACTGGATCAGTGCACGCTGCATTGCCTTTTCGTGCGGATCCTTTGGAATGTAAACGGATTCCCCGGTACGCGGATCAATGCCCGTGTAGTACATACAGGTTGAAATCGTGGACGGTGTCGGATAGAAATCCTGTACCTGTTCCGGCATGTAGCCAAGATCACGCAGATGCTCTGCCATCTCTACGGCATCTGAAAGCTGAGAACCCGGATGAGATGACATTAAATAAGGAACCAGATATTGCTTGAGTCCAAGTTTTTCATTCATCGCCTTGTAGCGCTGCGTAAAACGCTTGTAGACGGCATTTTCTGGCTTTCCCATATATTTTAAAACGCGGTCAGAAACATGCTCCGGGGCAACCTTAAGCTGTCCGCTGACATGATACTGACAAAGCTCTCTGAGGAAATCATCGCTTTTATCCGCCAGTACATAGTCGAAACGAATACCAGAACGGATGAAAACCTTCTTTACCTTTGGAAGAGCGCGCAGTTTTTGAAGAAGCTGAATGTAATCTTTATGGTCAACCGTAAGATTCTTGCACGGAGCTGGGAACAGACACTGCTTTCCCGTACAAACACCTTTTGTTAACTGCTTTTGGCAGGATGGATGACGGAAATTGGCGGTAGGGCCGCCGACATCGTGAATGTATCCCTTGAAATCCTTCTCCTGTGTCATTAACTTTGCCTCGCGAATCAAAGACTCATGGCTTCTTGTCTGAATGATTCGTCCCTGATGGAAGGTCAATGCACAGAAGCTGCATCCGCCGAAGCAGCCACGGTTGCTGCAAAGGGAAAATTTGATTTCGGAGATCGCCGGTACACCTCCCTGCTTTTCATAGGACGGATGATAGGTGCGCATGTAAGGAAGTTCATACACATCATCCATTTCCTGTGTTGTAAGCGGATAGGCCGGTGGATTTTGAACCACATAGAGATGTGCACCATATGGCTCTGCTAGCTGCTTTGCGGTAAACGGATCCGTATTGCAATATTGCTTATAAAAGCTTGCCGCATACTCCATCTTATCCTTGACGAGCGCATCGTAGGATGGAAGGACAAGCGCATCCGGCACACGGTCAAGCGAGCGCACCTTACACACCGTTCCTCGGATAAAGGTGATCTCACTAACTGGTAGACCACTGTCAAGTGCATCTGCAATCTCGACAATGGAATGCTCGCCCATACCGTAAGAAACTAGATCGGCCTGCGATTCAATCAAGATTGAACGCTTCAGCTTATCCGACCAGTAATCGTAATGAGCGAGACGGCGAAGGGACGCCTCGATTCCACCTAAGATAATGGGACTATCCGGGAAATTGCGTCGTATATAATTGCCATACACGACATCCGCATAATCTGGTCGCTTTCCGATCACGCCACCCGGCGTATAGGCATCCATCTGACGTCTCTTTTTGGAGACGGAATAATGGTTGACCATGGAGTCCATGTTGCCAGAAGATACCAGAAAGCCAAGACGCGGCGTGCCAAATTCATGGATTGCGTTATCATCGCGCCAGTCTGGCTGCGGCAGAATCGCTACCTTGTAGCCGTGTGACTCCAAGATACGGCTGATGATCGCATGGCCAAAGGATGGATGATCGACATAGGCATCGCCTGTCACATAGACAAAATCTGGCTGTTCCCAGCCAAGCCGTTCCATTTCACGGCGGTTAACCGGCAGAAAGCCCATTTGTTCCTCCTTTGCTGTTTGCAGCGCGGCGTCTCTTTGCGGCCTCAAATACATGCTTTGCCAGTACCGCAGTTGTCACGGCTCCTACGCCGCCCGGTACTGGTGTTGCCATCAAAACTTTCTCTTCGATCTGGCCAAAGTTTACATCGCCACAAAGCTTTCCATTCTCATCGACATTGATTCCAACGTCAATTACAATGGAGTTTTCCGATACAAAACGCTCATCCACCCACTTTGCCTTGCCGATTGCGGTAACTAAGATGTCTGCCTCGCGGCAAACATCCGGCAGGGAAACGGTACGTGAATGGCAGATGGTTACAGTTGCATTTTCGTTTAATAAGAGCATGGAGAGCGGCTTTCCGACTACGAGGCTTCGACCTAAAACGACAGCACGCTTTCCCTGCGGCTCAATGCCGTAAAAATGAAGAATTTCCATGACAGCCTGTGCGGTACAAGGGGCAAATGCGCTCTTGTCGCCAGAAAACAGCTTGCCAAGTGCAAGACTTGAAATGCCGTCAACGTCCTTTTCTGGAGCGATGGACTCGACAATTTTTGCCTCATCAAGCTGAGATGGAAGCGGACGAAACAGCAAAATGCCATCGACAGATGGATCGGCATTGATGGATGCAAATTCCTTAGAAAATGCTTCCATCGAAATGTCTGCCGGGAAGGCAAACAGCTTTGTCTCGATTCCGACACCATTCATTCGCTTGATTGCACTGCGCTCATAGGAAAGATCCTCTTCCTTTTCACCTACACGGACGATGGCAAGACAAGGCTTCGTCTCCCATCCTTCCAGTTCGTTCTTAATTTCATCGCGGATCGCTGCTGCGACCGGCGCACCTTTTAAAAGTTGCATAAACACACTTCCTTTTCTAAAATAATACCATTCATTATACCAACTGGCTGATGCGATCATGAAGCTGCATTGTCTGGGAAAGAAGCTCGGATGCTTCTAATTCCAGCTTTTGTGCGGTCTCTCGATTCTTCAGCAGTCCGGTATTGGCGCCCACATTGATAAATCCTCCACGGGCAGAGGCTAAAATCAGTGCAGCGCCTGTGACAACATCGCTTAGAATCAGCTTGGAGCATTTGCCCGAAAGCTCATCTAACAGCACCATCGCACGTGCCGACTCTCTTACGATTTTCAGTGGCGTAAGGCTTGCCTGATAGAGCGCGCCCTCCAAAATGCGTTCCTTCTCTGCCTTTTGCTCTGGCGTTTCCTTTGGAAGACCATACGCCTTTGAAAGTGGAAGGAAGCCTTTTGCATCCTCATTGATACAGCTAAGAAGTGTGTCCCTGCAAGCGGCCAGCTCACCCTCGATCCTGCTTAAATCTTCCTCGTAGCAGGCATATTTTTTCTTTCCATGGGTCAGCGCACACGCCATCATTCCTAAGGCACATCCGTAAGAACCTGTGCAGGCACTTGCACCGCCGCCGCCCGGTACTGCTTCTTTTCCGGAAAGCGCCGCCGCAAACTCTTTTAAACTCAAATTTTCCATACGTTACATGTTCCTTTGCAGAAAGGAGATGCTGCTTGTTCGCAGCACCTCCTTCGGTACTTTATTTTTCTTTTTATTAGTGCTTAAAGTGTCTCATTCCTGTGAACACCATAGCAATTCCATATTCGTTGCACTTGTCGATGCACTCCTGATCACGGATGGATCCGCCTGGCTGAATAATTGCAGTGATACCCGCTTGATGAGCAGCTTCTACGTTGTCAGCAAATGGGAAATATGCATCGGATGCCAGTACAGCGCCCTTTGTCGCATCTGGTCCGATCAGCTCACTTGCGTGCTCAAAGCACTGCTTGATTGCCCATACACGGTTTACCTGTCCAGGTCCAATACCAACAGACTGCAAATCCTTTGCGACTGCGATACCATTGGACTTAACAAACTTAACAACCTTCCATGCAAAGAGCAGATCTTCCATCTCCTTCTCGGTCGGAGCCTTCTCGGTAACAACCTTTACATCGCCGTCAAGAAGCTTGCTGTCGATGTTCTGTACAATCAGACCACCGTTTACCTTCTTTAAATCAAGTGCTGTTGCAGGCTGCTTCTCGCTGATGTCATCTAACTGAAGAACGCGGACATTTCTCATAGAACCGTCTTTCTTGAAGCTTAACATCTTCAGTGCGCCCTCGGTATAGGATGGAGCAACGATTACCTCAAGGAACATCGACTTCATATCCTTTGCAATGGTCTCATTGATCTCACGGTTGGAAACAACGATACCGCCGTAGATGGAAACCTTATCCGCTGCAAAAGCCTTCTTCCATGCTTCCTCAATTGTATCAGCGCTGCCGACACCACACGGATTTCCATGC
>CAVFYJ010000138.1:0-6317 GCA_963626545.1 Acetatifactor sp. | reverse complement strand
CATTCATCCCCGCCCGACTACGTCGGACGAGGTTTTCTGCGGAAAAATGGATAAAGGTATAATTCAAATCGAAAATATAGCGCCACATGGGTGCAAAACAAGTTTGACGTTTGTTTTGTAATTGACCGAAGCGTGCAGATGCGCTATACTGAAACCATGACGAATCCAATCGGCAGTCGGATGAAAATGCATGCAACGTATGTAATGTATATAATAGCTAGAATGCATATGATTTAAATGCAAATAGCGTATAAACTGCCACTTGGAATCATCAGCAACGACATCGAGCAAGTGAGGGAGAAAATGAGAGTTTTTGATTTCAGCAACCAGACAGAAGAGAAGGTGAATCCGGAATGCACCTACACGACATTTCGTTCCAACGAGGAGGTCTCCACACCAGAGCATCCAATTCTGATTCTGGACAATAAAGAAAAAGAGCATGCGCATCATTCCGCTGGATTTTTTACCAATCCGACGAAGAGAACCGCATTTGAGTTTAAGGAAGAGGATTCAAAGGAGTCCTACACCGCAGATATTCTGAAAGTGGATTCCCGCTTTGTAAGTTTGGTGCGCTGGCTTGGCGACAATCATATCAATGTGCGCCTGTCCGGTAAGAATACATCAGAAGGATATGCAGTTTATAAGATTCGTGAGATCGCATTTGGCGGCGGCACAAAGCTTTCCGCAGAGGACGGTTTCTTACAGTTTATGATTGATCGTCTGCTCGCAAGTGACGCACCGGCAGATGAGGTTGAGGACGAGGAGAAAGAAGAGCTTGGCGATGACATGAAGATCACCAGTCTTCAGAGCATCACCGACTTTTTGACCTGTGCAGGAAAGACCCTTCCAGATAATATCCGTCTTTGGGCGAGACGAAATCTGGCAGTAGCGCGTTCTCACGAGGTTTCCCCGGAGGAGAAGCGCCATGCGCAGCGTGCTCTTTCCATTATGATGAATATTCAGTGGAAGAGTAACTATTTTGAGGCAATTGATCCGGCATATGCTCGTCAGGTACTTGATGAGGAACTGTATGGTATGGAGCGCGTAAAGCAAAGAATCATCGAGACGATCATTCAGATTAACCGTACGCACACTCTTCCGGCATATGGTCTATTGCTTGTCGGCCCGGCTGGTACTGGAAAATCTCAGATCGCCTATGCAGTTGCCAGAATCCTGAAGCTGCCGTGGACCACACTTGATATGAGTTCCATTAACGACCCAGAGCAGTTAACCGGAAGCTCCCGTATCTATGCAAACGCAAAGCCAGGTATCATCATGGAAGCATTCTCCGCAGCACGTGAGTCCAACCTTGTCTTTATCATCAACGAGCTTGATAAGGCAGCATCCAGCAAGGGCAGCGGAAACCCGGCAGATGTACTTTTGACCCTTCTTGATAACCTTGGATTTACCGATAACTACATGGAGTGTATGGTTCCGACGGGTGGTGTTTACCCGATCGCAACTGCCAACAACAAGGATCAGATCAGCGCACCGCTTATGTCCCGTTTTGCCGTAATCGATATTCCAGACTACACAAAGGAAGAAAAGAAAATCATTTTCACACGTTTTGCATTGCCGAAGGTACTGCGCCGCATGGGTCTTCGTGAGGGCGAGTGTATTGTCACACCAGAGGCAGTTGAGGCAGTTGTTGATCTTTATGCACATACCACCGGTATTCGTGATCTGGAGCAGGCAGCAGAGCATATCGCTGCAAACGCACTGTATCGCATCGAGGTTAATAAGGTAAAGAATGTTACCTTTGACGAGGCAATGGTAAAAGAGCTGTTTGCGTAAATAGTAGTTCTTATAGCCAATCGTTTTATTATAATTAATACAAAAAACAAATAGCATGTATAGTTTTTGATTCGTCTGGGTAAAGTAGCCTTAGAATAAAAAAGCTGCCATTTACAGATTACAAAGTTCTTTATTCATAAAAAGTATGGATGCATATCTGAAAAATGGTATCGTTAGACTAAGGAGCGATTATGCAGACAGGAACAGCAAGTATACGTTTTGAGAGGCCGCCCCGCATTCTGCAGGCGGCCTCTGTTGTTGGCCCGAAAGAGGCAGAGGGACCACTTGGATCGTTGTTTGATGAGGTTGACCCGGATGGAACCTGCGGACAGGACAACTGGGAGCAGGCGGAAAGTGAGCTTCAAAAGCGTGCCGCAAAGAAGGTGCTCGAGAAGGCACATCTTTCGCCGAAGCAGATTCGTTATGTGCTGGCTGGTGATCTGCTCGGTCAGTGTATCGCAAGCAGCTTTGGCATTAGTGAGTTAAATTGCCCGACAATCGGCATGTATGGTGCCTGCTCCACGATGGGACTGACACTCGCAACAGGTGCAATGCTTGTCAACGCGGATTATGCCGATCATGTGCTTTGTGTGACAAGCAGCCATTATTCCTCTGCCGAGAGGCAGTTTCGTTTTCCATCCGATTATGGAAACCAGAGACCGCTCAGTGCAGAATGGACGGTAACAGGAGCTGGTGCCGTTGTACTTGAAAGCGTCCAAGCACACACGACAACCCAACTGGATATTCCGCTCGCAAAAATTACAGGAATTACGACTGGAAAAATTGTGGACTATGGAATCACGGATTCGATGAATATGGGCGCGGCGATGGCACCTGCTGCCTGTGATACAATTGCGCAGCATTTTGAAGATTTTAAAACAAAGCCAAGTGATTACGATAAAATCATCACAGGTGATCTTAGCCAGATTGGAAGCAAGTTATTGATTGATTTGCTTCGCGAAAAACAGATTGATATTTCGGATCGTCATATGGACTGCGGATTGGAAATTTTTGAGCGAAAGGAGCAGGATGTTCACGCAGGTGGAAGCGGCTGTGGCTGCAGTGCTGTGACATTGGCTGCGTATATCTTGCCTCAGATTCAAAAAAAGATCTGGAAACGCGTGTTGTTTGTCCCAACAGGTGCATTGCTGTCAAAAATTTCCTTTAACGAGGGTGCAAGCATTCCAGGAATTGCGCATGCAGTTGTAATCGAATCACTCGATTCAAAAGATGCAACATTTGCGAAAGGAGGCACTTCATGCAAGACTATCTGATTGCATTTGTGGTAGGTGGAGTGATCTGTGCGTTATCCCAGCTTCTGATGGATAAGACAAAGCTGATGCCGGGCCGCGTCATGGTGATTCTTGTGGTGACAGGTGTATTTTTAGGTGCATTTGGTATCTACGAACCATTTAAAGAGTGGGCAGGAGCAGGTGCGAGTGTGCCGCTTCTTGGTTTTGGCAATACACTCTGGAAAGGTGTCAAAAAAGCTGTCGATGAGGAAGGATTACTCGGCATCTTTAAGGGCGGACTAACTGCCAGCTCCGCAGGTATCTGTGCCGCAATGGTATTTGGTTATTTGGCATCCTTACTCAGCCATCCAAAGCTCAAAAAATAAAATGAAGCATTAGAATCATTACTGTTTGTGGGTTATCCTTATCAATAAATCTACCGTTTACAGTGCCATGATGATGCGCTATAATAGTGGCATATGGCATAAGAAAACGAATTGATTTGAAAAAAACGGGAAGCGTGAATAAGAAACGCTTTGCGAAGCAAAAGGAGGACATACAATGGAAAAGTATATGATGGCGCTTGATCAGGGAACAACTAGCTCACGCTGCATTTTGTTTGACCACAAGGGAACCATTTGCAGCGTGGCACAAAAAGAATTTGAACAGCATTATCCAAAGCCGGGTTGGGTGGAGCATGACCCCATGGAGATCTGGGCATCACAGGTGAGTGTTATGTCTGAGGCGATGAATAAAATTGCGGCGCTGCCAGAGCAGATTCATGCGATCGGCATTACCAATCAGCGAGAGACTACAATCATCTGGGACAAAAAGACTGGCCGTCCAATTTACCCGGCGATTGTATGGCAGTGCCGTCGTACAAGCGAGCGAATTGACCGTCTGCGGGCAGAGGGCATGACCGACATAGTACAGGAAAAGACAGGATTGGTACCAGATGCGTATTTTTCTGCAACCAAAATTGAGTGGATTCTCGATCAGGTACCGGGGGCGAGAACGCGCGCGGAGGCAGGAGAGCTTCTTTTTGGAACCGTTGACTGTTGGCTTGTCTGGAAGTTGACTGGCGGTGCGGTTCATGCGACCGACTATACCAATGCGTCTCGAACCATGCTGTTTAACATTCATACATTAGCGTGGGATGAGGAACTTTTAGCTTATTTTCGCATTCCAAATGCAATGCTGCCGAAGGTGCTTCCGAGCAGCTGCATTTACGGAAAGACCGATCCGGAAATTACTGGAGGTGCAATTCCAATCGCGGGCATCGCAGGAGATCAGCAGGCGGCACTCTTTGGACAGTGCTGTTTTGAACCCGGAGATGTGAAAAATACATACGGAACCGGATGCTTCCTTTTAATGAATACAGGAGCTGAGCCGGTGCGCTCCGAGCATGGTCTCGTTACGACAATTGCGGCAGGTTCACCGGGAGAGGTGCAATATGCACTTGAGGGAAGTGTGTTTGTGGCAGGCGCGACGATTCAGTGGCTTCGCGATGAGTTGTGGATGATCCGAAGCGCAGCGGAGACAGAAGGGCTGTGCCAGTCGGTAGAAGATACGGCAGGTGCCTATCTGGTTCCAGCATTTACAGGACTCGGCGCACCATATTGGAATCAATATGCGAGAGGCACATTTGTGGGATTAACAAGAGGTGTCAGCCGTGCTCATTTTGTGCGTGCAGCAGTGGAATCGCTAGCATATCAGGTGCACGATGTGCTCGAAGCGATGGAGCAGGACAGCGGCTATTCCATCCAGACGTTAAAGGCAGACGGAGGCGCAAGCGCAAACAACTTCCTTTTGCAGTTTCAGGCAGATATACTGGATGCGCAGGTAGACCGTCCGGGCTGCATTGAGACCACAGCGCTCGGAGCAGCGTATCTGGCAGGTCTTGCGACAGGCTACTGGAAAGATAAGGAAGAAATTCGTGCCAACTGGCAGTTACAGCGCGCATTTCACTCTTCAATCGGCGAGAAGCAGCGTAAGCAAAAGTTAAAGGGATGGAGAAAAGCTGTCCGCTGTGCACTTTTCTGGGCAAACGATACAGAGGAATAAAAAAGAAAAGACAAAACGAAAATCTGGCTTACCCATAAACACAAAAACCAACTGACTTACCCATGAACACAAAAAACCAAACAATAAACAAATAGCGATCGACTCTTCCCAGCATATTCTGGTACGAAACGCCAGCATGTGCTGGGAATTCTTTTTCTCTTGCTTATGCCAACAAGCGTTACTTAAACGATTAACCAATGATTAGCCAAAGCTTTTCCCCCCCCTGAATTTTGTCCATTTACATACATTTACGGAAAACAAATGGATTGATTTAAATAATCATACTATTTATACAAATTAAACGATAAAACAATCAAAATATATAAAAATAAAAAATAGATGAAAAAATAATTAGAAAATACTTGACAGGAAAGCCAATATAGGGTAATATCAGAAACAGAGAACAACGTTTTTATTTTGAAAGTTATTTCAAAAAACAGATACGAATGGATACTGATGTGACATCAACCAGATACAGTGAAAAGGCGAAGAAAATTCGCTTATTCCTGAGAAGGTTAAACGATTAACTATTTACCGCTAATGATTAACCATCAACCATTAACAACGAACCATTGATAGCAATTACCAATGATACCAATGAGAAATCATTAACAAGAAGGAGAGTACATGACGTTAAAAGATATAGCAGGGATGGCAGGTGTGTCCGTTGCTACTGTATCTCACGTACTGAATCACAGAGACAATAAGGTAAGCCCTGAGGTGGCGGCCCGAGTGCGAAGCATCATTAAGGAAGTAAACTACCAGCCGAACACCGTAGCTAAGGCTCTCAGAAGCAGCAGATCCAGCATCATCGGTGTAATGACAGAGGATCTTTCTGTATGGCAGACCGGCAGCATTGTACAGGGGGTTACGCATTATGCACAGCAGAATGGATACAGTGTGATTTTATCCGACCTTGGATTGAAGGATAAGATCAAGACGGATTACGACAGTATTTACAAATATAGAGGACTGATCAGTCAGGAACTACAGCGGCTTCAGGCGATTCGTGTAGATGGAATGATTTTTGTCGGAATGCATGATCGGGATGTGAAGGGGCTGATCGAGACGGATATGCCGCTTGTGTACGCATATTGTACGACAGAGAATGCGGAAGATGTGCAAGTGGGATATGACAACAGAGAGATCTCAAAGAAGATCACACAGATGCTTTTAGGAATCTGGCGCGGGAATCCTCGGCCATTCAATGACCGAGATGAAAGCGCC
>CAVFYJ010000137.1:0-6322 GCA_963626545.1 Acetatifactor sp. | reverse complement strand
AGCGCTGCGTTCGGGACGCAGAGGTCGCAAGTTCAAATCTTGTCGCCTCGATTGCCATTACGGCAGCAACAAATTTATCAATTTATTTTGTATGGCTTGTTGGTCAAGGGGTTAAGACGTCGCCCTCTCACGGCGAAAACAGGAGTTCGATTCTCCTACAAGCTGCTTCATCGAGGTGTGGCTCAGTTTGGTAGAGCGCTGCGTTCGGGACGCAGAGGTCGCAAGTTCAAATCTTGTCGCCTCGATTGCTGAAGGGCAAAGAAAAAGTAAATATGGCTTGTTGGTCAAGGGGTTAAGACGTCGCCCTCTCACGGCGAAAACAGGAGTTCGATTCTCCTACAAGCTGTTATGCTCTGCATTTGCAGAGCATTTTTTTTGAGACTTAAACCAAACACCTGTTCAATAAACGTTCAATAAAAGATACAAGTCACTGATGTTACCGTTCACGGGACGCGTGAACGGTAACTAAAACATCTTGACAGGAAGAATCATTCAATGGTATAAAATGATGTGTGCGTCAAAAAGGATTGATGCACACTTGAGATAAGGAAGGAAATGTAAATGGCAAAACAGGCAGCATATAATGCAGACAGTATTACGGTACTTGAAGGACTCGAGGCAGTCCGCAAGCGTCCGGGCATGTATATAGGAGGCGTATCGGTCTCCGGTTTGAACCATTTGGTATACGAGATTGTAGACAATGCAGTAGATGAGCACCTGGCGGGCTTTTGTAATCATATAGAAGTAACACTGGAAAACGACGGTTCTGTTACGGTAAAGGACAGCGGTCGTGGTATTCCGGTCGATCGTCATAAGCTTGGTGTGTCCGCAGAGCGTGTTATTTTTACGACACTTCACGCAGGCGGCAAATTTGATAATACTGCTTATAAGACCAGCGGAGGACTTCATGGAGTCGGTTCCTCTGTTGTAAATGCACTTTCTGAATATTTGGAAATCTGTATCGCAAAGGATGGATGGGTTTACTATGATAAATACGAGAGAGGAACGCCGGTCATTGAGTTAAAGGATGGTCTTCTCCCGAAAAAAGGCAGAACAAAGGAGACTGGTACTTGGATCAATTTTAAGCCAGACGCTGAAATCTTTGAGCGTACCCGCTTTTCTGCACAGCCGATTATGAGCCGTCTCCATGAGACAACCTATTTAAATCCAGGCTTGGAGATCGTCTTTACCAATAAGAGAAGCGGCGAGGAAGAGACGGTTACCTACTATGAGCCAGATGGAATCTCTGCTTATATCCGCGAACTGAACAAAGGAAAAGAGACCGTTCACGACATCATCACCTACACCGGAATGAGCGATGGCATCGAAGTGACCGTTGCCTTCCAGTTTGTCAATCTGTTTGAGGAAAAGTTGTTAAGCTACTGTAACAACATTTATAATACGGACGGCGGTACTCACCTCACTGGTTTTAAAACAAAGTTTACACAGGAAATCAACAGCTACGCAAAGGAACTTGGCATCTTAAAGGATCCAGCGAAATTTACCGGACCAGATACACGCTGTGGTATGACGGCAATTGTGGCAATTAAGCATCCAGACCCGATTTTCGAGGGTCAGACAAAGACAAAGCTCGGCAGCCAGGATGCATCAAAGGCAGTCATTAATGTAACTGGCGAGCAGTTAGAGCTTTACTTCGATAAGCATGTTGAGGTATTAAAGAGCATCATCGGCTGTGCCGAGAAATCTGCAAAGATTCGAAAGGCAGAGGAGAAGGCAAAGTCCAATCTCTTAACCAAGCAGAAGTATTCCTTTGATGGAAATGGAAAGCTGGCAAACTGTGAGAGCAAGGACAGTAGCCTGTGTGAGATCTTTATCGTAGAGGGAGATTCCGCAGGTGGCTCCGCAAAGACCGCAAGAGATCGCCGTTATCAGGCCATTTTGCCGATTCGAGGAAAGATTTTAAATGTCGAGAAGGCTTCAATTGACAAGGTTCTTGCCAATGCCGAGATCAAGTCGATGGTTCAGGCATTTAACTGTGGCTTTTCTGAGGGCTACGGAAATGATTTTGATATTTCCAAACTTCGCTATGACAAAATTATTATTATGGCCGATGCTGATGTTGATGGTGAGCATATCAGTACGCTCTTAATGACCTTTTTCTATCGCTTCATGCCAGAATTGATTCAGGAGGGACATGTCTATATCGCCATGCCGCCTCTGTATAAGGCCGTTCCAAAGCGCGGTCACGAGCAGTATCTGTACGATGACATTGCACTTGACAAATATCGCAAGACGCACAAGGATTTTACATTGCAGCGCTATAAGGGACTTGGTGAGATGGATGCTTCCCAGCTGTGGGAGACGACTTTGAACCCAGAGAGCCGCTGCTTAAAGCGCGTCGAGATCGAGGATGCGAGACTCGCAAACGAGATGACCGAGCTTTTGATGGGCAGCGACGTCGAGCCACGAAGAGAATTTATCCATAAGCACGGCCGTGAGGCAGAGTTAGATATTTAACACCAACAGACAAAAAGTCCCAGATCCAAAAGCGATGGGATGAATTGAGAGAAGAAATTGACTGTGGGTTGAAACGAAAGGAAATTAAGATAAATGGCAGAAACAATCATTACAACGGAATATTCGTCTGAGATGCGAAAATCCTTCATCAACTACTCAATGTCCGTCATTACGGCGCGAGCAGTTCCGGATGTAAGAGACGGATTAAAGCCGGTTCAAAGAAGAGTGCTCTTTGCGATGGATGAGCTGGGACTGAATGCGGATAAGCCGCATCGAAAGTCCGCGCGTATCGTCGGTGATGCGATGGGTAAATACCATCCGCACGGCGATTCTTCCATCTACGATGCACTTGTTGTATTGTCACAGGATTTTAAAAAGGGCATGGCGCTCGTTGACGGTCACGGAAACTTTGGCTCTATTGAGGGAGATGGCGCGGCAGCGATGCGTTACACCGAGGCTCGTTTAAAGAAATTTACACAGGAAGTTTATCTGGCCGACCTCGACAAAAATGTCGTAGATTTTGTGCCAAACTTCGATGAGACGGAGAAAGAGCCGTCTGTTCTTCCGGTTCGCGTGCCGAACTTTTTGATTAATGGTTCCGAGGGTATTGCCGTCGGTATGACGACAAGCACACCGCCGCACAATTTGGGTGAGATTATCAATGCGGAAAAGCTTCTGATGGATTTTCCAAATGCAACGACAGCGGATTTGTTAGAGATCATCGAGGGACCGGATTTCCCGACCGGCGGCATCGTAACGAATAAAGATGAGCTTCTTTCCATCTATGAGACGGGGCGCGGAAAGATTCGCATCCGCGGCAAGGCTGAGATCGTGCGCGGCAAGCGAAAGAGCGATCGTGATAAGATCGTGATTACCGAGATCCCGTACACCATGGTCGGTGCCAATATTGGAAAGTTTTTGAGCGATGTGGCAGCACTTGCCGAGTCCAGAAAGCTTCCAGATATTGTTGATATCTCAAACCAGTCTTCCAAGGAAGGAATTCGTATTGAGATCGAGCTAAAGAAGGGCGCCGATGCCGAGCGTATTCTTGCTGGTTTGTTCAAGAAGACAAAGCTTGAGGATACATTCGGTGTCAACATGCTTGCAATTGTCGACGGAAGACCAGAGGTGCTTGGTTTAAAGGAAATTTTAACGCAGCACATCAACTTTCTCGTGGACATCAATACCAGAAAATATACGAGTCTTCTTGAGAAAGAGCGCAACAGACGTGAGATTCAGGAGGGCTTGATTCGTGCCGTCGACGTGATTGATCTGATTATTGAGATCATCCGCGGCAGTAAGACATTAAAGATGGCGAAGGCATGTCTGTCAGAGGGCATTACAGACGGCATCAATTTCCGTACCGAAAAGTCCCGCAAGCAGGCCACAAAGCTGATGTTTACCGAGGCACAGGCTACTGCAATCTTAGAGCTTCGTTTGTCCAAGTTAATCGGACTCGAGTTAGAGGCACTTCAGGATGAGCACAAAAAGACGATCACAAAGATTGCAACTTATGAGCGCATCTTAGGAAGTAAGAAGGCAATGTATCAGGCAATCCAGAAGGAGCTTGACAGCATTCGCGAGCATTATCAGGTGCCAAGACGCACAAAGGTGACAAACGCTGCACTTGCTGTATTTGAGGACGAGCCAGCAGCCGTGTCCGATGTCGTATTTGTGATGAACCGTTTTGGTTATGTAAAGCTTGTGGACAAGGGTGTCTTTGAGCGAAATGAGGAGACAATCCGCAGTGAGAATGTACGCCTTGTTCCGTGTAAGACGAACTCACGTCTGGCGGTCTTCACCAAGGAAGGTGTGCTTCATTATTTAAAGGCTGATGCGATTCCACTTGGAAAGGTAAAAGATAAGGGCACTCCGATCGACAATTTGTGTAACTATAGCAGTGCGGAT
This sequence comes from Acetatifactor sp., assembly GCA_963626545.1. Taxonomy (GTDB): domain Bacteria; phylum Bacillota; class Clostridia; order Lachnospirales; family Lachnospiraceae; genus Anthropogastromicrobium. The sequence goes on along the minus strand of CAVFYJ010000137.1, from coordinate 1,936 downwards.
GAGAATATTTTGGCTGTTTTCAGCGATGAAGAGTTAAAGGAAAAGACACTTCTTTTTGTGACAAAGAGTGGATTCATCCGAAAGACGGCAGGTGCCGAACTTATCAGCATTAAAAAGATGATCGCCGCGGCAAAGCTTGGCGAGGGAGACTCGTTAGTTGCGATTCTTGACGCATCAAAAGAGCTGGTTGCTGTCGTGACCAACAAGAAACATGCGATCAAATTTACAACAGAAGAAGTTCCGCTTCAGAAGAAGACAGCGGCGGGCACAAGGGCAATGAAACTTGAAGAGGGGGAAGAAGTTGTTTTTGCCGATGTGTTTGATACAAAGGAGAAAGTTTTTGCAGAGATTCAGGGAAAGAAGATTGAACTGAGTAAGCTTACAAAAAAGAAGAGAGATGCAAAGCCTGAACAGATACGATAATTGTGCAGGGATAGTATCGGAAAGGTGAAATTCATGGATGACAACAGACCAGAGTATGAAGAAACCCAGCGGATGGCAGAATTCAGACGCCGCAAGGAAAAAGAATTGAGACGCCGCCGCAGAAACAAGCGTCTGACAAAGATTCTGGTGATTGTGCTTGTAATCTGGGTGGTTCTTGCAGCAGTGGCGGCGATTTTACACATGACAGTTGGCTTTGATTTCTTCAAGGGAAATAAGCAGGCGGCAAATGCAGGTGAAACGGTTGCGGGCGATAGCAATCCGTCCGCACAGGACGAAAATAAGACCCTAGCCTTAGCGCAGACAAAGCAGTCCGTGGAGAGTGAAAGCACAAAAGAAACCGCAGAAGAGGAGTTTTCCTCTGAAGCAGATGCGAGTGAGGCAGAAACAGAGGCGGTAAATGCCACAACGATCGTAAAGAAGCATGAAGATCCGAGAGAGGATGTCTGGAATCATTATTCCAACATGTTTATCGCATCAAAGGTAAGCAGCTATCTGAATGTGCGCAATCAGCCGACCACAGATGGCACCATTATTGGAAAGTTGACAAAGTATTCCGGTGGCGAGCTGATTGAGGACTTGGGAAATGGCTGGTGGCAGATCAGTTCTGGCGGCATTGACGGCTACATCTGGTCGGAAAACTGTGTGACGGGTGATGAGGCAAAAGAGGTCGCGCTTGAGCACTGCATGCAGATGGTTGAGGTCACAACCGATAAGTTAAACGTCAGAAGTGGCCCAGGTCTGGAATATGATGTTTGGACGACACTGAATGCAAATGAAAAGCAGATCGTAGAGGAACGAGACGGTGATTGGTTAAAAATTGCCTTCAACAGTACATATGGATACATCAATGCAGAGTATGTAAAGACCGGCTTTTATCTGGTTGAGGCCATTCCGTGGAGCAGTATTTCCGATTGTTCCCCGACACGCCAGCAGATCTTACTGTTTGGTGAGCAGTATTTGGGAACGCCGTATGTATACGGAGGAACCAGCCTGACAGGCGGAATTGATTGTTCTAGTTTTGTTCAGCAGTGTTACGCAAGTGCAGGTTTCTCTCTTCCGAGAACCTCACGTGAGCAGGCAACAAGAGGTACGCAGATTTCGCTTGCCGAGGCAAAGCCAGGTGATTTGTTGTTCTATGCCGATGCGACTGGTACCATTGATCATGTTGTTATGTATCTTGGCGATGGAAAGATTCTTCATGCGGCATTGTCACTCGGACAGGTTACAATCAGTAAGTACAACTATAGTACCGAGCCAGTGCGCGTGGTGAATATAATTGGGGATTAAAAAACACTTGACCTTTTATAAAATATATGATATAAAAAATATATAGGTTTTTATGGTAAAAGAGTGGGCTTGCGAGTCCACTCTTTCTATGTAAATACCCACACTAAAAAATATAACTATTCAGAGCCGCATCTCGATTCCGCTTCGCTACATCTCGTTGTGGCTTCTCGCCATATGAAATTGTATGAAAAAGTACTCATTCATG
>CAVFYJ010000136.1:0-6396 GCA_963626545.1 Acetatifactor sp. | reverse complement strand
GCTCAAAGTCTTCACCGTAAATTTCTCGAAACATGTAGTTTAAGAAAACATCTTTTCCACAAAGATTAAAATCATATACACCAACAAATTTTCCATTCTCGTCAATCAACAGATTCGTTGGATTTAAATCGGCCTGAAAAACAGAGGTGGGAAGTGTATGATAAATCTGCTCTAACTCACTTCTGTTTTGCATCCACAACTGCCAAATTTGCTGTACCTGATCAGAAAAGTCTTCTGGAAGCGCCTCGGCATATTCTTTCCAGCTAAATGCATTTTCTAAAACCTCATCTACCTCATCGCTCGGACAAAATGTGTCAAACAGACAATAGCCAGACGGATACTCTCCATAGTCTAAGTATTTTCCTGCTATTTTCGCCGTCATGATCCATATATCGGTCTGATATGTGGTTTCATAGGTCATTTCAGGGCTTCGCTCCTGTACACACTTATACGGTGCATATTCTTCCCGATACGCGACACAGTTGTGACCCTTATATGAAATTCTAGGAAACTGCCCTGTCCTATCATGAAAAATACGCGGGCAATAATAGCCAAGACTGCGATACTCTTCTACGGTTCGTTTCCACATTTCAATTTTCTCTGGGAATGTGAAATCATTATCCGCAAGCTTGATTACATATTTTTGTCCCGATGGTCCCTCTGCCAAAATCACCTCTCTGAAATCAGAATCACCGCGGCTTGTATCGATGATCTCAATCGTTTTGGGTTCTTCATCGCAAAACTGCTTGACAATGTCGCATATTTCCATTTCTATATCCTTTCCATTATGTTTTTATTCCATTGTTTTTTATTCACGTGAAATTTTCACGTTATCAATCTGAATGCTGTCGGTATCCAGTACCGTCATTCCCTTTTTTGCTGTTAAATTGATGTCCTTTAACACAATATTTTTCAGTGGTTTTTCTGGCAATCCTTTGATTTCAATGGCGGTGCCTGCGCCACTGCCATGCACACGCTCAATGGTGATATCGGACAGCTCGGATGGTAACGTTTTTGCACACGCCTCCCACGCGCCCTCATTCATACCGGCATTGATTGCAACACAGTCATCACCTGTCTCAAAATGACAGCCTTCTATTAAAACATCATTGCAGAAATCTGTATTCGGTCCTTTCTTGACATACTCCCACGATTAAAACCGTGAGATTCCTTAGATGATTCCGGCAGCATCATCCAATCCTATAGATTGAATTATAGCTACTGTGTTCAGGATTTATGCTGATCGGATTTCATGCGTCGTGCATTACTTTCTCAGCAAAAGACTTATGCCGAAGCCTTATGTATGCTCTTAAAATCCAAAGCATTGTCTCATTGACAATCCACTTTCTTTCATTTTCTGAATCAACCGATCCTGCATATCTGCAAAGTGTTCAAATTCATACTCACATTTCTCTCTGTCTGGATGTTGAAAGTCCAAATCTGTATTTCGGATTAAAAATGCAGAATACAAATCTCTTTGTACCACTCGATTTCCTATCTTTTTCTCCCTTTGTGACAACGAAATCTTCTCATAGGTATCTGTTACATGATTGTACTGGCTTGCCTTAAATTCCTTTGTATCCACTTCTGCATAGACACCTCCAACTGCTTCCACTTTTCTTTTTAATTCAAGTAAGAATCGTGCAGGTGCTCGGCGGTTGATGGAACAGCCAAATCGCTTTTTTCGCTTATATTTCTGAATTAACTTTACCTTGCCATCTTTCTGCTTGACTTCTGTTTTCGTTTCCTGTCGTTTTGTTTCTTTTGCACGCTTCTGAAGTGCCTGAAAATTCATTTTTTCTACAGGAAAATACCTTGCATTCGATAGCAGCTTATTACATAGCTCTCTATGACTTCCAATGATATAGGCTTGCTTTTTTCGATGCAATGTTTTGAATAGTCGGCGCATTTTTACATAATTTTTTGAATACTTCCATGCCTCATGATTGTAACGTTTGGCTGTCCCATTTTCGTTATATTTATTCAGATTACAGATTCTTCTGGAACGATCCATACTTTGTGAAATCTTTTGAATTTCTTTCTCATATTGGATTGCATTCGGGGCAAGCTCCTCTAATATACAAGTATCTTCCGAAACACCAGCTATTGTTGAAACACCCGAATCAATTCCCATCACAGATTCCCTTGTTGAAACTCTTGTCGGTGCATCTCCACTTACAACAATCTCTACATAGTAGCGCCATCCGCTCGAAAACATAAACCGCTTTATATTGCAATAGCGAATGTTTCCTTTCAATGATTCCCATACATAACTGAGACTATTTTCTGATTTTGGGAGATAACATTTTAAAGCAAGTCCAATCCATTTGACCTGCATCGCATCTCGATCAAATCGTGCACCATTTTTATTGGATTTTCCACCAATCGTATTAAAGTCCATCAATTTCTTAAAGTTAAGTCCTTTTCCATTTCCAAACAAACACTTCTCGACACCATACCATACCCGGTCTGCCTCTACCTGTACCTGCTGGGATGAAAGAAGTTTTGAAAACTGTTTCCCACAGACCTTCAGATAACGTTCCAGAGAAGCTTTTGACAATCCGAATCCAATGCGACGATCATTTAGCTGCTTTGATAACTCTTTCTTTTGGGATTTCTCTTTCTTTGAGAGTGTTTCTTTTTTTAACAGTTCATTGTACAATTGTTTTAATTCTGCATAACGTTTATCATGCTGAAGTCGAATCATGCATTTACGGGCATGTTTTACGCATACATTATGCAAATGCGCCAGTGCCCGAAAACGACGGTTGATTTCATAGCGTTCATATTTTGATGGTTTTAATAAAAGCTGTACCGTATGCATGTATGCCCTCCTTTGCCCACAAATGCGAATATATGTTCCTTACTGTTATGGATAGTATAGCATACAGCACCCAAAAATACAAACAGAAAATAGGCAGTTGCCTGTACAACATTTCGACAAAATTCGACATCATTGTCCGATAATTGAAAAATTTCGTTGTCTGAACTTGAATATCGTTTTGACCATCTGTTAACGTGGCAATCGAACTTCTATTAATCGGTTCGGGTTTCTTCGTTGTACAGCCACTCACCGTTATCGCGACAAGCAGTGTGGCTGCCACAATACTGCGTGCTCTCTTTGTGTATTTCATTCATATCCTCCTGTATCCATGTTCCTTATTCTTGTATTGTTCACGCTTTCCTTCACTATAGTAAGCGCTGTAATACAAGAATACCGAAACACTTTTACAGGAATGTTACAGTCGAAACGTTATCACTTTTTACTTTTGCTTATCACTTCTTACGCTTTCCATTTTACATATTTCTGTCCCTTACTTCGCGCCCTTCATCTTGAAAGCGCCCTTTCCATTTTGCTTTACTTCATACAGTACACTGTCTGCACTTCTGCACAGAGAGATAAAATCCTCACCCTGCTTCGGGAAGGCAGCACCGCCTGCACTGGCCGATACCGTAACCTGCTCGCCATTTGACAAGGTCAGTTTGGAAATTTTTTTCTGGAAATCATCCATATAGCGATGCACATCATCTGCCGTGGCGTTCTTCACATAAACGACGAACTCATCGCCGCCATAGCGGCCGAGAATGCTATCTTTTGGAAAGCTTTCTTTCATGGTCTTTGCGAAGTGCTTTAAGCAAAGATCGCCATTGTCGTGGCCATAGGTATCGTTATATTTCTTGAAGTTATCCACATCAATAAAGACAAAAATACCCGGTGTCTTCTTTTGAATTTCCTCGTCAACCTCTGCCTGAAATGCTCTGCGGTTGAGAATCTCGGTTAATGCATCCGTTGAGGACAAACCGATATAGCGCTTCTTATCCTGTTTTTCCATCATGATAATTGTAAACATATATAGAATCGTAAAGCCGACTAAAATACTTCCGTACACACCGCCCCATGCGGAAAAATGCTGAGTAATATCGGAAATATTTTTATTGGCAAGCTCAACAACGACATACCAGCCCGGCATACTGGAAATGCTGCGGTACGCGATCGTAGTCTCCTCGCCCCGCACTTCGGCAGAAAAACGTCCCTCTTTCATGCCCGAGCGCATATCTTTAATCCAGTCGCTGTATGTATAATCCTCATGATACTTGAAATATTTCTGCTGGAGAAGCAGATTGTTCCAATTTCCGGCGGCTGTCATATCACTGCTGATACAGGTGATAAAGTTTTCCGAATCCGCCTTTAACAGATGGACACTGACCTTTCCTTGAAGCAGCTCAGAAATTCCAAGCTTTCTTAAATTTTCAATCATAATGGATACATAAAGACTGCTGATGGTTTCAGAATTGTCCAATGGGACAAAAACAGACATGACCATCCTTCCCGTCTCACTAGACTGATAAGGATCCGAGACAAAGGAGGTTGTCGCGCTCAGCGCTTGCTCATCCAGTGATTTTTTCTGAATATCCGAAATGGAACATTCATTTCCAAAGATTTCACCGTCCTTTAAAAGAAAACCGATGTCATAAAAAACAGACGTATCAAGATCCTTTCTCAAACGCTGCAAAATCTCCTCTGGCTCTTTGTCCTCCATGCTCTGAATGATTTTTACATCTTCCTGCGCATAATTTTGAAGGTACTCCATCGTATCATTCATTTTTTCCGCATACAGGCCGGTAATCAGCTCCAGATGCTCGGTGTTGTAATTTCGCGCAATGCGACTCAAGTGAAAATAGGCCACTACAATGACAGCCATACAGACAGCCAGATAGACAAGGAGCAGCCCTTTTTTCTTTTTCTTATTTTTTCTTCGATCTCTCATGATATATCCTTTTCTGATAAATGATAGGCGTCAATTAACTCAACCCCAGTATCAAAATATTTTTGCTTGGACTCGTCTCCTTTTATCATTGAATCCAACGAAAGAATTCCCAGATAGCCCATCTGACATGCCTTTTCATGAGACATTCCTTTTTTATAAGGACGGCTCTCCGTCAATGCCTGATAGATATCTACGCAAGCCATAATGCGCTCCTGCGTATTTAACTCGGCTGCTGTTTTTCCAAATGGATAGCCACTTCCATCCAAACGCTCATGATGAAACGCTGCCCAGTCGCGCATCTCATCAAAGCCATCAATTCCAGATAAAATATAGTAAGTGTACGCGGCATGGTGCTTCATAACCGCAAATTCATCGTCTGTCAGGCGGTCTGGTTTTTCCAATATCTCATTGCCGATTGCGACTTTTCCAATGTCATGCAACGCGCCCGCCAGATACATTTTCTGCGCCGTTTCCTCGTCAAATCCTAAGTAGCGTGTAAGCTTTTCTGCATCCTGCGCCACTCCGATTGAGTGTGTACTGGTAAATGGTGATTTGTAATCGACAATTCGCGCAAAAAATTCTGCAACTGCCTGAATCTGTGAAAAATCAAGATTTTGATTGATGCGCGGTACCTTGTCCCACAAACGCTTTTCCAAATCAGATGCATCAAGCGCCAGAAATTCTTCCATTGAAAATGCATGAGCAAATGCATCAATACACGCCTCGTCCACAATCGAGCCTCGCACTTTTTCAAGACATGCTTCGGCTTTTTTCCATGTCTCATTGGAATCGCCGCCCTGTGTGCGGCAGGCGCGGTCTAACAGATCACACAGATGAATGATTCGAGCAAAAACGGGTACCTCATCCCAGCGCTTTCCAAATGGGCCGCTGCCATCTGCATTCTCGTGATGGTACAAAATCACATTTTTGACATCAGTGTGAAACGGAAGCTTCTGTACATTCGCCTCTCCGAGCAAGCAATGAACACCCACGCCTTTTGTATTGGATGCACTCTTTGACGCACTCTTTGACATATCAGTTGGCGGTACGGTCTCACCGTGTAATTCTTCCTGTATATACTGGGTCAGTGCGTTGTCATGCAGCAATGCACAAATCACCAGATCCTGTAAGGATTCTCCTGTAATTGCCATCTGCTGCGCCATACACACACTCATATAAGTCACACGCTTTGCATGATTGTCCGTCACATGCGCCAGCTCTGCCTCTACACAGTCAAGTGCATAGGAGCATGCACCAAACAATCCCAAAACATCTAATTCCATCAAAAGTACCTCCACACCCTTATGTCTCTTGTCTACCATTATATGGTTTTATGATTGCATTTTCAAGCAAACTTTCAAACTCGTTGCTGAGGTTCACTCTTATTTCTAGTTACAATTCACGGGTGGGATTACGAAAATTTTGTGAACTACTGCGAAGCTCTTGACAGGAAGGACTTCTGTATATATAATCAACCTATTCTAATAGTAGGTTTAAGTGAGTTTAAATAAACTGTTATGATAGAAAGTAAAATTTCTATTAGAACAGTTTTTTTGCTTTGCTTATTACTTTGTTTAGGAATCTGGCGCGGGAATCCTCGGCCATTCAATGACCGAGATGAAAGCGC
>CAVFYJ010000135.1:0-6631 GCA_963626545.1 Acetatifactor sp. | reverse complement strand
GTGATACCGGAACCAACATGACACTGACAATTCTTTCAGCAGCGAAGGAAGTAAGCGCACTTGAGGTTCCGACGATGGAGACACTGGCAAAGGCCATCTCTTCTGGTTCTCTTCGTGGTGCGAGAGGTAACTCCGGTGTTATCTTATCCCAGCTGTTCCGTGGCTTTACAAAAGCCATCAAAAACAGCACCGAGATCGATCTGGAGTTGCTTGCAGAGGCACTGCAGCGTGCAACAGAGACTGCTTATAAGGCAGTTATGAAGCCAAAGGAAGGTACAATTCTTACCGTTGCAAAGGGAATTTCCGACAAGGCACAGGAGCTTGCTGAGAGCGGCTGTGATATGGACATCTTCATTCAGGAACTGTTAAAGGAAGGCGACTATGTATTAAGTCAGACACCGGAGATGCTTCCTGTATTAAAGCAGGCAGGTGTTGTCGATTCCGGTGGACAGGGTCTGATGCAGGTACTTAAGGGTGCATACGATGGCTATCTTGGAAAAGAAATCACGCTTAGTACAGACAAGCCAGCATCCGCAGTAAAGGCAACTGGCGCAGCAAATGATGAGATCGATACCGCTGATATCAAGTTTGGCTATTGCACCGAGTTTATTATTATGACAAGCCGTGCATTCACACATGAGGATGAGAAGGAGTTCAAGGCATTCCTTTCTTCCATTGGTGATTCCATCGTGTGTGTAGCAGATGATGAGCTTGTAAAAGTACATGTTCATACAAATGATCCAGGTCTTGCGATCCAGCGTGCACTGACCTATGGCCAGCTGACCAGCATGAAGATTGATAACATGCGCGAGGAGCATCAGGAGCGTGTCATCAAGAATGCGGAGAAGGAAGCAGCAAAGCAGGCAGAGGCAGACCGCAAGGAGCGCGAGCAGGAAGACAAGTCCAAATGGAAAGAGTATGGCTTCATCAGCGTATCCGCAGGTGCAGGTATCGGAGAGATCTTCAAGGGTCTTGGCGTTGATTACCTGATCGAGGGTGGTCAGACTATGAACCCGAGTACCGAGGACATGCTCAATGCAATCCGTCAGGTTCCAGCCAGAAATATCTTTATTCTGCCGAACAATTCCAATATTATCATGGCAGCAAAGCAGGCAAAACAGCTGACCAAGGATAAGGAAATCTTCGTTATCCCGACAAAGACCATTCCGCAGGGTATCACAGCAGTGATTAACTTTGCACCGGACAGCTCAATGGAAGAGAATGCAGAGAACATGATCGAGAGCATCAAGAGTGTCAAGACTGGACAGATCACCTACGCGGTACGTGATACTATGATCGACAACATTGAGATTCACAAGGATGATATCATCGGTCTTGGCGATAAGGGAATGTTAGCAGACGGAACCGATATCAATGATGTTGCTTTCGAGACCGTATGCAAGATGATGTCCGAGGATTCCGAACTGATCGGTATCTATTATGGTCAGGAAATCGACGAGGCAAGAGCACAGGAACTGTGTGATCGCTTAAGCGAAGAGTTCCCGTCTGTTGACGTTGAAGTAAATGCTGGAGATCAGCCAGTTTACTATTACTTCCTGTCAGTAGAGTAAAATTTTGAGAAACGATTTAGGTTACTGTTCACGTGAACTGTAACACAACTAGAAGGAGGCAGCCGTGAATTTTGACGATTCCATTACAACCTTAAAGGGAATCGGAGAGAAAACGGCCGCGCTTTATGCGAAACTTGGGATTTTTACGGTCGGTGAGCTGATGCGTTATTATCCTCGAAGTTACGAACGATTTGAACCACCGGTCACGATCCGGGCCGCAGCTGTGATGGATTTTGCAGCGGTCTGGGTCGTGATTTGTTCTTATCCGACCATAAAACGTGTGCGAAATCTCTCGATTATCAATACGAAGGTCCGCGATGAAGAAGGCAGCGAGATTCGCGTAACCTGGTTTCAGACCACCTATCTGGCAAATGTACTTCGTCCTGGCGGCTGGTATGTGCTTCGCGGACGGCTTTCCGGCATGGGAAAGTCCCGCACACTCGAACAGCCAGAGGTGTATGCGCTCAATGCGTACGAAGAACTTCAAAAGTCATTGCAGCCTGTCTATGCATTGACCGCTGGCATCACATCAAAAAGTATCTCAAAGGCGGTTGCCACGGCGTATGAGGCCGGCGCAAAGCCACAGTCGACTATCCCGGACGAGATTTTGCCCCGTTACAATTTAATGCCGGAGTCGGAAGCTGGTTACCTGATGCATTTTCCAAAAGACGAGGCTCAGTTAACTCGTGCCCGAAAAACAATCGCATTTGGAGAGTTCTATCATTTTCTACTCGGTGTTAATCAGATGAAAAAACGGCTCATGCAAGAGAAAAATCATTTTGCGATAGTAAGGCGTCGCGAAGTGACTGATCTGATTGGACGCCTTCCGTATGCACTTACTGGTGCGCAGCTTCGCACGATCGAGGAGATTACGCAGGATATGACAGGTGAGCATATGATGAGCCGCATGCTGCAGGGCGATGTGGGTTCCGGAAAGACCATCGTGGCATTTCTTGCTATGTATCAGGCCGCACTGTGTCATTACCAGAGTGCACTCATGGCACCAACAGAAGTGCTTGCCGCCCAGCATTATCAGAGCTTTCTTGCACTATCCGATCAATATGGATTAAATCTATCCGTTGTGTTGCTAACGGGTTCCATGCGCGCGGCACAAAAGCGTGAGGAACTTCGCCAAATTAAGGAGCATGAGGTGGATATTATCATTGGAACACATGCGGTTATTCAGGAAAAGGTGGAGTTTGATGATTTAGCGCTTGTCATTACCGATGAGCAGCATCGTTTTGGTGTGGCGCAGCGCGATGCCCTCAGTAAAAAAGGTCATACGCCGCATGTGCTTGTCATGAGTGCGACGCCGATTCCGCGAAGTCTAGCGATGATTCTCTATGGCGATCTTGATATTTCGATTATGGATGAGCTTCCGGCAAAGCGTCTTCCAATCAAAAATTGTGTTGTCAATATTTCATATCGCCCGAAAGCGTGGGATTTTATCACAAAGCAGGTGCAGGCCGGTCATCAGGCGTATGTGATTTGTCCGATGGTCGAGGAAAGTGAAACTTCGGAAGGTGCCGATGTTGTCAGCTATACCAGACAGCTGCGCGAAGGATTGCCGTCGTCGATTTCGATTGAATATCTTCACGGAAGGATGAAGGCCAAAGAAAAAGATGAGATTATGACGCGTTTTGCAAAAAATGAGATACAGGTGCTTGTGGCAACCACGGTTATCGAGGTCGGAATCAATGTGCCGAATGCGACCGTTATTCTCATTGAGGATGCGCAGCGCTTTGGACTGGCTCAGCTGCATCAGCTTCGCGGGCGCGTCGGCCGAGGCGATGCCCAGTCGTATTGCATTATGATTGACACCTCTGGAAAAGAGGAGGCGGCAAAGCGCCTTGAGGTATTGAATCATTCCAATGATGGCTTCGAGATTGCAAACGAGGACTTGAAGCTTCGCGGCCCGGGAGACTTTTTTGGAATCCGCCAGAGCGGAGAGATTGCATTTGCGGTGGCCGATATCTATCAGGATGCGCAGCTTTTGAAGTGGGCGAAGGAAGCTGCGGATAGCGCGCAGGTGATGGCGGCGGTGGAGACGCACAGTATCTAAATTTTGGATTGGTTTCCCGGAATGGTGGTTTTTCGGGAATTTAAAGAAAGGTGATTACTCGGAAATTCACTGGAATATTGAAGTACAGGTGGCCTCCCGGAAGTTTAACGGAGGGGCACTTCGACGAATGACTTTGTCGAAGTGCCAATTCCGCGGGTCCCCACTACATGTTTTCAGTGTAAGTGTATTTTGACAACGGGCCCGCTACAACGTCCCGTCTCGTAAAGCATATCGTCTCAGCGCCTGCAAGGTAACACTCCTCTCGGAAGACAATTGAAATTTTAAAGGTAAAAATCAGTGATTACGATATAAAAATTTCTCATAACTTACCAGCGTAATCTTTTTATCTGTGCATATACTAGGGATGTAACAAACAACAAAGCTTTGATGTAAAGTTACAAACAACAAACTTACAAAAAAACTGTGAAACAGAGCAATACGCACAGAAAAAAGGAGGACTACTGATGTCTACAAATAAGAACAGTAATCGAATTGAAGTACCAGAAGCAAAGCAGGCGCTCGACCAGTTCAAGATGGAGGTTGCTGAGGAACTGGGTGTACCGTTAACAAACGGCTACAACGGAAATCTGACCTCTTACCAGAACGGAAGTGTTGGAGGCTATATGGTAAAAAAGATGATCGAAAAGCAGGAAAAGGAAATGTCCAATAAGTAATCAATCATCAAGGCCATAGCAAAAAAAGGAAGCAGGGATAAGCACTCTGCTTCCTTTTTTGGCGTGTCAGTGGTATTTGGAGATAGAAATCCGCGTTTCGTTCTGATAACATTATGTTTATCATATAGCCGCCGACAAAGACTTCGCCGATGCCACTTAAAGACGCCTATCGGGTTGCATATGTACTTTTCGTTTAAGAAAGCCTGCCGGGGTGTACATTAAGAAAGTCTACCGAGTAGCACTTCGCAAAACTTGCAGGCTGCGGATATAGAAAAGCGCGAAAAAACACTTGTCAGATTGTTCTTCGCATACTATAATAGAATAGTTAGAGTATACAAAAACAAAAGAATTTACAGAAACAAACAACATAGAGTAAGGTGGAAATCATATGAGAGTAATCGCTGGTACAGCCAGAAGGCTGCAGCTTGTTACACCAAAAGGAATGGAAACACGTCCAACCACGGACCGTATAAAAGAGACACTATTTAATATCCTTCAAAACGACCTTCCGGGTAGCCGCTTCTTAGACTTATTCGCTGGAAACGGTGGCATTGGCATTGAGGCATTAAGCCGAGGTGCAGCCGAGGCAGTTTTTGTCGATAACAGTAAGGAAGCGCTTTCCTGTATTCGGGAGAATCTGACAAAGACGCATCTCGCAGACAAGGCAATGGTGCTTGGTCAGGACTGTGCAAGTGCAATCCATGCACTTGATGCAAAGAAAAAGCAATTTGACATTATCTTTATGGACCCGCCATATCAGCTCGGGGCAGAAAAAGATGTGCTTGCGGCAATCGCAGACAGTGACATTGCAGATAAATATACACAGATCATTATCGAGGCAGCACTGAATCGAGAGCTTAGCGAAGATGAGCTTGCAGGCTTTGAGATTGTTCGCATAAAGGAATACAAGACAAATAAACATATTTTCCTGCAAAGAAGCAGCAAAGGCAGTCGGGAGGAATAAGACAATATGGGAAAAACAATAGCAATTTACCCGGGAAGTTTTGATCCAGTAACCCGCGGACATATGGATATTATCGAGCGAGCAAGTAAGACCGTCGATCATCTGATTGTTGGTGTGCTTGTAAACAGTGCAAAGTCGCCGCTGTTTACCGTAGAGGAACGAGTTGCCTTGTTACAGCAGGTAACCGCGCAGTATCCAAATGTGGAGGTGCGTTCCTTTGATGGCTTGCTTGTCGATTTTGCCCGCGCATGTGGTGCACATATTTTGATCAGAGGTCTCAGAGCAGTTACCGATTTTGAGTACGAGCTTCAGATGTCACAGACAAATCGAAAAGTGGCGCCAGAGGTTGATACCATTTTCTTTACAACGAGTTTGGAATATGCCTATCTTAGCTCCAGTATTGTAAAAGAGGTGGCTCAGTATAGAGGCGATATCAGTGCATTTGTCGCAGAGCCGGTTGAAAAAGCCATCAAGAAAAAGCTTGAGGAAAGAGAACAGGCAAAGAAAGAGAAATAAGAAAAATAGCAAAATAAAAAGCAGGAGGTCTTTTGGGACACCCTGATATAAAGGAGAAAAGAAAATGAGCAGAATTGAACAGTTAATTGGAGAAATTGAGGAGTTTATTGACGGATGCAAGCTGCAGCCGTTTTCCAGCACAAAGATTGTTGTAGATAAGGCACAGTTAGAAGATCTCTTAGTAGAGCTTCGTCATCGCACACCAGATGAGATCAAGAAGTACCAGAAGATCTTAAACAACAAGGATGCGATCATCAACGACGCAAAGCAGCAGGCTGAAGCAATCATCAGCGCAGCAAATGTTCAGACTAGCGAGATGGTAAATCAGAGTGAGATCACAAAGCGCGCATATGCAAGAGCAAATGAGATCATCACTCAGGCAACCGAACAGGCAAACGAGATCGTAAATAAGGCGATCGAGGATGCAAATGCACTTCGTACTGGTGCAATTGCTTACACCGACGATATGATGGGAAGCATGGAGCAGACATTAGCTCAGAGTTTAGACGGATTAAAGGAGCGTTATGAGGAAATGCTGAACACTCTTAACACAACCGTTGAGACCATCCGTGCAAACCGTAAGGAACTGCCAAAGGCAGAGGATGTCATCATCAGTGCCGCACCAGCAGATACGGCAGAAGAAGAGCCGTCTGAAGAAGAATAATTCAGGCTTAGGGGCCGCTGCCTGACGCAGCGGTCTTTCTTTTTCTAAGTTTAAATTGTGCGTCTGATTTCACCGTTCGCTCTCATTCTGCATTTGTTTTCTTTCCCGTTTTTGAATTTAAACAAATTGTGTAAGGAAAAGAAAGCACAGACTACTGCATAGCCCAAATAAAAGCCGCAC
>CAVFYJ010000134.1:0-6761 GCA_963626545.1 Acetatifactor sp. | reverse complement strand
CGGCATTCAAGGAAAACTTTGCATGCTCGGCCATTCTATGACCGAGTTATTGACGCGTTTACGGGCTTCTTTGCGGGTAGTTTTCTTGATAAAGACCTCCTTCCTTGCTGGGCTTGCGAAAAAATAGTTTATTTGTTCACTTCTATTATCGCTCAAAATTCCAAAAAGTGGGAGGTTTTTTATATTATTTTTTACTCGTCAGAGCTGAGTTGCAAGGAAATAAATTTGACATTGGAAATATCATGTAATAATATTTGATATGCAAGATTTGATAGAAGTCGTTGTTGTAATTGGAACGGTAGCTATCCTTTATAAAAAATGGTCAGAGGCCGAAATTAATTGAAATATCGAATGGATATCAATAACTATAGAGTGTAGCTGTACAGATTGCTTACAAAGTGTAATAAAGTATTAACAATCCTCATCATAAAAATATAGTATAAGAATACAATATCGGTAACAGACAGATACGAGGTGCCTATGGCAATTGTGGCATCATTTTCGCAGCTTAGTATACCGATATTGTTTCTTCTTGTGATTGTTGTTGGGCTTTACCGGAAAGTACCAGTGTACGATGCGTTTACAGAAGGTGCAAAGGACGGATTAAAGACAGCCTTGCAGATCGCCCCTACGCTTGTTGGTTTGATGATTGGTGTGCGTGTGCTTCGTGCAAGTGGATTTTTAGATGTGCTTTCTATGAGTCTTTCTCGTCCTATGGCAGTGCTTGGCATTCCGGCGCCAGTCGTGCCAGTCATATTTGTGCGTCTTTTTTCTGCATCCGCGGCGACGGGACTTGCACTCGAATTGTTTGAGCAGTATGGGACAGATTCGTATATTGGATTGTTGTCTTCCATTTTGATGAGTTGTACGGAAACGTGTTTTTACACGATGTCCGTCTATTTTTTGTCCGTGAAAATAACAAAGACCAGATGGACACTTGCCGGAGCCCTGCTGTCAACAGCAGTAGGAATCGCGGCAAGTGTACTTCTGGCCAGTTGGATGTGCAAATAAATTTTTAAAAGTAAATTGCACATTTTTTAAATTATAGATTTTTTATTACAGATTCTCAATTACAGATTTTCGATTACAGATTTTCCAGTGCAATCTTTATCATATTGGTAAAGCAGGTCTGGCGCTCCTCAGCGGTGGTGATCTCCGGGCTTACAAAGCTGTCAGAAATGGTAAGCAGGCAGGCAGCCTCCTTGCCAAGTACGGCAGCATTTGCAAACAGTGCAAAGCTTTCCATCTCAACAGCCAGACAACCGCGCTCATCACGAAGTTTCTCCCAGTAGGTTGGCTTTGCATCAGATGGCTGACGATAGAATACATCGCTTGAATGGATGGCACCCTCAATCATCTTGATGCCAAGGCGCTTTGCAGTAGCACGCAGGGAATCATTGAGTGATTCGGATGGATAGGTCTCGTCCTTGTCATAACCGGACTGAACCTTTGCATAGGTGGACTCGCTGACTGCAGAAGTAGCAAGAACAACATCGTAAATCTTTGCATCTGGGCTGTAGCTTCCAGCACTTCCGATACGGATGATGCGGTCTACATCGTACTCTTTAAATAATTCGTAGGAGTAGATACCGATACTTGGCATACCCATTCCGCCGCCCATGACGGTAACTGGCTTTCCATTGTAGGTCCCGGTGTAGGCAAGCATACCGCGCACTTCGTTTACAAGTACAGCATCCTGCAGAAATGTCTCAGCAATAAATTTTGCGCGGAGCGGATCGCCTGGCATTAAAACAGTCTTTGCAATCTGACCTTTTTGTGCATTATTATGTGGTGTTGGCATAAAAAAACCTCCTGTCTCTTCAAAAAAAGTGTTATACTATCTATAGTATAATGAAGTATAACATAAATCAGACAGTATGCCAACCAAAACTTGTGCAAAAGGAAAAGAGAGAAGGAGAGACAAGCATGTTTGAACGAAAGAAAGCGTTAAAGGAAATTGAAGAAAAATTAAATGCGGTCCAGATGTATCTGGAAAATAATTATAAGGATCTGACAATTCAGTCTTACAAGGAAGCAAAGGAAGTCGTTGAAAAGCATAAGCAGAGCGGTGTGTTAAAGCAAAAGGACATTGATCAGATTCAAAAGAGAATGTCCGAGTTTGATGCCAAACTTGTGCACTACGGTCATACCAATGTATCCGAGTTTTTAAAGGAGCGCTACTAAATGCGATTAAGTTTTTCGGAATGCGACCTCATTTTTCCAGAAGCGGTGCAAAGGAATAGGAATGGTTTCTTGTAAATAGCAACAATGTAAGGAATTTGTAAAAATTTGACGCGTTTTATTAAGGTGACATTGTGGGAGTAGGATGCTATACTAAAATCAAAGAAAAAGGTGAAGGGGTACTACCTTAACCGGACAGGAGGTCCGAATATATGATAAAAATGAAACGACAAAAAACAAAATGGAGTGCCGTGCTGACATCGGCAGCTATGCTCATGATAAATATTCCGATATCAGCAGAGGAGGCAGCGCCAAGTCCGTATACAAACGGAATCAGCACTGCAAATGGTTATATCGAGTTTGAGCAGCCACAGCTGATTGACAATCAAGATATGCTGCAGCTTGGCTACACAAGCGATAATATTCGCGCCTATGAGATCGGAAATGCAGGAGAGCTGGCATGGTTTGTCCAGCATTTTTATGCAGGTGATTTGGAGACGCAGAATGTAAGCTTATCCGATAATATCAACATGAGTGATTTAGCCAGTTCTGGTTCTTCCTATTCATGGACACCGATCGGATATTTTGATACGACCGTGCAGCCAGGAAAGAGCTACGACGGTGTATTTGATGGAAATGGCTACAGCATAAGCGGCATTACGATGGACCAGATTAATGGCACCGATTTGGTCAGCAGCGTATCGGCAGCACAGTCCGAGGCGCTTCAGACACCGATTATTGAAAATCTGACCCAGAATGCGTTAGCAGCAGTATTTGGCTACATCGGAAGCAGCGGTTATGTGACAGAACTTAAATTGGAGAATACATCCATCACTTCCAATAATGATGCGGCAGTTCTTGCAGGACGAAACGATGGTAAGATTACTGCATGTGTCACAACAGGAGCCATTATTACCTCCTCCAAGCAGGGGGCATTTGTCAGTGATTTTGCAGTGGACAATGAAAATGTGATCGAGTCGGTTTATTCCACTGGATTAAATATTACAAATTTACTCGCAGAGGATCAGGTGACACCGATTCTTTTAAGCTATGCGCCGGGTTATTCGTCTACCACTGGAAATGGCAGCGTATCCGCCGTCTTTACAGAAACGAAGCAGAGTGCTGACGGCAGTCTTTTTGTTACAGATGCACCTGCAGGTGTGACGATGCTTGATTCGTCCCAGTTTGCAGATGGCGCAGCGGCATGGGCACTTAATTCGAATTTTACAGAGCCAAAGTTTTCACAGCTGATTGGAACCGACAGCGTTCCAACACTGGTAAAGGCTGATACAACGGTTTCTCACGTTTATAAGTGGACACTTGACTATGCCGATGAGGCGACAGCGGATAGTACCATTTATACAAATGGTACCGTACCGGATAGCATTTACGCAGATGGCCGTCAGTGGCAGATGGCAGGAGCAGATGGAGCACTTACTGATGTGGCTGCAGGAACAGTGATTGAAAATGATGTGACTCTGATCGAAAAGACCGAGACACCAACAGAGCCGTCCGAGACCGAGACACCGACTCCGGAACCGTCAACTGCAGAACCAACAACCGTACAGCCAGAGAGTACCACACCAGAACCAATGACACAGCCAACGACCATTCAGAAGGTCGATCCAGTCTATGTAACACCAGAAGGACTGGAAGGTTATGTGACAAAGCCATTGTCCGATATCGCACTTCCGAGTGACTCTGTTGGACAGTTTGTATGGCAGACTGATCCGGCGACACTTCTTCCGGCACAGGAGGAGGCAAATGCACTGGTTAGCTTTGTTCCATATGATACCGAGACGTACAATACAATAACAGATATTGTTGTTGAAATTAAAATTAATAAGCTGGACCCGACGCCGCAGACACAGTGTCCGGAAAGTGTCAGCTTAGATGAAGGTCAGGCACTTTCTGAGGTCGCTCTTCCGCAGGGCTGGAGCTGGCTGGATGAAAGAATTGTCCCAGAAAATGGCGTTTATACGGCAGTCTATACACCGGATGATACCTCTATTTACAATACAGTAAGTCAGTCTGTAACGGTTACCGTAAATCCGACAAAGCCGGCCGACACGACACCGCCTGTCATCACAGGAATTGAGGATGGCAAGACGTATTGTGAGGCACAGACCATAACCGTAACCGATGACAGCACATTTACCGTAACTGTAAATGGACAGCAAGTAACACTTGATGAGAATGGAAGCTTCACATTAGAGCCAGGCGAGAGCCAGTTAAGCGTGTCTGCAGTCGATGAGGCAGGTAACATGACTACCGTGAATGTGATTGTCAATAATGGCCATACCTTCTCGGACGGAAAATGTGTAATCTGCGGTGCAGAAGATCCAGATTACGTGCCAGAGCCGACCGAAGATACCACGATTCCAGATGCGACACTTACCGCAACAAATGAAGATGGCAGTGCAGCAGAGGGTCAGGGAACCGATGGCTGGTACCGCACAAAGTATATTACACTCACCGCACCAGAAGGATACAACATTATCGACAATTTGTATGCAAGATCACGCAGAATGCCGACCATGGATGTAGAGCTTAATGAAGGTGAGAATCAGATCGTTTACTATCTGATAAAAGAGGATAACACGACAATCAGTGATCAGCGAACCGTAAAATTATATCTGGATACCACCGCTCCGCAGGAGAATGGCATCGAAGAAGGAAAGGTTTACTGTAGTCCAGTATCCTTTACAATCGTTGAGGAAAACCTGAATCGTGAAAAATGTGAATTTCCGGCATCGGTAACAGAGAATGCAGATGGCACCTTTACGGCAAATGCAGCAGAAGATGAGCAGACCATCGTTCTTCGTGATAAGGCAGGAAATGAGACCACCGTTCACTATACAGTAAATAATGGTCATACATTTGACAAGGGTACTTGCATTTACTGTGGAGAAGCTGATCCAGATTATAAGGAGCCAGCAAGCGAATCTGCAGATGTGGCTGATGCAGTAACAACGACACCAGACGCAGATGGAAATTGGTACCGCACGACAAATACGATTACCCTGACAGCACCGACTGGCTACTATATTAGCCAGACAGATGATCAGGATAATTTTGGAACAAATACTAGCCTGACGATAACCCTTCAGGAAGGCGAAAATCAAATCAATTATTATCTGCTTAGCACAGACGGTAAGATTATCAGTACACCAAAGACCTTCACCGCTTATTTCGACCAGACAGCACCTGTCATTAGTGGAGTGGAAAATGGAACGACCTACTGTGAGACCCCGACACTGACCATCAGCGATGCGAATCTTGCACAGGTTACTGTAAATGGCACACCGGTTTCCCTCACGTCAGAGGGCACGCTCACCGTGGCACCGGCATCTGAGGAACAGACGATCAAGGCAGTAGATGCAGCAGGAAACGAAGCTTCGATTACGATTACTGTAAATAATGGACACAGCTACGCGAACGGTATCTGTACCGTATGCGGACAGTATGATCCAAACTATACGGTAAATGTAGATGCACAGTTTTTAACACAGGGAATGGGAAGCAACGGCTGGTACCGTGCAAATGCAATTCTTCAGGCACCGGATGGCTTCTACCTTTCCTTCACAAACGATCGTGCAAACTTTGGAACCAATACAAGCATTGAGATCGCAGAGGAAGGCAGCTACATGATGAAATATTATCTGATGAATATTTCAAGTGGAGCGATCAGCCAGGAGAAGCAGATCAGTATTAAGCTCGACAAGACAGCACCGACCATCGGTGGAGCCGAGTCTGACAAGACTTATTGTCTGGATCAGAAGATTACCATTACGGTATCGGATACCAATCTGTATTCTGTAAAGCTGAATAATCAGGAGATTGCTTCGGCAGCCAGCTTAAATGCAGCCAATACCTTCAGCTATGAGCTTACAAAGGCTGGTGCATATGTCTTCACCGCGGCCGATGCAGCAGGCAATCTGGCAACCATGCGTCTTACCGTAAATGAGAATCATACCTGGGACGACGGTGTAGTTCAGACCGAGGCAACGACTACGACAACTGGAACAAAACTTTATACCTGTACAATATGTGGTGAGACAAAGACGGAAGAGATTCCGATGGTAACGACCGAGGCCACAACACCAGAGCCGACGACTCCATCGTCCTCTGAGACACAGCCGTCGACTACACCGAGCACAGCGCCAAGTACAGCACCGTCTACCGCACCAAGTACGGCACCGAGCACAGCACCAAGTACTGTGCCATCAACGTCACCAAGTACGGCATCGTCCTCAGCAGCGGCAGAAGCCACCAGCAGCACATTGCCGATGCCAACAACACAGGGCAGCCAGATCAATCAGATCCTTGGTATCAATGATGCGAGTAGTATAATTGGTATGATCCTTGTGGTAATCGGAATCATCCTTGCAGCAGCGGTAATTGCGATGATCGTTCTTGCAAAGCGCAGCAAAAAGTAAATAGAAACAGCAAACAAGGCGGTATCCACCAAACGATGGGTACCGCCTTTTAAAATACTTTTTGCTATATATAGCACTATTACTATTAAGGAAGCCCCGCCCCTTTAGGGGCGATTTTGCAATGTGGCTTGAGATATTTTT
>CAVFYJ010000133.1:0-6945 GCA_963626545.1 Acetatifactor sp. | reverse complement strand
TCTTTACGATTTACCAAAAAGAGTTTCTTGCCGTTTCTGTTGAAAAGGGGCTGATTCCGAAAGATCATTTGCCAAGATCATTCCTCGAACTTCTCATCTGTAACATTTCAATCAGTTCCTCGGAATCCTCATATTCTTTTGAGAGCATTGCAAGTCGCTGACGATAACATTCCAATAATTCTTCGCGCTGGCTTAACGCTTCTGTAACGTCTTTCTCTGTTAACTTTTTACTTAAACCGTCCATACCAATTCTCTCAGGCTTTTTTAATCTGTTCTTTTATGCATAAAAAGAGCAGTCAACGCATTTGACCACTCTTTCATTGATTTCATATTTAGTTTTCACTTTTGGACAATTTGTCCAGAAGTTCTCGCATAAGTTCTGCTTTTTTAATAACTAACACTCATTGCACCTCATTAAAATTCGCCGACGGCATCGCTATGTAAATCATGTTGTACCTTTTGTTGATAATAGTGATCTATCGTGCTCGGCGCATTAAAAAGTGCTGTAAGCAAATACGCTTTTATATTAGCTATATTTGTGGTTGTCTCTTGTAAGCAATCCATAACATAAAAAACATGATTACTCGTCAGCTCTAAAAATCTTGATCTCACATACTCATACGGATATACAACTCCACCAACTTTGATTGTTTCGCGTTTCACGCAAACCACCTCACAAATCAGTTCGAATAATTCTTTTAGCAAAGCTTTATCTGTGTATGCATCACTTGACATGAAAAAAGCGTAATCCATATTCTTTTTAATCTGTTCTACATATGCAGTTCTCCCATCTATCCCATCCATCACTTTGTTACTTGATTTTTCTTCCTGAGTAGATGGATAAGATAGATTAGATGGATAGAGAGTATTACCCCTCCTATCGTTCTGATTATCGTTGTACTTTTTTGGCATTCTCCCCTGCCGCTTCTCCCACTTGATCAAGTGTACTCTTTCCAGATCGTTTTCCCTGATGCTTCAATGCCTCATATTTAAGCGCATATGCTTTTGCTTTTTCGCTTGGCAAAATAGTTTCACGCTGAATGTTGGAGTCCACCATCATAATTGTTGCTTCATCATCCGAATAATCACGAATGATAACTGGCATTTCTGTCTTTCCAGCAAGTTCTGATCCATGCTTTCTGCGATGTCCGGCGATTAGCTCATAGCCGCCCTCAGCTCTTGGTCTTACAATACCCGGAATCAACACTCCATGCTCTCGAATGCTTTCTACAAGTTCTTCCATTTCCTTATCGTCATTAACTTTAAAAGGATGATTCTGAAATGTATGCAGCTCACTTAATGCCACATTTACAATCTGATTCTTATCAGATGTTGCTGGCGCATTCGCGCCAAACAACTCATCATAACTGCTCAGCTTTACCTTTAATGCACTTCCATTTTTACTCATTTCCTAATACCTCCTCTGTTAAAGACTGCTAAGCTTTTGCTACCTTTCCATTTGGATCATGCTTATAAATACTGGTTCCTTCTGCTGAAATCTCTGCTGCCCTCACTGACATTGGAATACTGTTTTCAAAAATTCTCACTCTGCTACCATAGTTCTCGATTAACAACTTACTGATGTCTCTCGCATAAGTGGTGCGACTATCAACCATTGTCATCAGAATTCCCTCTATTTCCAATCTAGGATTGATTTGACGTTTTACCTTTGCGATTGTCTTAATCAGCTGTTCTAAGCCTTTTACGGGCAAATATGCGGCTTGTACGGGAATCAGAATACTATCTGCTGCCGCTACTGCGTTGATTGTGAGCATTCCAAGTGATGGCATACAGTCGATCAAAATATAATCATATCTGCTGCGCTGTTCTTCTATGTAAGAACGAAGCACCGTCTCCCTGCTCATTACATTCACCAGCGACACCTCAATTCCCGACAGTTCGATATTTCCTGGCATCAGATCAACATCCTCCTCGTGTCTTAAAATGCCATACTCTGCATCTCTTTCTTTTTCATTAATAATATTGCCCATTACATTAGCAAGCGTAATATCCAGCTTATCAGGCTCTCTATAGCCAAGACTTGCAGTAAGACTTCCCTGTGCATCAGCATCAATAAGCAGCACTCTCTTTCCCTATCTTGCCAATCCAATTCCAAGGTTACTTGTTGTCGTTGTCTTTCCTACGCCACCTTTTTGATTTGCAATCGCAATAACATGACACTGATTCTTCATTGTACCCATGATCAATTCTCCTTTACTTCTTTATTGCTCTGTAGTTTTTCTTATATTTTTCTTTCCAATTTCCATATAGCATCTGTAATACCTAGTTGTTCCCTTATTAGTATAAAGATCCGAAATTTCCAAAACTTTGACCTGAAGATGATTCTTCATAAGTTTTTGAAACCACTCAATATCCCCTTTTGTTCCCATTAACCTTATTTTTAACACTTAGTCTGATCCTCCTAGTAAATCGTACAGCTTGCGATCATAGGATGCATACTCAGGATATCGAAGCTGAATTGCTTGCCAGAAGAATGGTGCATATATACAGCAAAACAATTCTTCTACCGTATACTGCTTGCATTCTCGCAGCTGTTCTTCCATGTCATCCGTATCTTCATCTACACTTGGCGTACCACTGCAATATAGATTGAATGCCATTCTGACCACCTTTAGACTTCCACTTGTCTGCCATCCCGCTTGCAAACACTCTGTTTTAACGCATCCTGTATTAAAGTCGTAAATACTGTCAACGTGCTTTCTTGTATCGTTACTAATACCAATGCAATAGCAAAATGCCTTATGGTACTCATCCTGATAACGTACTTCCCTTAACTTCTCGTAGTAGAATTTCTCATGGGCCTCACTAATAAAAACGATGCCGTCTTTTGATTTGCTTGCACCTAACGCTGTACTTTCCATATTGATCTCCTTTTCATATTTTTTTGACTATAACGCAAAAGGACACTTTCCCAAAATTTCTTTTAGGAAAGTGTCCTCGTAATACAAAATATGAACTTGAACTGACACGATTTTAATTTAAAATCGTTTATTACAACCCGTTATCGCAGGTTACTTTGTCGTACTCTTGTCGTACCATACAACTTATAGGTTCGCAAATCCTTGATTTTACTAGCTTTATTTATCCACTGACTTCATTGTCGGGAACAGAAGTACGTCACGGATTGCTGCGGAATCAGTTAACAGCATAACCAGACGGTCGATACCGTATCCGATACCACCTGTCGGCGGCATACCAACTTCCAGTGCGTTCAGGAAATCCTCGTCGGTGTGGTTTGCTTCCTCATCACCTGCATCAGCAGCTGCATCCTGTGCCTTGAAACGCTCTCTCTGGTCGATCGGGTCGTTTAACTCGGAATATGCGTTACACATCTCCCATGTATTGATGTACAGCTCGAAACGCTCTACCTTGGACGGATCAGACGGCTTCTTCTTGGTTAACGGAGAGATCTCGATCGGGTGATCCATGATGAAGGTCGGCTGAATCAGCTTCTCCTCACAGTACTCCTCGAAGAACATATTAATGATGTCGCCTCTCTTATGACGAGCCTCATATGCGATGTGATGCTTGTCAGCTAATGCCTTTGCCTCCTCATCGGTCTTAACCTGATCGAAGTCAATGCCCGCATACTGCTTGATTGCATCAATCATGGTCAGACGTGCGAACGGCTTGCCCAGGTCGATCGGTGTTCCATTGTAGGAAATTACGGTGCTGCCGCAAACCTTCTCAGCCAGGTAACGGAACATGCTCTCGGTCAGTTCCATCATACCCTCATAATCGGTGTATGCCTGATACAGCTCCATCAGAGTAAACTCTGGGTTATGACGGGTATCAACACCCTCGTTTCTGAATACACGGCCAATCTCATATACGCGCTCAAGTCCGCCGACGATCAGTCTCTTTAAGTACAGCTCCAGAGAAATACGAAGCTTTACATCCTCATCAAGTGCATTGTAATGAGTCTCGAACGGTCTGGCAGCTGCGCCACCTGCGTTGGAAACAAGCATTGGAGTCTCTACTTCCATGAAATCTCTTCCATCTAAGAAGTTACGGATCTCCTTGATGATCTTGGAACGCTTAATGAAGGTATCCTTTACCTCTGGATTCATGATCAGATCGACATAACGCTGACGATAACGGATATCGGTGTTCGTCAGGCCATGGAACTTCTCAGGAAGAATCTGAAGGCTCTTGGAAAGCAGTGTCACCTCAGCAGCATGTACAGATTTCTCACCAGTCTTGGTGGTAAACGGTGTACCCTTGATACCTACGATATCACCGATATCCATTTTCTTAAATGCCTTATATGCATCCTCTCCAATGCTGTCTCTTGCTACGTAGCACTGAATGTTGCCGTCTCTGTCCTGAATGTTGCAGAAGGATGCCTTTCCCATAACACGCTTGCTCATCATACGGCCTGCAATGGAAACTTCCTTTCCCTCAAGCTCGTCGTAATTGTCCTTAATCTGCTTTGTATGAGCGGTCACATCATACTTTGTAATGGTAAATGGATCGTTTCCCTGCTCCTGCAGCTCAGCCAGCTTCTCGCGGCGAACCTTAAGAAGCTGATTAATGTCCTGATTATTATCCGCCATCGTATAAAACTCCTATCCTTAATATCTCTTTACGTCTAATACCTGATACTTTACTTCATTGCCCATGAAATCTACGACAATGATATCGCCCTTCTTCTTTCCAAGCATTGCTTTTCCAAGAGGGGACTCATTTGAAATCTTGAACTCAAGACTGTTTACCTCGGCGGAACCTACGATCGAGAACTCCATCTCCTCGCCGGACTCCAGATCCTTCAGTGTAACTGCGGAACCAAGGTTTGCAACATTGTGGTCAATATCGTCATCAGAAATAACGACTGCATTCTTGATCAGGTTCTCCAGTTCCTCGATCTTTGCCTCGTTGTCACGCTGCTCGTCTCTCGCTGCATCGTACTCGGCGTTCTCGGAAAGGTCTCCCTGCTCACGTGCCTCTTTGATCTTATCTGCAATCTCCTTACGAATGACAACTTTACGCTCGTGTAACTCGTCTTCCAGCTTTTTCAGACCTTCGACGGTCATCATTTTCTTTTCTGCCATGACTGTAACCATGCCTTTCTACGGCCTGCCTTCAGGCTCATAATATTATTAATTAAATGTTTAAAATTAGTAAACGACAAGAAACGCTTCTGTCGCTCAAACCATTATATCGGAAACAGCAAACCTTGTCAACAGACTTTTTAACTCCTCGTAAGTTGTTACCTGATTGACTTCCTGGCGAAGTTTTGAGGAACCCGGATACCCTGCTGTGTACCATGCGACCTGCTTTCGCATCTGCAAAATGCCCATATGCTCACCAACATACTCGATCTGCATTTTCGCGTGGCGAAGAATCATCTCGCAGACCTCTTTATAGGTTGGTCTTGGACTGATTGGTTTGCCCTCAAATGCTTCTTTTAATTCTCTGAAAATCCACGGATTTCCCTTTGCCGCACGCGCAATCATAATGCCGTCACAGCCAGTCTCCTCCATCATTTTCTTTGCTGACGCTGTATCGGTGATATCACCATTTCCGATAACAGGAATCTTTACCGCCTCTTTTACCTGACGAATGATGTCCCAATCTGCTGTTCCACTGTAATACTGCTTTCGGGTTCGTCCGTGAACAGCGACTGCCGCCGCTCCGCTTTCCTGTGCAATCCTTGCAATCTCGACTGCATTTATACTTGTCTCATCCCAGCCGCGGCGAATCTTGACGGTCACAGGCTTTTTGACTGTATTTGCCATCGCCTCGATGATTTTTCCAGCAAGCACAGGATCCTTCATCAGCGCCGAACCTTCGTGGTTGTTGACAACCTTTGGAACTGGACAGCCCATATTTAAATCAATGATATCATATGATCCTTCCTCGAGCTTTTTTGCCATCTCAGCAAGAAGTTCTGGCTCGCTGCCAAAGAGCTGCACTGCAAGCGGATGCTCGCCCTCTTCGGTCTCTAAGATCGGCTCTGTATTTTTGTTGTGGTAGGACAATGCCTTTGCACTGACCATCTCGGTATACAAAAGACCGCAGCCCATTTCCCTGCAGAGACGACGAAATGGCAGGTCAGTTACCCCTGCCATCGGTCCTAACGCAACAGGATGGGAAATTTCTACTGTTCCTATCCTCATAAAATTTCTTTTCCTGCCTCTTCTACTGTTTTATTCAGAAACATGACGCGATAGTACAGCTCAAGTGATGTCATTAGCTCACGCTTTTGCTTCTGAAGCTGGTGCAGCTTTAAGCCTGCACCAATCTCATCATAATAGTAATCCATATCGTCTGCCGTGGTCTTCATGACCAGTGTTCCGTCTGGCTCAAACTCGAGCGTTAAGATACCGCCGATGTCCTCGGTGAACCAGACACACATGATCTGAAGCTCCTGCTTGATGGCTTCCGGCAGCGCGGAAAATTCCTGATTCAGGTAGTACTTCTGATCATATGAATTTGCTCCGCAGAGCACTACATTTTGTTCCATTATATTCCTCTTTGTGCTTTCTTCTAGTTCTACGAAATGCATATTTATACATACCCATAGATGCCCCTCACGGATACCTCTCCCGCGATGACCGCCTCGACACTTCCGTCTTCACGCTGTACAAGGAGTGCACCGTCTTCGCTGATTCCAAGGCTGGTTCCTGTCCAGGCGCCGGACGGTGCGAGTACGTTGACACGATTGTCTTTATTGGCGAGGCGGCTCTCATATTCGGCCTTTAGATTCTTTAAGCTCTGCACGCTTACAAATTGCTCGTACAAGTCTTCAAACTCCTCGAGAATCTTTGCAAGGATGCTGCTTCGTAAAATTTCTTTTCCGGTGACAAGTCTTACGGAGGTGGCAGTTGCCTGAATTTCCTCTGGGAAATCGGTCATCTGGACATTGATTCCGATGCCCACGATGACATAATGAATCTGATCCATATCGGCACTCATCTCGGT
>CAVFYJ010000132.1:0-6987 GCA_963626545.1 Acetatifactor sp. | reverse complement strand
GAAGTTGCATCTCCAGCCGTTAGCACCAGCAAAAAATGCTGACTGGATGAATGCTTATTACGCGAGGTTGCGGTCAGCATATGCGACACAGGATGAACCTTCTACTTTAGGCTTCACAAATCCAGATCGGAAAGGAGCGTGATCGCATGATTAAGATCAACTTTATGTCCACTTTGTTCGTCGGTATTGATGTAAGCTCAAAGTCTAATGTTGTTTATGCCATGGACTTTGATGAGAACAAATATATTGATGCTTCATTCAACAACAATCAGCCTGGTGCTGATGATCTTGCCCAAAAGATTGCCGAATGTATGCTCAAGCATTCTCAACTCAATACCATTATTGTGGCTCTGGAATCCACATCTGTTTACAGCATTCACATAGCTAACTTTTTGTCATCCTGTGAAATACTGATGCCCTATAAACCCTATGTATACTGTCTGAATCCAAAAATGACCGCCAACTATCGCAAAACTTATGTTGGCATGGACAAAACAGACCACTTGGATGCCTTTCTCATTTCTGACTTCGTAAGAGTCGGGCGCACCAAAAAATGTGAACCATGGCGCGGCAGCCAATATCTCGCTTTAAAGAGACTTACAAGACACCGCCTGCATCTTGCCGAATGTATTACTAGAGAGAAAACCTATATGGTATCCAACCTTTACTTAAAATTCAGTGAACTTCAGCTGTTGGATGATGACAGACAACCATTCAGCAACATCTATGGGGCTACATCCTCCGCGATACTTACAGAGTTTCTATCTCTTCAAGAGATCATTGATTCTCCCGAAGAGGATCTGCTTGAGTTTCTGGCTGATAAAAGCCGAAACCGCATTTCAGATATTTCTAAAACCTCTGAACTTCTCAAAAAAGCTGCCAGAGACTCTTACCGCCTTGATAAATGCATGTATGAACCTCTGAATGTTTCTTTAGCCAGTTCGTTCAACTGCATTCAAACCTATCAGCGTGAGATCAAACTGATCGATCAAGCAATCGAAAAATGCATCAACGGTATGAACCCGAACGCTTTTACCATCCTTAAATCCATTCCGGGTATCGGGCCTGTTTGGGCAGCCGGTATCTTATCCGAGCTAGGTGATATAACCGCATTTCATTCATCCGATGCGCTTGCGAAATACGCAGGTCTCACATGGTTGAAAAATGATTCTGGTGATTTTGTTTCAGAAGACAACCGTGTTTCAAAAGCCGGAAACACCTATCTTCGTTACTATCTCGGAGAAGCTGCCAACAGTGTCAGAAGGCATATCCCTGAGTATGCTGAATTTTATTCCAGAAAATATGCTGAAGTCACCAAACATCAGCACAAGAGAGCACTCGCGCTTACATCTCGTAAATTCGTACGACTCGTTTTTGGTTTGCTGGTCAAAAACCAACTGTACACCGGTGAAAAACTGGACGCCGAATTTAATAGCGATTAAGCAAACATACATTCTAATTTGAATATATGTTTATTAAGTGTACCCTTTTTTCAGAAAAGCATGTCAAAAGTTTTTTGAAATATCTCTTGACATATCACCAGAATGCTTTCCAATCGGTATATCAACTCTATCTCTGGCAACACATACGCCATCCTTAATTATATAGCATTCAATATAATGCTTACCGAAAAAGTTGCTATGTTCCACAATAGTTTTTCCTTTCTCATAAATTTGTCCACGAAGCATATCTCTTTTTTCTGCCTCAACGCCTACATTTCTAACCTTCCAAAAAATCTTGTATG
Organism: Acetatifactor sp.; assembly: GCA_963626545.1. Classification (GTDB taxonomy): domain Bacteria; phylum Bacillota; class Clostridia; order Lachnospirales; family Lachnospiraceae; genus Anthropogastromicrobium. Next base: position 5,243 of record CAVFYJ010000132.1, on the reverse strand, counting down.
GCCATGGGCAATTTGTATACTCCATTGTACAACGAATTTCAAAGCGATGCGGCAAATATCGTTTGAGCAGTGATAGAAATTCTCCAATTGGCGTTGGCCGCCAACCATTCCCACTTACAAGACACGAAATTTTACACGAATACATTAAATTGACAGGGAACATATCTTCAATAAATTGCTCGTTATCAACAAAGGTGCATACTGACTTCTTGAACGGTTGCAATGTGTTATACTCAGATTTTGTCGTGCTTTCATTCCAGAACTCATGATTAAAGAAACCATACCATGCTTGAATAGCATCCGTTTGAGTGCAGTCCTCGCTAAAAAGAACATCCAAGTCGGCAAGTTTACTCTTTAATCGATTCTTCCAATTTATCATCTTCTGCTTATCACTTTGCCTTGGAGTTAAATCTCTGCCATTATCGACCGGAGCAACCACTGATGTACTATTTTCGATTCGATTGACGATTTCTTTCATAGTATAATAAAATAACTCGTCAATACGATCATAAGACTTCTGAAGTTTTTCATCACATAAAACCGTTTGTAACAAACCGCTCGGCATATTTTTCCATGAAGATCTTGATTTACAGAACATCTTAGATAGACGAATTACTTTTCTCAACTTTCCGTCTGAGTTGTCATTCTGAGTTTTGAACCAATCTGTCAATCCTCTTAACTCTCTTGATGACCATTCAGAACCAGAATGCTCATAAATCCACTCCTCGTTGATATAATCATAAGAACGCCTGTAAATAGCAAAGTCAATATGATATCCATCGGCATATTTCACGCGAACACAGCTAGTTTTTACTTCAGGTTCCGCATTAAATTGCTTCGTTTTCCGACGCAAAGCATTAGCAACCATATTTCTGGTAGCCTGGGCACCTTTATCACCCAAAACTGATTTATTAAACACAACAGCAACATCTATATCGTAATCAGAGTCTTCGTTCTGAACGACTGTGGACATTGCCACGCTACCTTGAACACAATCTTCAGCTACTGAATATGACGTTTTATACTCATCGTTATATTCCTTCAAACCATTCTTTAGACGTTGCAAATTCAAATTCTTTTTGTCATAAAGACTATTTTGCTCACTTTGCGGCAAAACAACATACGAAGTGTAAAAAGTATTGAATTTTGATGATAAATCGTACATACAGCTCCTTTCTAAGCACACTGAACATATAACACCTCAATCGGTGCGCTATGTCCAAGTAGTCAAGTTTCTTAATATGTATCAGAGATTTTAATTCAAGCAATCTCTCTACCTGAATTAAAACCTCACAGATAAAATTTGGTTATTTATCGTTCCTATATTTCTTTTCAAAGAATTTCCATGCTGTCTCATAATCCTGCTCACGGTCACAACGATCAAATGGCGCGACATACTCAATGGTACGCTCAACAGGACCACCAGGCATGGTATCGTCCATGATGGTACGCGCAAAGACATAACCTGCTGGAGCATGTTTCATTACACCATCCCATGGTGCATCACTACGACGTACCGGCTGAACAGCACCTGCATTTTCCCACTCAGGACGACTAAATCCCACACCAGTAAGACTACGGTTATTGGTAAAGGTGATACGGCCATTAGCATCGTACCAAGTGTCTGCTTCATAACTCTGCAATACCGGGAACTGAATACGATAAATCGTTTTCAGTTGCTGTAAGGTCATGCCAAGTGCCATCGCTGTCAGTACGTCAATTTCCACCAATGCTTGATGCCTTTCAAAGTCCTCTCGAACAGCCGTCTCATAGTTCCACTTTCCTGTCAAATTTCTAAATTTATATGGATCCAAACGAATATTATCACAGCTCCACTTGTAACCTACATAATATGATTTCCATTGTTTTGCCCAAAACGCTTTGTAATCCGTTGATATACAAACCAGCATCAAATATCTACAAATTGCTTCATCCATATATTTTGAAGTAAGAATTGGCAATTTTGCAGCTAAATCAAAAAGTATATCACTCTTTCCTGTTGATTTAATAAAAAAATCATATGGAACTGATGCAAATGAAGCTCCTATTGTAGGAATCCAAGTTTCGTTTTGAAATGCCAATCCAAAAAGCATGTGAATATGTCCTGTATAAGGTGGAATAACTGTACTTACTAATGTCCTTTCACCACTCTGATTAAGCATTCTTCTCATTACAAGACGATATCCTTGATCATATCTCGCTCCCCAAGAAGTACTTGGAATTTGCTGATTTCTCGTATCTTCATCACAAGATATTGTATATTTGCATTTTTGTCTATAATCCTCTGGAATAAACAGTGCATCCACAACATCATAATCACTATTTTGAATACACTCCCTTCTAGCAACCTTAAAACATGAATTTGCAACTCCAATATTGGGGCCAGAAAGAATCATATCCTTTGCATTTTCTGGGTAAAGCAGTGTTGAAGTAATGAACCCCTCTTTCTTTGAATTAGTTTCATTCCACATCTGGGTCGGAAAAACAGAATTTCCTAAATCTCCGATTCTTCTTTCCTGTCTAGCAAATCTGCCTAAAACATCGACAAGAATCTGCCCTTGAATTATAGGTAACTTTGCCTGCTTCCAATTATCGGTTCCATCAAATAATTTAGCAAACAAAGTTAATTCTTTCTTTTTTACTTTAACTATTCTTCCAGGATGACCTTTTGTATTCCAATTGCCAGTTTCATCTTTGAGTCCTGGCAATTCATCTTCTACCATATCATCATAACATTGATCAATCGTGGCTGGAGTAAACAAATTTGATACCATTTCAAATTCGTATACCATTTTATTTCCATAAATGTTCAAACTAAATCCTGTATGATGGTCCACTTCAAGAAATAACTTTAACTCATTCGTAAATTGATAATGTTTTCTAAGTCGCGCATATATCTGTTCTCTAAGAATACCTCCTTTAGGGTCATCATATACACCATCTGGATGCACATAAGCACTAATACTCTCTTCGTTTCCATAAGACCATGCTTGCGGTAAAAAGCACTTATATAAATTCGCCTTCATCCCTACAAGCAATGCATAATTGGTTGTTGCGTTTAAAAATGCTTGTTGTCCAGTAATCGTTTCATATTCCGAAAAATAAAGCTCACATACGTCTTGGCGTTTCAATGTGTTACTTCTATGTTATTCGACTTTATAATTCTTTTTTATTGCAAATAATGGATTTTTATCTGCTAATACATTCTGTTCATTCCATTCAAGTCTTATCCACGGCGGATTACCAATAATCAAGTCGAATCCACCACGCTCTGCAAACAGATCAGCAAACTCCAATTCCCAATGCATAAACTTATTCTGTTCTGCAATACGTGCAGCTAAATCCAATCGAGGTTCTTGCTTGCGTAAAGCTGGAATATCTACTAATCCCATACCGTCATACTGATCCAAAATCTTAAATTCCAACTGTTGCATTTCTGTTGGGAACAAAGAAAGCTGCCCTTTCACCTGTTTTCTATCTGTCTCAACATCTGTTACTACAACGGACTGCGTAGTTCCCTCAAGAATCAAAGACATGTCAAACAGAAACTCGCTTCTGCTAGGAAGCAAATCTGCTTTATCAATCGGCCAAAACCACAACGCGCACCAGTAGTCCATTGCAAACTTCAGTCTTGCATATGGGCCTGCATTTCTCATATGTTCACTTTTATAAAGTTCGCTAAAGATTTTGTCTTTCTGGCGGATTGTTGTATGGGAATCTACAGCATCATCAATATGCCCAAAAACAGACAATGAATCCTGTGTGTTCGCACCAACTTCTTTTCTCAATTCAATTTGTGCTTCCCACAGCTCATCAATTGCCGCAGAGAGTCTCAGCAAAGTGGCACTTTCATCATCTGTGATAGGCTCGGTGAACTTCTTGTTCCACTTTGCCATCTTCTTAATATTTTCCGGTTCCAAAGACTTGATAACCTTATCAGAGTAGCTGCACATTCCAGGATCACCAAGCAGAAAATGATAAATCTGCTTTTTAGGCATTCGCTTCTTTCCCAGTGGAACTCTTTCTGGTTCCATCTCATACCATCGTATTCCTTTCGATGTAGCTTGCGCATTTTCAATGCGGTACACCTGCCTCCTTGCACCGATCAGTGAGTTTCCATTCACCAGCTGAGTGCCAAACCACGGCACAAATCCACCTTCATAAATAGTATTCAACCACAGCGATACCTCTGCCAATTCAACTGCAACAGGGTTCAAATCAATACCATAAACATTACGGTCAGCAATGAACATCTTGACCTTCTGTAACTCATTAAATCGCTTTTCATAGCTGATGATCTCGCCAGTTTCTTTTTCCTTGCGAGAAATATAAGCCTCTGCCAGCTGGTTGATTGCTTCATTCAAGAATGCTGCACTACCCATAGCAGGCTCGCACACTGTCAAATGTAGAATTTCATCCGCTGTTTTATCTTTTAGTAGTTCTTTTAAGGCGTACTTTACCAGACACTTTGTCAAAACCTCTGGTGTATAGTAAGACGCTGATTTCTCACGCTCTCTACCTGCCAGACGGTAAATAAAAGTGCCTTTTTCATACATACGAAGTTTGCCCTTTTTCTCACCATGTTCGTAACGAACACGCTCATCTTCGGTATATTGATCCAATTCAGATTCTGATACAAAATAGCCAACATCCAGTTCATTGAAGCTGTCACCAGCTCTCTTTACTTCATAAAGATCATGTTCTGCAATAAATCCACGATACGATAATAGCGCCTCGTATACCGCGCCCATCTGGTTGATACCCAGATTTGCATAAGAAATACGGCCACGGCGATCATTCTTTTTGCCTGTAGCCCTTGTCAGACTCATCAAATCAATGATACGCAGCATACAGCTGTTACGCAGTTTTGCCACCGTAATCATCTTGGTATAATCTGGATCAAAGATATGTGCCTTCAGCGGAGCGATCAGGAACATATCATGCAAGCTATCAGAGCCTGTCGCTTTTTTTAGCTCCTCTTCTGTCTTCGGATAGCCATTATAAATCAGATCATAGAGCTTTGCCAGTGTCTCATGGAGATAGTAACCCTCACCGACCTCATTCACATCATCACGAATGTTATCCGCAATATCACGAAGGCTTTGCAACGAATAACCTAAAGAATAGCTCTGTACCTTAATCGGTGCATAGCCAAGTTCTGGTCTGGATTCAATAAAGAGAACAAACAGCATGCGATACATATAGCGCAAGCACTCTAGGGTCAGCTGACCTGCATCTACAGG
>CAVFYJ010000131.1:0-7145 GCA_963626545.1 Acetatifactor sp. | reverse complement strand
CGGCATTCAAGGAAAACTTTGCATGCTCGGCCATTCTATGACCGAGTTATTGACGGCTGTAATTGGTGTCACGGAAGGTTACGGTGTTAGCTGAAAAAAGCTCCTGCGCATCCGCCGAGGCAGCATAGTCCGAGAACAAGAAAAGCGGGGTACGACAGTGCCCCCTTGGCAACAATCACGCAGATAAGTGCGAGGAGCAGAAAGTACCCGATTCCAAAGCCGAGTCCCCAGAGGATGCGCCTTTTGGGGAAGATGCGTCCAAAGCAGAAGCCACCGAATAGGCAGGAGAGAAGATAGGACAGATACAGTGCTGTCTTTACCTGTCCGTCCGATAGTGATAGCTTCCACATTAAAAGTGCCGTCAGGCAGAGAACAAGGATACTAATCAGAAATGAAAGAAGAAGCGTGCGAACCACTGGAATGAGTTTTGAGCGCATGAAAAAGCCTCTTTGAACATGTTTACTAACATGTATTCAAGGAGGCTTTTTGTTATGCGTATTCGCATTTAATAATTAGTTTCGCATCTTGTAGATCGTTGCCCTCAAAGAAAAATTAACAATTTAATCTAATACTGCAACCACATGAACCTGCTTCTTGGAAGCATCGTAAGGAATCTGGTTGCCATCAACGGTAACACCGTCAACGATCAGCTTGGAGATACCCTTCTGGCTCTTGTTCGGATTCTGAACCTCGATGGTATAGGTGACATCGCGGAACTTTCTAGTAATGGTAAAGCCGGAAAGCTCGGATGGGATACACGGATCAACGGTCAGTCCATCGTAATCTGGCTGGATACCAAGGATTGCCTGAGAAACGTTTAAGAAGGTCCATGCAGCCGTTCCAGTTAACCAGCTGTTCTTTGCCTCACCAAAGTTCTTTGCATCCTTACCAGCGATCATCTGGGAGTATACATATGGCTCGGTGCGGTGAATCTCGCTGATGCCTTCGATGTAAGCTGGGCAAATCTTACGGTATACATCAAATGCACGGTTTCCGTGACCAACACAGGTCTCAGCGATGGAAATCCATGGATTGTTGTGGCAGAAGATACCAGCATTCTCCTTATATCCCGGCGGATAAGAGGAAACTTCACCAAGCTCAAGATGATAATCCTTGTAGGCTGGCTGTAAGAGAACGATGCCGTATTTGGTATCGAGAATCTTTTCTACGCTGGCAAGTGCCTTTTCCGCGTGTCCTTCCTTGATACCAACACCAGCGAGTACACAGAAGCCCTGTGGCTCGATGAAGATCTGGCCGTCTTCGCACTCGTGGGAACCAACCTTGTTCTCGTAAGCATCGTAAGCGCGGACAAACCATTCGCCGTCCCAGCCTGCGGTCAGGATGGTCTGATACATATCAGCTACCTGTGCGTCAGCGTCAGCAGCTTCCTGTGTCAAGCCCTGTCTGCGGCAAAGCTCTGCATATTCTTTTCCGTACTTTACGAACATACCTGCGATGAAGACAGACTCGGCAACTGGTCCCTCGGAAGGTCCACTTGTCTGGAAAGATTCACCCGGCTCGGAAGAGAAGCAGTTTAAGTTCAGACAATCGTTCCAGTCAGCACGTCCGATTAACGGCAGTTTGTGTGGTCCGCGGTGGGTAACGGTAAAGTTGAAGGAACGGCGCAGATGCTCCATTAACGGAACTGCGGTCTCTTCCTTGTTATCAAATGGAACAGATTCGTCAAGGATGGAGTAGTCACCGGTTTCCTTAATGTAAGCTGCTACTGCAGCGATCAGCCACAGCGGGTCATCGTTAAAGCCGCTTCCGATATCGGAATTGCCGCGCTTTGTGAGTGGCTGGTACTGATGGTAAGCACTTCCGTCCTCCATCTGGGTGGATGCGATATCAATGATACGCTGTCTTGCCTTTTCTGGAATCAGGTGAACGAAACCGAATAGATCCTGACAGGAATCACGGAAGCCCATTCCACGGCCGATACCAGACTCGAAATAGGAAGCAGAACGGGACATGTTAAAGGTAACCATACACTGATACTGATTCCATACGTTAACCATACGATTCATTTCGGTGTAATCGGATTCAACATGGAACTTGCCAAGCAGTCCGCTCCAGTATTCCTTTAAGTGATCGAGGGCGGCATCTGCCTGCGCCTCGGTAGCAAATGCGTTCATCAGAGCCTTTGCTGGCGCCTTGTTTACAACGCCCTGGGACTCCCATTTCTGGTCAGCCGGATTCTCACAGTAGCCAAGTACGTAAATGTAGGTCTTGGTCTCGCCTGGCTGTAAGGAAACATTGATCTGATGACTTCCGATCGGTGCCCAGCCACTAGCCATAGAATTTCTGGACTTGCCTTCCTCAACAACCTGCGGATTGTGGTAGCCGCGGTATGCACCAAGGAAGCTGTCGCGGTCGGTATCAAAGCCATCTACTGGAGCATTAACACCAAAGATTGCGTAATGCTTGCGGCGCTCACGGTACTCGGTCTTATGGATGATCACAGAACCCATAACCTCAACTTCACCGGTACTGAAGTTTCTCTGGAAGTTTGTCATATCATCCATTGCGTTCCACAGACAGAACTCCACGTAAGAAAATACGGAAAAATTCTTGACAGTATCGGACTCATTGGTTAAAGTTAATTTGTTGACCTCACAGGTGTAGCCCATCGGAACGAAAGACGTAACCTGAGCCTTCAGGCCATTTTTCTTACCAGTAAAAATGCTGTAGCCCATACCGTGACGGCACTCATAGCTGTCTAGCTCAGTCTGTACTGGCTGCCAGCCTGGATTCCAGACGGTTTCGCCGTCCTTTATGTAGAAGTAATGGCCGCCGTCATCAAACGGAACATTGTTGTAGCGATAACGTGTAAGGCGCAGAAGCTTTGCATCCTTATAGAAGCAGTAGCCTCCGCAGGTGTTAGACTTGATAGAAAAGAAATCCTCGCAGCCAAGATAGTTGATCCACGGCAGAGGAGTCTTTGGGGTGGTAATGACATACTCTCTGGAGCTGTCATCAAAATAACCGTACTTCATAGCAACCTCCTTTTCTTCGGGTTATCCAAAATTTTCGGTCGGGGAAACCCTGTTATGTTCAGTATAGTAGAAACAAAATAAAAAATCAAGAGGAAACGAAAACGTTTTCGTGATTTTTTTACGGAAAAATGGACAAACCAAAGATTTTTATCTAATTTTTGCGTTTGTTGGAGAGATTTACAACGGATTTGAGGTAGAGTTGTAAAGGTATTGTAACTATTGTTGAGAGGAGCAAGAAATGATAAAACAATTTTTGGGACATCTTCATACGATCAATCATCACAAGTGGCTGGTCACAAGAGACTGTATTCGAGTCGGTTTGGTTTATCAGGGACTGATGCACGACCTGTCCAAATATGCGCCGGTTGAGTTTTTAGCCGGGGTAAAATATTATGAGGGCGGAAAGCGAAGCCCGATCAATCGCGAGAAGGAAGAAAAGGGCTACTCGCAGGGTTGGCTGCACCACAAGGGGCGCAACCGTCACCATTTTGAGTACTGGATTGATTATGCGGTAAATCCGGCGGACGGTTTTATCGGCGCGAAGATGCCAAAGCGCTTTGTTGCAGAGATGGTCATTGACCGAATCAGCGCAAGCCGTAACTACCAGAAGGACAAGTACACTAGCCGCAGCGCATGGGAGTATTACGCACATGCAAAAGAAAATTATGTAATGAATGATGAGACACGTTTTCTTTTGGAATATCTGTTAAAGATGACCGCTGTAAAGGGAGAAGTGTACACGTTTGTGTATATGAGAAAAAAGCTGCTTCGTCATCGCTATCGTGATTACCATGTGGTAAACGGAAAATTAGTGTTAGATTGATGCATGAGGATTCTCGTTTCCCTTAGAATGGACTGTTTCATCAGAGGCATCCATTGTGGCAAGCGCCCTTCGGATGGAGGAAAGGTGAAGCGTGCAGAGTAACAGATCCGAGGTCAAAAGACCAAGTAAATAGCCGCCGATGCCGCCAATCGGAATCAAGAGAACAGCGCCGCCGATGCGAAGCGCAAAAGAAAGCAGCGTATGGACAAGGACGGCACCTGATTTTCCAAGTCCATTTAAAATACTGCCGCAGGTGATTCCAAGATAGAGAAACGGACATAAAAGAGCGAGTTTTTGAATGTACAATCCAGCCGTCGGACTATGGAAAAATAGATTGCCAAGAAACGGTCCAGCAAGATAGAAAAAGGCCGTGCAAGCGCAGCCAAGTCCGAGAGAAAATAGAATCGAAGAGCGGCTGTAATACAAAAGCTTCTCGCGGCTTTTTGCGGTGTGGGCAGAGGCCACCTTTGGCAATAACAGTACCGCCATCGAGCCTGTCAGAATAGACGGAAATAGAATAAAGGGCATTGCCATCGCTGTCAGGACACCAAAAAGGGAAAGTGCCTCTGAATCGGACAGACCAAATCGGCGCAGGCAGATGGGGATCATCATGCTTTCGATTGCGGTCACAAAGGTCTGGCTTAGGCGATTTGCGCAGATTGGGGAGGCTGTCAGCGTAAGCTCACGGATGAGCGTGGGATAGGAGACAAGACGCTTTTGTTTTGGCTTTTTGGTTTGAAGACGGCTGCACCAGACAAAAAAGGCGGCAGAGGCTTCGCTTAAAATGGCAGCAAATACCACGTCAGTCAGCACGATTGTCTGTGATTGTCCCATTTTAATCAGCCAGATGACAAGCAGCGTGCAAGCGCGCGTGAGCTGTTCGGCTAATTGCGACAGTGCAGGCTCTCTTGTCTGGCTGTTTGCGTAGAAAAAGCCATTGTAACAGGCGTGGATGCAGCAAAATGGAAGAGCAAAGGAAAACATGCGAATGAGCGGCGCACAGCGCATTTCCTGTAGGAAGCGCCCTGCGATAACATCAGCGCCAAAAAAGAATAGACTACCGGTGAGTACGGCCAAAAAGAGCGCGAGCATCAATGCGCTGCGAAGAAGAAACGTCTCCTGTCCGGGGGATTTTTGCGCATAGTCTGCGGCAAGCTTGGAAAGGGCGCTCTGAATTCCCATAGCGCACAGCGAGACACCAATGCCAAACACGACAAGCGACAGCTGCAAAAGGCCCATTCCCTCCTCGCCGACGGTGCGGGAAAGAAAAATGCGAATGGCAAAGCCAAGCAGACGGCACAAAAGCCCAGAGGTCGTAAGGGAGAGCGTACCCGCCACGAAAGAGCGGGACCGACCGCTATGGTATCTTCGGAAAAAGTGATTTTGTCTCATAAAATCTCCAATGTTTGCGTTGATACAATCTATCCTTTTTTCTTGACAATTATGTTTTGAAAATTTATACTGTTGATACCAGGGTCAAAGGTTCTGGAAATTTCTGTCTTTGAGCGAAAAAAGGCAGCGCTGCCGTGGCAGCAGAAATGAGGGTTGTGATGAATTTAAAAGGAAAAGATTTTTTAAAGCTGCTTGACTATACACCAGAGGAGATCACCTATCTGCTTGATTTGGCAGCCGAGTTAAAGGATAAGAAGAAAAAAGGCATCCCAATGGACACCTTTCATGGAAAGAATATTGCGCTGATTTTTGAGAAGACCAGCACAAGAACCCGCTGCTCCTTTGAGGTTGCTGCGTATGATCTTGGCATTGGCGTAACTTATCTGGATCCGTCCGGTTCTCAGATCGGAAAGAAAGAGAGCATTGCCGACACCGCAAGAGTATTAAGCCGCATGTATGATGGTATCGAGTATCGTGGCTACGGACAGGATATCGTGGAGGAGCTTGCAAAGTATTCTTCGGTACCGGTTTGGAATGGTCTGACAAATGAATTTCATCCGACCCAGATGCTTGCTGATCTTTTGACCATCCGTGAGCATTTCGGCCATCTGAAGGGCATTCACTTTACCTACATGGGTGATGCAAGATACAACATGGGCAATTCCTTAATGGTAGCATGCAGCAAGATGGGACTTCATTTCACTGCATGCACCAACAAGAAATATTTCCCAGATGAAAAACTGGTTGAGCAGTGCCGTGCATTCGCAAAGGAGAGCGGCGGTTCCGTTACACTGACCGATGATGTGAAGGCAGGAACCACAGGTGCAGATGTAATTTACACCGACGTATGGGTATCCATGGGCGAGCCAGCAGCTGTATGGGAGGAGCGTATTCACGATCTGCTTCCATATCAGGTAAATAAGGCAGCAATGGACAATGCGGCAGAGGGTGCTGTATTCATGCATTGTCTCCCAGCTTTCCACGATCTGAACACCGGCGTCGGAAGAGAAATCTCCGAGAAGTTTGGCTTAAGCGAGATGGAAGTAACCGACGAGGTATTTGAGAGCAGCCAGTCCATCGTATTCGATGAGGCAGAGAACCGTATGCATACGATCAAGGCTGTCATCGCAGCCACCATTTAATCGGAGGCAGCTATGAAGCACAGACGCAAAAGATGGGGCCTGGAAATCACGGAGATTTTGATGTCGCTTTTGATTGTCATATCAGCCGTGATTCTGGTGCTGGACTGGAAGCATTATGAATACTTCTTTATTATCGCGTTTGGGGCGGCAGCGCTTTTGTTTTTAGCCAGAGGCATCCGAACCGTGGGTGAGGGCAAAGGTCATCTTGCAGGAGGCATCCTGTATCTGGTCGGCGCCACGCTCATGGTCAGCTGTCTGACGGCAAGCATACTTACAATTTTGGGAGGCAGTCTGTGAAACAAAGATTATTAGAGCTTTTGCAGAATACAGAAGAGTTTTTATCTGGGCAAGAGCTATCCGAACAACTGAACGTTTCAAGAACCGCAGTCTGGAAGGTCATGAAGAGTCTCGAGGAGGATGGATACGAAATCGAGGCGGTGCGAAATAAGGGCTACCGTTTAAAGCATGAGCCAGATATTTTGACGAAAGAAAGCTGTGCGAGCCGTATTCATACGAAATGGCTTGGCAAAGAGCTTTACGCCTATGATATCACCGATTCCACCAACACCAGATTAAAGCTTGCCGGAGAGCAGGGCGCACCGCACGGAACCGTTGCGGTCGCAAATGCGCAGGAGGCAGGAAAGGGTCGCCTTGGTCGCCATTGGGAGACACCAAAGGGAAGTGCACTTGCCTTCTCCATTTTGCTTCGTCCGCAGATTCAGCCAGAAAATGCCTCTATGCTGACACTCGTTGCCGCACTTGCCGTAAGCCGTGCGCTCGATGAAGTAGCAG
>CAVFYJ010000130.1:0-7445 GCA_963626545.1 Acetatifactor sp. | reverse complement strand
GTTTTGTTGATATTTTTATAAATTTTACCATTTGAAAGAACAGCAAATTCTTTTAATCCAAGATCAATTCCGATTCCTTCTGCTTGAGCTTTTTTCTGCTCGACTGGCAAATCTGGAATATCCACCAAAACCGACACATAGTATCTTCCTGCTTTCCTTGAAACAGCTCCGCTTCGAATCCGCCAGCCATCTTTCGTTGTTGGCAGATATCCCTTTTCCTTTAGCCTCACCCAGCCAAGTGTTGGAATGTTAATTCGATGCCGCTCACAAAAGCAGTCCTTCGGATTGTTCTTTACAAAATACATCTTTACATCTGAGATGTCTTTCTTTTTGAAATTGGGAAATCCACTCTGATGCTTAAAAAATCTTGTAAATGCAGTACACCCACATTCAATCGCATGTTTCACTGCTTTTGAGCTGACTTCCTTTATCCATGAATATTCGGGATGTGTTGGCAGATATTCATTATTCAGCCACACACTAAAGGACTTTCCACTCATAAATTTTTCTCCCTGCTCATAACGTTTTAAGTTATAAGAAAGATAAAAATTATATAAATATCGACAGGTTCCAATTGTCTTATTGATCTTCGTCCTCTGTTCCGCTGTGGGATTGATTTCCGTCTTGAAGCTCTTTAGCAATCATTTCATCTCCTTCTATTTGCTTTTTATACTTACGAAGTCCATACAATCTACCAGAAAATACATGAAGAATGGAAACAATATCCTGTACAAGTTCCTCCTGTGGTGACAATGATTCATTATTTACTACCACAATCGTTGTATTAAATTTTGTACAGAATTTTTCAAACCAATCATATCCAAAGCGAACGAAACGATCTCTATGTGTTATGACAATTGTTTTGATTTTTTGTTCCATCACCTCATCCAATAATTCATTCCATTTCTTGCGGTTGTAATTAATGCCACTTCCATACTCTTCTATGCATTGATCTACAATCATACCTCTTGCATTGCAAAACTGTCGCAAAAATACGGTTTGATTTTGTAAATCATCCTTTTGATTCTTTGTAGATACTCTAGCATAAAGAACAACTTTGCGTGTATCATTTTCTGTTATTCCTTTAAATTTAAGATACTGCTTATAAGTATAATAACGCCTATTGGTTGGTGTACGATTTGCTGTAAGTGTTCCTTCTCGATCCCATCGCTGCAAGGTCTTAACCGAAACACCCAATAGCTCTGCAAACTCTTTTGGTTTGTAATTTTTAATGTTTGATGTGTTCATAGAATCCCTCCTTTGAGGATATTTAAACACATAAAAACATTATTGTCAACAAATTTAATTACATATTGTTTCCTCCTTAAAGGCCTCTGTTTTCAACACAGAAGCGTATAAATTTAACTATATCAGAGATGAAAAATCGTGTCAATATAAGCTGTTTATACTTCATTATTTTTTTAGGAATTCATTGACAATGAAGGGGCAATGTGTTATGCTAACCGTGTTGGCGTTAGTGAAAATGCTACGTCTCAATTTATTTTTTGGAGGTATCACCATGAAGGGTACAGTTAAGTGGTTCAACAATCAGAAGGGTTATGGTTTCATTTCTGATGAGTCTGGTAAGGATGTATTCGTACACTACTCCGGACTGAACATGGAAGGTTTCAAGTCTCTTGACGAGGGCGCTTCTGTAGAGTTCGATGTAATCGACGGAGCTAAGGGACCGCAGGCTGTTAACGTTACAAAGCTGTAATTGAAACAGACCGCCGCGATTAATTTCAATTATACCATGTACCTATTCTTTATATTCATAAATGCAATATCGTATTAGGTAGTGAGATTAAAAGCAAAAGACATAACAGTTCGCTGTTATGTCTTTTTCAGCTTAGAGACAAATTTACGTCCGCACACGTAAATATGTGCGGCAAAGAAAGGTTTGGTTATTAAAATGGCACAGAATCCAGTAGTTACAATCGAAATGGAAAATGGTAGCGTGATCAAGGCAGAACTGTATCCGCAGGTTGCCCCGAACACGGTAAACAACTTCATCAGCCTCGTAAAGAAGGGCTTCTATGACGGCGTAATCTTCCACCGTGTTATCAGCGGCTTTATGCTGCAGGGTGGAGATCCGGATGGCACCGGTATGGGTGGCCCAGGCTACAGCATCAAGGGTGAGTTCACTCAGAACGGCTTCAAGAACGACTTAAAGCATGAGCCGGGTGTACTTTCCATGGCAAGAACCATGATGCCAAACAGCGCAGGCAGCCAGTTCTTCATCATGCATCAGGCAGCTCCGCACTTAGATGGTGCATACGCAGCATTTGGTAAGGTAACAGAGGGTATGGACGTTGTAAATGCAATCGCAGCAGTTCCAACCAACTACAACGACAGACCGCTTGAGACACAGCGCATGAAGAAAGTTACTGTTGAGACCTTTGGTGAGGAATATCCAGAGCCAGAGAAGTGCTAATAGCAGTAGCAACTGAAAAGATCAGATCAACGGTAGATTAAAATAATTAAAAGAGTGAAAAAATATGCAGAAAATAAGAATGACAGCAGACGGCCACAAGGTACTCCTTACGGATTCGCCTGAAGAGACCCGTCTTTTTCAGAAGAATGGCCCTGTCATCGGCATATGCAGTCCCGGATCAGGCGAGTCTTGGTCCGGGATTTCTTTTTTAGCCGAAGATTGGGATGATGTAGATGATGAATATGTCGAGCTGGCCTATTGCCGGTATTTTCATTTGCCGAGGACGCTGATTCGGCCGCCTCATATTTTCTGGAAAATCCGCGAGGCAGCACGTAAGGATGCAGCAGGCTTTGCAGCACTCTATGAGGATGAACAGGTGCAGCAGTTTCTTGCGTATCCATTAAGCAAGCGTGCCGAGTCTCTTTCTGACTGGGAGGACTGGATTGAGAGTCAGCACCGCTACGTGTATCCGTCCGAGGAACCAGCCATGTGGGTGCTTGCAGATGAACACGATGAATTTATGGGAAGAATTGGGCTGGAATACAAAGAGGACGGCTATTACCTAGGCTATGCATTGCTTCCAAAATGGCAAAAAAAAGGACTGGCCGCACAGGCAGCCAGCCAGCTTCTTAAGTTTTGTTTTGATTATTGGCAGCTCGATAACGTATACCTTTTGTGTAGCTGTGAAAACATTGCTTCGATAAAAACGGCGCTTGCATGTGGCTTTTCCCACATACGAACCATTCCGAACAAAGCATTTCGTGATGCTTCAGATGTTTCAGACACTTCTTCAGATACTTCTTTCGATGCTTCATGCACTCTTGAGAATATCGTCGAGCATTCCCTGAATCTGGGTTCTGGTGTAGGAGCCAGCGAGTTTTTTCTGTTCGCGCGGAAGGCTCTTTAAGTCAATCGGTTCTCCGAAACGAATCGTGATGGTCGCTGCATGAATAAATGGAAAATGATTTTCCAAAACATCAGCAGAGTGCGCGATTGCAACCGGAATCACCGGGCAGCCAGCCTTATCGGCCATCTTTAAGCTGCCCTCCTTAAAGTCAAGCAGCGAACCCTCGTCGCCGCGGTTTCTCGTTCCCTCCGGGAAGATCCACATGGAATGACCGTTTTTGATTTCTTCAGCACCGGCAAGGATGGTTTTTAAGCCTTCCTTTACGTTGCTTCGATCAAGGAACAGACAGTGGATATAGCGCATCCACAGGCGAAGAAGCGGCACCTTTTCCATCTCCTTTTTTGCCACATATCCGGTGATGCCCGGAAGCAGGCGATAGGAGGCGATGATGTCAAAGTAGCTTCTGTGATTGCCCACGTAGAGGACGGCGCGGTCTTTCGGAATATTTTCAAGACCTTCGGCCTTTACCTTTGTTCCGCTAAGTGCCAGAAGCACGCCAAAAATCCACTGAATCATGCGCATAGACACTCGATCTTTCAGATCGGGATTTATTTTGCCGATCAGCCACAGGACGAATGCCGGGATGCATCCGATTACCAGGTAGAGAACGGCGACAAGTAAAACAAGTATGGTTCTTATCATTCTGATTTATTCCTCATTATTCTTCCGGAGCAAGTCCAGGTGCAGTCTCACCCGGCTGGATAGAACCTTCTGGTCCTTCTTCCTCCTCAAGTGGCTCAAGCGGCTCGCATCTGCCAAACAGCTCGGTCATCTTGCGAAGATTAGCTGCTAACTCAGGAGTCAGATGATCCTTGCGAAAACGGAATGCCCAGTTACCGCTTGCAACGGATGGGGTATTCATACGGCAGTCGCTTCCGAATCCAAGAAGATCCTGAACCGGATAAATGGAGTAGCGTGCGATGGAACCCATTGCTGCACGAATCATATCATAATGAATGATATTTCCGTCGGTGTTTAAATAGCGGCGTACACGATCCTGTAAGGACGGCTTCAGAGACTGATACCAGCCCATAGTCGTGTCGTTGTCGTGTGTTCCGGTGTAGCAAATGCAGTTTTCAGTAGTGAAGCGGTGCGGCAGAATATCATTGTCGGCCGGATTGCCAAATGCAAACTGTAATACCTTCATACCCGGCAGGTTAAAATCATCTCTTAACTTTTCAACCGGCGGAGTGATGATGCCAAGGTCCTCAGCCCAGATCGGAAGATCCTTGCCGAATACCTCCTGCATACGAAGGAACAGATCCTCATTTGGTCCCTTCTTCCACTTTCCATGCATTGCAGTTTCCTCACCGTATGGGATTGCATAATACTGCTCAAAGCCGCGGAAGTGGTCGATACGGATGTAGTCAACCATGCTTAACTGGCCCTTGATACGGCGCATCCACCAGTCATAGCGAGTCTTTTTGTGATAATCCCAGTCATACAGCGGATTGCCCCAGAGCTGTCCGGTGGCAGAGAAATAATCCGGCGGAACTCCGGCAACTACGGTTGGGTAGCCGTCCTTTTCGAGCTGGAACAGTTCACGGTTTGCCCATACATCGGCACTGTCAAGTGCAACGAAGATCGGGATATCACCAACGATCTTGATGCCATTTACATGTGCATAATCGCGTAAAGAATTCCACTGACGGAAGAAGATAAACTGAATGTACTTGTAGTAGCCGATGGAATCAGACAGACGCTCGCGCCAAGCAGCCTTGATATCCTCATCTGGGTCACGCAGGTCATCTTCCCACTCCAACCAGCATGCGCCGCCGTGTGCATCCTTTCCTGCCATGAACAGTGCATAATCGTCCAGCCAATCCTTTTCCTGCTCACAGAACACATCGAACTCCTTGAGCATACACAGATCTGCGGAGTCCTTGAAGATCTCGTAGGAGCGATGCAGGATGCGCAGCTTTGCCGGAATAACATCGCCATAGTAGATGTGATCCGGGTTAAAGTGCGGATAACCGTTTAAGTCCTCGCCGTAGAGAAGACCATCCTTAACCAGCTCATCCGGGCTGATTAAAAGTGGCTGTCCTGCAAATGCGGAGAATGCCTGATACGGGGAATCGCCGTATCCTGTGTGTCCGAGCGGCAGAATCTGCCAAAGGCTCTGACCGGCTCCTGTCAGGAAGTTGATGAAGTCGTAAGCGCCTTTTCCGAAATCACCGATTCCGTATGGGGACGGGAAGCTTGTCGGGTGTGCAAGCACACCAGAATAACGCTTGGATAATGTTTTTGCCATAAAGATACCCAAACCTTTCTCTTAGAATGTATTTAGCAGCAATTGAACTGACAGGTTTCAAGTGCTGCGTTTATATAAGGTAAGTATAGCACCAAACGACTGTATTTACAAGCGCACTCGTTTTTTTCTTGAATTTAATGCATTGATCGGGTATACTGAAAACGTGAATAAATTAAGAAAAGGTCAAAGTAACGATTCAGAAAAGGCAAAGAAAAAGGAGGATGCAATGAGCGTCAGAGGAATTCACACCGATGTAACAGATATGCGTGAAAAAATTTTCACCGAAGTAGCAAGACTTGCTTACGAAGGCGGCGATTATTCCCGTCTGGAGGAGCTTCCATATAAGATTGTACCAGGAGAGCTGGCCAGCTTTCGTGAGAGTGTATTTACGGAGCGCGCCATTGTTGGTGAGCGTTTAAGACTCGCGATTGGTCTGCCAAACCGTACCCTTGCCGAACATGCGCCGGTAGCAGATGGTGTAAATGAGAGTGCCATCACAGAGCGCTACTATGAGCCACCGCTGATTAATATCATCAAGTTTGCCTGCCACAAGTGTCTGGACAATCAGACCGTTGTCACCAACATGTGCCAGGGCTGTACCGCACATCCGTGTGAGGAGGTCTGCCCGAAGGGAGCCGTTGTTGTCAAGCAGGGTGGAAAATCCAAGATTGATCCGGAGAAGTGTATCAACTGTGGACGCTGCCGCGATGCCTGTCCGTATGGTGCAATCGTCAAGATGGAGCGTCCGTGCGCAAAGGCCTGTGGTATGCATGCAATTCACAGCGATGAGTACGGCAGAGCCGATATTAACTACGACAAGTGCGTATCCTGCGGTATGTGTCTCGTAAACTGCCCATTTGGTGCCATTGCCGATAAGGGACAGATTTTCCAGACCATCCTTGCAATGAAGGCTGGCACAAGAGTGTATGCGGCCGTTGCACCGGCATTTATCGGACAGTTTGGACCGAAGCTGACACCAGAGCGTTTCCGTGCCGCCATGAAGGAACTTGGCTTTGCCGATGTCGTAGAGGTTGCGGCTGGAGCCGATCTTTGTACGATTCAGGAGGCAAAGGATTTCCTTGAGGAAGTGCCAGAAAAGATTCCATTTATGGGAACCTCTTGCTGTCCGTCCTGGTCTGTTATGGCAAAGACGGAGTTTCCAAAGTATGCGAATTGCATCTCCATGGCGCTGACACCGATGGTATTTACCGGCCGTATGATCAAGAAGGCAGATCCGGGCTGTAAGGTGGCCTTTATCGGACCATGTGCTGCAAAGAAGCTTGAGGCGAGCCGAAGAAGCGTGCGCAGTGATGTCGACTTTGTCCTTACCTTCGAGGAGGTCATGGGTATGTTTGAGGCAAAGGGTGTTTCCTTCGATGACATTCAGGGCGGTGATCCGCTTCGTCATGCTAGCGGTGATGGAAGAAACTTTGCCGTTGCGGGCGGTGTTGCCAATGCCGTTGTCAATGCAATTCACCAGATCGATCCAGACCGTGAGGTCAACGTGGTTTGCGCACAGGGACTCGATGAGTGTCGTAAGATGATGCAGATGGCAAAAGCTGGAAAATACAACGGTTATCTGCTTGAAGGTATGGCGTGTCCGGGCGGCTGCGTAGGTGGTGCTGGAACCATTCAGCCAATCAAGAAGTCTGCGGCAAATGTTGCGATGAACAAGAAAAATGCACCGTTCCCATCGGCAACGCAGAGTGAGTACAAGCAGATGCTTGAGTTTTTGGAGGAGCGCGATGCAAAGACACCTGCGGCAGAGGCAGCGGAGCCAGAAAAGAAATCGGAATAATTAGGAATCTGGCGCGGGAATCCTCGGCCATTCAATGACCGAGATGAAAGCGCCG
>CAVFYJ010000129.1:0-7472 GCA_963626545.1 Acetatifactor sp. | reverse complement strand
GGACTGCGTGATGCACTCGACCCGAGACTTCGCCAGTAAGACAAAGGAGAGACTAGGAAAAACTATGAGTGACCAGAAAAATGACAAGATAATCGAAGTAAAAAACTTAAGAGTGTCCTACCATACTTACGCGGGCGAAGTAAAATCGGTGCGCGGTGTTTCCTTTGATTTAAAGGAAGGCGAGGCACTTGCCATCGTTGGTGAGTCCGGCTGTGGAAAGTCTGTTACCGCAAAGACCATCATGGGTCTGATCAAGGGACCGCAGGGCGAGATCAAAGAGGGCAGCGAGATCCTTTATCATGGAGAGAACATTCTGAATTATAATAAGAAGCAATGGCAGGCATACAAGGGCGGTGAGGTCGCAATCATCTTTCAGGATGCGCTTGCTTCCTTAAATCCGACGATGCGTGTTGGCAAGCAGATCATGGAAAATCTGATGGCACACAAGCATATGACAAAGGATGAGGCAAAGAAAGAAGCCGTTCGAATGTTGCGCATGGTTGGTATTCCGGAGCCAGAGAAGCGTGTACGTCAGTATCCGCACGAGTTTTCCGGCGGTATGAGACAGCGTGTCATGATCGCAATCGCATTCGCATGTGACCCGAAGGTTTTAATCTGTGATGAGCCGACTACTGCACTTGACGTAACTATTCAGGGACAGATTCTTGATATCATCAAGGGCTTACAGAGAGAGCATAACACCTCCGTTATCATGATTACCCATGATCTTGGTGTTGTTGCAAACATCGCACAGAAGATCGCCGTTATGTATTCCGGTATGATCGTAGAGCGCGGAAGTTGCGAGGACATTTTCTATCGCCCGAGACATCCGTACACATGGGCGTTAATTCGTTCTGTGCCAAGACTCGACCTTGAGAATAAGCAGGTGCTTGCCTCCATTCCGGGTACACCGCCAGATTTGTTAAATCCGCCGGTTGGATGTCCGTTCTGTACCAGATGCGAGTATTGTATGGAGATCTGCAAGGAGCAGATGCCAGAGATCACCGATTTTGGTGAGGGACACGAGGCAAGCTGCTGGCTGCATCATCCGCTGGCACCGAAGGTAGAGATGCCAGGAGAAGAGAAGGAGTAAGACTAAGATATGAACAACGAAAAAGAAGTGCTCCTTTCTGTGAGCCACTTAAAGAAATATTTTCAGGTCGGCAAAAACGCCACCTTAAAGGCCGTTGATGACGTTTCCTTTGATATTTACAAGGGAGAGACGCTCGGAATGGTAGGAGAGTCCGGCTGTGGAAAGACCACTTGCGGACGAACCTGCATCGGTCTGTATACAAGAACAGACGGCGAGGTTTTGTTCAAGGGACAGGACCCGCAGAAGCTGACTGGAAAGGCCAGACAGAACTATAAGAAGTCGGTTCAGATGGTTTTTCAGGATCCGTATGGTTCCCTTGACCCGCGTATGACCGTTGCAGAGATCATTGGAGAGGGAATTGATATTCACCATCTTGCAAAGAATAAGAAAGAGCGTAACGAGCGCATCTACCATTATTTGGAGCTGGTTGGCTTAAATAGAGAGCATGCAAACCGTTTCGTCCACGAGTTTTCAGGTGGCCAGAGACAGCGTATCGGTATCGCGCGTGCACTTGCAGTCGAGCCAGAGTTTCTTGTTCTCGATGAGCCAATCTCCGCACTGGACGTTTCCATTCAGGCACAGATCGTAAATCTTTTGATTGATTTACAGAAGCGCATGGGACTGACCTATCTGTTTGTTGCGCACGATCTGTCCATGGTAAAGCATATCTCCGACCGTGTTGCCGTACTGTATCTGGGTACCCTTGTCGAGCTGACCACCTCTGAGGAACTGTATGCAAATCCGCAGCACCCGTATACCAGAGCGCTGCTGTCTGCCATTCCGATTCCGGATCCGAAGATCGAGAAAAAGAGAGACGAGGAGAAGATTCGTCTTGAGGGTGAGGTTCCAAGCCCGATCAACTCCCCAGCCGGTTGTAAGTTTCAGGGAAGATGCAAATGTGCAATGCCAATTTGCCGTCAGGAAATGCCGAAGCTTCGCGATATCGGCGGCGGTCATTTTGTGGCATGCCATATGTGCGACCCGGCAAATGGCTGCGAGACAGGAAAGTGCGTATGACACCGAATCGAAACGATAGAAAAGATGCAAACGATACAAACAATAGAAAAGACACAAACAATACAAAAAATATAAAAGAGACGGTAAAAAAGGCAGCAGCAGATGTAGGAAAGGCATTTGTGGTCGGTACGATCGCTGCGGTTGCCTTGTCTGTCATATTGTTTGCAGGCGGCTTTCTTTTTGGACACTTTCAGGCGGCAAATGGATTTGAAGTCATGAAGGATGGTCTGTTATTGATTGGCGCAATCGGATTGTTTTTGGTGGCAGGAATGCTTCTTGCTAAAGGAAAGAAAGAGAACGCAGATGAGAAAAAAGAGGCAAAGAATGGCTGGCGAAATCAGTTTGCCGTGATTGGCTTAAAGACGGTTGTTCTCATGATCAGTGTTGCCTTTTTATTGGTGGCATCGGTAGCAGACTGGATTCTGCTGCATATGTGATGCATGATTGGTAGCAGATTAAATTTTGCTGCATATGTGATGAAGAATCAGTGGAAGGCTGGACTTTGCTGAATGTGTAAATCTGGCTAGAATTGGCCAGATAGGTAAGAAAGCCAATGATGAGTGAATTGTAAGTCGCTATAGGAACATACTATAGCGACTTATTGATTTTTAATTATGGACAATAACAGAGAAAAAAGGTATCCTGTAAAGGAACTGCAAAAAGAAAAAGTATTGTTTTTTCGTTAGAATATTTTAAATATAAGTATAAGCATAAGGAGACTAAGGAAATGGATTTAAAATTTGAGACACGATGTATTCACAGAGAGCATGAGTATGAGGAGGGTCATCCATACGGTTCCGTATGCACACCGATTTACCAGACCGCGACCTTCTATCATCCGGGTATCGGACAGACAACAGGCTTTAACTACACAAGAGAGAGCAACCCGACTAGAAGTGAGCTTGAAGAGATCGTGACCTCACTCGAGGAGGCAAAGGATACCGTAGCTTGTGCAAACGGTATGGCTGCGATTGTGCTGTGCATGGAGCTGTTTGAGTCCGGAGATCATCTTGTATGCTCAGAGGATTTGTATGGCGGTTCTGTCCGTATGTTCCAGACAACGGGAGAGAAGCGTGGATTGAGCTTTACCTATGTGAATACAGCAGATGTTGCCGCAACTGAGGCAGCCATTCAGAGCAACACAAAGGCTCTTTACATCGAGACACCGAGCAATCCGACCATGCAGATCACTGATCTTGCTGAGATGAAGCGTCTTGCAGACAAGTATAACCTTCTCGTGATTGTCGATAACACTTTCTTATCTCCTTATTTCCAGAAACCAATCCGCTTTGGCGCCGACCTTGTCCTTCACAGCGGAACTAAGTTCCTTGGCGGACACAACGATACACTAGCTGGATTTTTATCCACTTCAAGAGAAGATCTGGCAGCAAAGATCCGTTATCTGTACAAGACCGTTGGAAGCTGTCTGGCTCCGTTTGACAGCTATCTGATCATTCGTGGTATTAAGACACTGCCGATTCGTATGGAGCGTCAGCAGGAGAATGCACTTGCCATCGCAAAGTGGTTAAAGACCCAGAAGAAGATCAAGCAGGTTTACTACATTGGTCTGGAGGATCATCCGGGCTACGAGATCAACAAGAAGCAGACAACCGGTTTTGGAAGTATGATCTCCCTTCGTACCGACAGCGAGGCAACTGCGCGCCGCGTGCTTGAGCGTATCCGTTTGATCACCTATGCAGAGAGCCTTGGCGGTGTAGAGTCTCTTATGACCTATCCAATGTTACAGACACACGGCGATGTTCCGGTTGAGACAAGAGAGCGTCTTGGTATTACCGAGGACTTCCTTCGTTTCTCCGTCGGCATCGAGAACGTAGACGATCTGATTGCCGATCTGGATCAGGCATTAAACGGGGAGGATTGATTGTGAAATTCGATTTTGATAAAATTACAGATCGCAGAGGTACGGACTGTTTAAAATATGATTTTGCAAAAGAGCGCGGCAGACATGAGGGCATTCTACCGCTGTGGGTAGCCGATATGGATTTTCCGACGGTACCAGAGGTCAGCGCGCGCCTTCGTCAGATCACAGAGCATGGAATCTATGGCTACAGCGATGCGAAGGAGCCTTATTTTAAGGCGCTTTCTGGCTGGTATGAGAAGCATTTTTCATGGAAGATTCAGAATGAATGGCTGATCAAGACACCGGGCGTTGTCTTTGCACTGGCAGCTGCTGTGCGTGCATACACAAAGCCGGGTGAGGCTGTATTGTTGCAGCAGCCTGTCTATTACCCATTTACCGAGGTCATCACAGACAATGAGCGCGTTGTTGTAAACAGCCCATTAAAGCTTGTTGACGGTCACTATGAGATTGATTTTGATGATTTTGAGAACAAGATTCGCGATAATCAGGTAAAGCTGTTTTTGATGTGCAGCCCGCACAACCCAGTTGGTCGTGTTTGGAAGAAGTGGGAGTTAGAGAAGGTCGGAGCGATTTGCGTCCGCTACGGTGTGACCGTTGTGAGCGATGAGATTCACAGCGATTTTACTTGGGGCGATAATAAACATCTGATGTTCGCATCTCTTTCTGAAGAATTTGCAAACATCAGCATTACCTGTACGGCACCGAGCAAAACCTTTAATCTCGCTGGCCTTCAGGTTTCCAACATCTTTATTCCAAACGAGACCCTTCGTCAGAAGTTTAAGAAAGCAGTCGATGCGGCAGGCTATAGTCAGGTCAATGTCATGGGCTTAGAGGCGTGTCAGGCTGCATACGAGTACGGCGAGGACTGGCTGACACAGTTAAAGGCATATTTGGAAGATAATATTGCATTTGTTCGTGAATTTATTCAGACGAGACTTCCGAAGCTGACGATGATTCAGCCGGAGGGCACCTATCTGTTATGGGTTGATTTTCGTGCGCTTGGCCTTACTGAAGCGCAGAGACAGGATTTAATCGAGAATAAGGCAAATCTGTGGCTTGACAGTGGTGCAATGTTTGGACCGGACGGAGAGGGCTTTGAGCGCTTTAATGTTGCGTGTCCGCGTTCTGTATTGCAGCAGGCATTTGAGCAGCTGGAGGCGGCAGTCAACAGCTTATAAGAAAATAGGAGGCATAATCAAATTATGATTTATTTGGATTATGCGGCGAACACTCCGGCACAGGAACGTGTGCTGGAGTGTTTTTGCCGAATTGAAAAAGAATATATTGGAAATCCAAATTCCGTTCATCCGGCGGGAATTCGCGCAAAGGAAAAGATGGAGGAGGCAACTCAGACAATCGCAAGGCTTCTTGATGCAAAGCCGGATGAGGTTATTTATACCTCTGGTGCAACGGAATCGAACAATACCGCAATCAAAGGAATTGCGCAGGCCTCACGCCATATTGGACGCCACATCATTTCCACGCCACTTGAGCATTCCTCAGTAAGTGGTACACTGACAGCCTTGCAGGAGAAGGACAGCGAGATTGATCTGCTTGATATCATGAGAGATGGCATGGTGGACTGTGAGCAGTTAGAGGATTTGATGACAAAGCATACGGTTCTCATTTCTGTTTGCGCGATTGACAGTGAGCTTGGAACGATTCAGCCGATTGACAAGATTATTGAGATTAAGAAGAAATACCCAGATTGCCGTCTTCATGTGGATGCGACACAGGCAATCGGACGAATTCCATTTTCTTTTGATGGTATCGACACGATGAGTCTTGCACCGCACAAGTTTGGTGGCTTAAATGGAAGCGGCATTTTATTAAAGCGAGAAGGTGTGCCGATGGAGCCGCTGTTAAATGGAGGCGCCAGCACTACAATTTATCGAAGCGGAACACCGGCGCTTGCCATGGCGGCAACGTCTGCACTGGCACTTGAGATGGCACTCGCGCAGGAAGATGAGGTAAATGCGCGTATGCGTGAGTACAATCAGATGTTAAGGAAAGCATTGTCCTCGTACAGCCGCGTGCAGATTAACAGCCCAGAGCACAGTGTTCCGCATATTTTGAATCTGAGCGTGGAGGGTGTCAAGGGTGCCACATTCCAGAAGGCACTGGCGCAGCGTGATGTATGTGTATCGGTTAAGTCTGCTTGCTCTGTTGAGAATACGCCGTCAAGGTCGGTTTTTGCAATCAGCAGAGATCGAAAGAGGGCGCTTTCTTCGTGGCGCATCAGTATGGGAAGTGCGACGACACGCGAGGAACTTGAGGAGTTTTTGAACATTTTTGAGACATGCTATAAGGAATTGATTACCCGATGATGGTGACTAGCAGAGATTTTACTTGACATCGAGAAAAAAATGTGTTTGTATATATCAGGTACATGATTTTACAAACAGCTGAAAGAAAGCAGTATTTGTAAGGTAAGTTGAGATCTATTTAGAGAAAAGGAATGACAAAAATGGGAAAAACACTCGAACCAAGCCGGGAAATCGAACGCAGCATCATGAAGAAATATAGAAAAGAGCTGTGGAATCCATTTATCCAGGCAGTAAAGAATTATGAACTGGTTCAGGAAAATGATAAGATCGCAGTCTGTATTTCAGGTGGAAAGGATTCTATGCTGATGGCAAAACTGATGCAGCTGCTTCAGCGCTATGGCGATGTTCCGTTTGAGCTGGTCTTTCTTGTAATGGACCCGGGATATAATGAAAGAAACCGTAACAAGATTGAGCAGAACGCAAAGCTTCTTGATATTCCGGTCACAATTTTTGAGACCAATATCTTTGAGGTAGCCAACAGCACCGATAAGTCTCCATGCTATCTGTGTGCAAGAATGCGTCGTGGTCATTTGTATAACAAAGCAAAAGAGCTGGGCTGCAATAAGATCGCACTCGGTCATCATTTTAACGATGTTATCGAAACCACATTGATTGGCATGTTCTATGCATCTCAGTTAAAGGCTATGATGCCAAAGCTGCACAGCACAAACTTCGAGGGAATGGAACTCATTCGTCCAATGTATTGCATTCATGAGGACGATATTATCGCATGGAAGCGTTACAACGAACTGGAATTTATTCAGTGTGCATGTCGCTTTACCGAAAACTGTACGATGTGTGATAACGGCGGTGGCGGTTCCAAGCGTCAGGAGATCAAGACGCTGATTCGTCGCTTAAAGAGAGACAATCCGTTGATTGATAAGAGTATCTTCAATAGTATTCATGCAGTTAGCCTTGATACAATGCCGGGTTATAAGACACATGGAAAGACATATTCTTTCTTGGATACCTATTATGATTATAATGAAGGTGAAAAAGATGCGGCTGAATCTGTAACATCAGACTAAGAATGTGGAGTTAATGGATAATAATAGATATAACCGGAATCACCTGTAATCTATGGGAGATTCCGGTTTTTTAGGAATCTGGCGCGGGAATCCTCGGCCATTCAATGACCGAGATGAAAGCGCCG
>CAVFYJ010000128.1:0-7608 GCA_963626545.1 Acetatifactor sp. | reverse complement strand
CCTGCGCGGTATTGTGAATTCCATCACACAGACTCAAATTCGTTGTGGTAAGAATGGATACCCTAGGAATTTCCTCTGCTGCTCTTGCCTGCGCATCACGAACCATTCCCCAGCACTCGTCATTGATTCCATTGATCTGACGATTTAACTGCATGGTAAATACTGGAATTTCATAGCCAAGCTTTGCTCTTACCGCCTCTACATAGGCGCGAAAATGCTCAAAATACTGAGCTGCCGACTCTGGATTTGTGTCCGAGCAGCCCTGATACCACAAAATTCCTGCATACTTTCCACCTGTCTGATCAATTTTATCCATCATATTCTGATACAAATCACCATCAACTGGATTCCACCGCTCCATCGGTGATCCTCCCAGTGATGTCTGAATCAGTCCGACCGGCATTCCCGTCATCTTCGCATATGTTTTTCCAAAGGAAAGATACGGAGACACACCCGGTACACCCATCTCCTCATTTGCTAACGAACCTGCAAAAGTGCTTTCATTCATCGGATGGCTAGCAATATCCCAACGGCTTCTGTTTCGATACAGATGAACATCCATACTCGGTGCATCGGCACAAAAATCACGGCTATATCCAGCGGAGTTGGACTGACCTGCGATAATAAACAGATTTCCAACACCCAGATGAAGCACGCAATCACCTCGGTACAGCCAAGTAAGATCTGGTATTGTACTCTTTGTCTCCAAGCTGGTGTCGATTCGATATGGACCTCCTGCCGGAAGTGTCAGTGTAATCTCAAATGTTCCGCGAAACTGGTCATCGTAAGTAAAATGATCGGCTTTTGTCCACGGAATCACCGTCATATTGTCATCCTCTCTCATGACACGGGCAACTGGTGTGACACGCTCCACACCTACCTGTATTGCTGCCGGATGTACCTGAAAGCTTCCCTTTAAGGTTACCGTTGCCTTTTTATCCGTCTGCTGCAAAATCTCCCAATCAGACGGGGCTGATGTCAATGTTATTCCATGCATTTTTTCTTCCTTCCTGCCATTTCATTTCTTAATGGCTGAGAACCGATGTTACTGCCTTTTTCCAACCTGCATACTTTTTGGTTCGCACTGCCTCTTCCATCTCAGGCTCATAGGCGGTTCGCTGCAGCTTTTCAAAAATTTCCTCTCCCCACAGTCCAAGGCGCAGCCCTGCTGCATAGGCAGGTCCAATTGCCGAAAGCTCCTCGGCATCTGGAACAAGTACACGTGAACTCAGTAAGTCGCTTTGAAACTGCATCAGATACGCGTTTCTTGTTGGACCACCATCCACACACAGCTGCTTTACACAAATCTTTGCATCCTCGGACATCGCACTTACTACATCTGCAATCTGGTAAGCAATGCATTCTAGCGCTGCCCGCACAAGTTCTGCCTTTCTGGTGGTTCTATTCATTCCTACAATGGATGCTCTCGCTTCGCTGTCCCAGTATGGCGCACCCAGTCCGCTAAATGCCGGTACCAAATAGAGTTCATCCTCTTTTACTGCAGCTTTGGCAAGAGTTTCTGTCTCAGCTGCCGATGAAATCAGCTGTAAATCATCCTTTAGCCACGTAATCACGGCGCCAGTATAATTTAAATTTCCTTCTAACACATAATTGACCTTGCCGTCCATTTTCCAGGCAAGCGATGTCACAACGCCATGTGTGCTAAGAATCGCATCTTCCCCAATATTCATCATAATCGAGGAACCTGTGCCATAGGTTGCCTTGATGCTTCCCGGCTGGCGGCAGCCCTGCCCGAAAAGTGCGCCATGAGAATCGCCCATTACGCTGTGAATCGGAACCTTTTTCGGCAAGATCCCCTCAAAATCAGTCTCACCAAAGCAAGCATCGGAATCGGTTACCTGTGCCAGATTCGCCGGATCAATTCCAAACAGATGGCAAATCTGTTTGTCCCACTTTAATTCAAAAATGTTAAAAAGCTGTGTACGTGATGCATTGGAGTAATCCGTTCGGTATTCCTTTCCTCCCGTTAACTTATACACAAGCCAGCTATCCATCGTTCCATGACAGATTTCGTGATTGTCTGCTGCCTGTTTGGCACCTTCTTCATTTTCCAGCAGCCATGCGATTTTCGCTGCCGGAAAATAAGGGGACAGGTTCATTCCTGTTTTCTGACGGATCGTCTCTGCCATAAGCCTTATGGAATCACGCTCACAAAGCTTTGATGCTCGCGCGCACTGCCACACAACCGCATTTCCATAGGGCTTTCCTGTAATTTTATTCCATGCAAGTGAGGTTTCACGCTGGTTGCTGATTCCAACACCGACCACACAATTTTTATTAATTCCACAGAGAAGTTCCTCTACTACGGTCAATACATTCTGATAAATTTCCTCTGGATCATGGGAAACCCAGCCCTTCTCGTTAATCAACTGCCGATGTGCCCGGTCGGTGCGGCGCACAATCTGTCCCGTCTCATCAAACAGCAGCGCTTTTGTTCCCTGTGTACTCTGATCAATGCTGATAATGTAAGCGGCCATCAGTCTTGTCCTTTCAGCGCATTTATTGCTCTTTCGGCAATGCCCTTTGCATTCAGTCCGTAATAATCAAAGACTTCCTTTGAGGTTCCTGTGATTACCGGTGCATCCGGAAGCGCCATATTGATCACGGTTCTCGGGCAATTTTCACCTACTGTCTGTGCAACCATGGAGCCTAAACCGCCAAACGGTGCGTGCTCCTCTACGGTAATCACAACCTTCGCCTGCTTTGCTGCCTTTATCACACCTGCCTTGTCAAGTGGCTTTACGCAATACATATCCAGCACACTCGCTGAAATTCCCTGCTCCTTTAACAGCGCTGCCGCATCCAGTGCCGGACGAACCATCTCGCCGCATGCGATAATTGCCACATCATTTCCCTCTGCCAATACCGTTGCGTGATCCATCTCAAATGGGCAATCTTCCTCTGTATAGATATCCTCAACCGGATTTCTTCCGACACGGATATATGCTGGCTTTTCATCCTCAAGAAGTGCTTCGACTAGCTTTTTTGTCTGATGGCGGTCGCTTGGCAGATAGACACGCATATTTGGAATGGCTGCCATTGCCGCAATATCCTGTGCGGAGTGATGGCTCATGCCAAGCGCTCCATAGCTGACACCACCGCTGATTCCGATTAAGGTTACATTTGTATTGGAGTATGCCACATCAATCTTTGCCTGCTCGTAGCTTCTTGTCGAAAGAAAACATGCCGGAGAACATGCAAATGTCTTTTTTCCACATTTTGCAAGACCGGCGGAAATGCTCACCAGATTTTGCTCGGCGATGCCCGTTTCCACAAACTGCTCTGGAAACGCATCGGCAAACGGCGTCATGGATGCAGAGCCTCTTGAATCACTGCAAAGTACAACAATATCCTTGTCCTCCTTTGCTCTTTCCATCAATACTTCACAGATTGCCTGTCTGTTTGGAATCTTACTCATGAAGAAGTGCCTCCTTTCGCGCTGCAAAATCTGCCATAATCTGATCATACTCTTCCTGTGTCGGAACCTTATGATGCCAGTTTGCCTTATTTTCCATTACGGCTGAACCAAAGCCCTTTATTGTGTTTGCAATGACTGCTGTCGGCTGTCCCTTTACGGTTTTTGCCTCCTCGAATGCCGCATTTAACTGATCCAGATCATTTCCATTTTCTACTTCAATCACATGCCAGCCGAATGCACGAATTCGCTCGGCAAGCTTTTCATGGCCCATCACATCCTCGGTATTTCCCGAGATCTGAAGATGATTTCGGTCGATTACCGCACACAGATTGTCCAGCTTATACTGATGACCTGCCATAAAGCCCTCCCATACGGAGCCTTCTGCCAACTCGCCATCTCCCATTACCGTATAGACGCGGTATGGTCGTTTGTCCATTTTTCCGGCAAGTGCCATTCCGACACAAACAGGAAGTCCATGACCAAGCGAGCCGGAATTCATCTCAATTCCCGGAAGCTTGTTGTTTGGATGACCAATATATTTTGAACCAAATTTGGAAAAGTTTGCTTTCACATCCGAAAGATCAAGAAAGCCTCTTGCGGCAAGCACTGCATAGTACGCCTCTACCGAATGACCCTTACTAAGTACAAAACGGTCACGGTCTGGATCCTCCAAACGATCCGGTGACACATTCATCTGACAAAAATAAAGACTGATCAGAACGTCCATCACACTCATATCACCGCCGATATGACCGCCCTTTCCGGCAACGATAATGTCAACGGCATCTTTTCGTAAGTCAAAAGCCTTTGCTTTTAAATTTTCCATTCTCATTCACCTCTTAAATATGCTTTTACATCCTCTTCAATCGGATCATACAGATCTGGCGCAATGCCCATATATTTACATGCCTCATACAGCACCGGAACAACATCCTTGTGAATTCCTACGCAATGATGAATGTATGGTCCCTCGACAATCTTTGCCTCCAGACGCTTGATATTTTCTACTTCCACCCACAGGTAGGTTCCCATTCCCTTTGGCCCATCAACTCCTTTTGCTTTTCCAAGCAGCATCGAATACTCGCCATTATCGCCGTCAAAGCGCGCCAGTGTCACCTCGCCATGCTTTGCCTCTGCCGTAATGCTTCCCGGATGAGAAAATGCAAGCGGATAGGTTAACTTTGGTGTTTCTCTTGCAACGGAGATCGGCCATGGCCCACAATGCTGAAGAAGCTCTCCGTTTGCGATATCTGGATGACGAATTGTCCAATCGGCAAAAAAGCTTCTTGTACCGTCAAGTGCCGCTGCCTCCACCAAAAGAGCCGTGATAGCACCGTGAATATCCGTCTCACAAACCACCGGAATTCCTTCTTCATTTAACAGCGCATTTGCTGCACATGGCATGATTCCGATCTCGCTTTGCAGCTGATTCCAACACTGAATCGCAGCTGCCTGACAGCCATATTTTTGAATCAGATTTTTCATTGCAACCTTCAATGCTGCTACATTTTCAAGCTCATTGTCCTTAATGCAGATTTCCATGTTCTCACGGCAATACTGCATTACCTTTGCTACCTCATCGCCCTGTGCCTTTGCCTTCTTCATCTCATCGGTCAGCTCTGGCATTGGAATTGGTGTCAGCTGAATGTTAAATTTCTCAAGCAATTCGCCCTCATTGCACATGGTTGACCAGAATTCATATGGTCTTGTTGAGATCTGAAGAATTCTCATGTTGCGGAATGTCTTTACTACATTACAGACTGCCAAAAAGTCACGAATTCCGCGCTCAAAGACAGGATCGTTCAGTCTGCAATTTGTCAGATAGGTAAATGGAACACGGAATCTTCTTAATACCTTTCCTGTCGCAAACAAGCCGCACTGTGTATCACGAAGACGAACACCGTTCTCATCTGGGCGCTCATCAAGTGGTCCCCATAAAAGGATCGGCACATTCAGCTCCTTTGCCAGTCTCGCACATTCAAACTCGGTTCCGAAATTGCAATGCGCAAGAAGAAGACCATCAATTTTTTCTTTTTCAAACTTCTCTGCAATTTTCTTACGTCCCTCTTCATCGTATAAGAGGCCTTCATCATTTACATCTGTGATATCAACAAAATCAATTCCAAGCTCACGCAAACGATCTGCTGTCAGTCCACGATACTTTACTGCATCTGGTGCACTAAAAATGCTTCTTCTCGTCGGTGCATATCCAATCTTTATGTTTGCCATCTCTTTCCTCCTTGTATTCTTATCGCGTATTGATTTCTGGCTTTAGTATATTTCTGACTTAGCTTTATTCCAACAGAAAATAAAGTGTTTTTGACTTTATTTTCACTTTATTTTTAGGAAATCTCTTGTGTATTTCCCCACACTAACGTACAATAGCAAATAACAGTATAGAAGAAACGGAATGTTTTCAGGAGGTATCCTATGTCCATCACCGCAAAAGAACTGGCACAAAAACTTGGTCTGTCTCAAACAGCCGTCTCCATGGCGCTTAACAATAAACCAGGGGTTGGCACCGAAACACGCCGCATGGTAGTTGAGGCAGCAGAAAAATATGGCTACGACTTTACAAGACTTTCTCTGAAAAAAAATAAAGCTGGCAGCATTTACGCTGTCAGCTATCGTTCTCACAATGCAATCCTGTCTTATTCCCCCATTTTTGATACGATGGTTGAGGGGATGGCATCGGTGATTCAAAAAGAAAATTATAAATTAAAGGTTGTTAATTTTTATGAAAAGCGCGATAATTTAGAACACTATCTGGAGGATCTTCGCACAACAGACTGCACCGGTATTCTTTTATTTGGTACCGAAATGCGCGAGGAAATGGTGCGACCATTTTTAACTCTTCCGTTTCCCGTTGTCATTTTGGATGCCTATTTTGAGAGACTTGATTGCACCTATGTGCTACCCAATAATCGCCAAGGTGCCTATCTTGCCACCGATTATCTGATCAGCAGACGTTTAAAGCAGCCCGGTTATCTTCACTCCTCCTATCCCCTTCGCAATTTTTCCGAGCGCGAGGAAGGCTTTTACCACGCCGTTCAGGATAATGGCATGTCTCGCTCACGCTGTATCGTTCATCAGCTTTCACCGACAATTGACGGTGCTATGGCAGATATGTTAGCGGTCATTGATCGATCCGACACACTCGCTGACTGCTATTTTGCCGACAATGACTTAATTGCCATTGGCACCATCAAAGCCTTAAAGCTGCGAAATTACAAAGTTCCCGAAGATATTGCCGTGGTCGGTTTTGACAATATCTCCGAAAGCCACATTGTGGACCCAGCCCTGACCACAATTGCAATTCCGAGGCACTACATGGGCGAAGTCGCTGCTCGTGAACTGCTGTCCCAAATTGAGGAGCCAAAGCAGCACACTTGCAAAATTGAAGTGTCTGCAAAGCTGGTAAAGCGTTTTTCGGTGTAAGAAACAATCTCATACTTCATTCGCGCGTTACTGCAATTTGAAATTTGCGAACAGATCGCCAAGCGTGCACCCAAATGAGCTTTCCGATTCTTCCGGCATCTCAAAGGTAGTCAGCTGAAGCTCTGGGTCAGACTCCAAACGCTTAATCAGACGACCCGTATTGATGGCATCATCCAGACCATCATGAAGCTTTCCCTCAGGCTCTAGATTAATACGGTCGAGCGTTTCCTGAAGACTGAAGCTTCGATTCAGTTCAAAGCGCTTTGTAAACACATTCTGATAATCGATCCAGTTTTCTTCATTTAAGAAAAGCTCGATTTGTTCGTCTTCGATATGTTTCGCCCGCACCTCATGAAAGATCTGCGAGCGGTCGGAACCACTCCAGGCATAGACCTTAAACTCGCAGTCACCGATCCACTCAATCAAGCTGTGAAGTGCCT
Organism: Acetatifactor sp.; assembly: GCA_963626545.1. Taxonomy (GTDB): domain Bacteria; phylum Bacillota; class Clostridia; order Lachnospirales; family Lachnospiraceae; genus Anthropogastromicrobium. Next base: position 291 of record CAVFYJ010000128.1, on the reverse strand, counting down.
CTTTAAAATTCGGCGCTTTCTTAATCGAACTGCTGCGAATTCCTGTCATTTTCTCAATAAATGTGTCTACCACGCCATGTTCCGGATGCACATACTGTGTAAATGTCTTCACGGTTTCAAAGGACTCATCCAATAATACGGCTCCGATCTGAATCGTCTCCGTCGAGTATCGATAGCGACTCCGATAATTCTTTGGCACCTTACACATTTCCAAATCCAAAATGACATTGTATCTCTTGAACAACCCCGCCCGACGTGTCGGACGAGGATTCCATTGCAGCCGTCAGGATT
>CAVFYJ010000127.1:0-7609 GCA_963626545.1 Acetatifactor sp. | reverse complement strand
CAGTTTGTGTTATGCTGTAAAAAGGGAATCATAACTCAACCGCACAGGTGGAAAAATTTTATGACTTGTATCAAATAGATGTACAACAAGGGCGTACATTTAATAGTGCAGAATGGGAAGGAAAAATTGAAAATAGCCAAGAAATTCCAGTATTAGTTGGCAAAAAATTAGCAAAGGCTTATCCGATTGGGACGATACTTGTTAATGAGGCATTAGATAAGAGTACATTTAAAGTAGTAGGAATATTAAATGATCAAGCTTTTTATTTAAATCCATCAGTGAATTCTAAAACAATATCATTAGACTCTACATTTATTATTCCATGGATTCCAAGAGATGCACTAAATAATGGATATCGAAATGTGAATTTATTTCACGTCTTACAGTTGGAAACAGATAGTCCAGAAGTGTTAAACCAAATATCTGAGAAATCAAAAGAACTGGGATTGTTTGATTTGGAATTTACGTCATTTCGCGAACAGATTGGAGTAGTCAAAACGTATTATCAAAAGGTGTATAGTAGAGACTGTGCTATGTTAGGAGTCTTGCTTTTATATTGTATAGTAGGAAGTATTGCTATGCTGTTGCAATATATAGACACACATATGAAATATAATTCAATACACATATTATGTGGAGCAACACAACAACAGATGGGTTTGCAGATGCTGATACATATATTGATCCCGATTTTAATGGGCCTTGTATTTGCAATGGCAATTTTTAAAAGCATTTTTGCTATGATAACAGGGATTCTATTTGGTATGGTGTTATTGTTCATTATATTGATTATACCGCTGTTAAAATGGAATCGGATGGAACTTAGTCAGATTTTTAAGAGATATGAATGAAAGTGAGGAGATTATGGATAGAGAAAATACTTTGGCAATTAATCTGCAAGAAATTTGTAAATCCTTTTCGGTTGGAAAAAGAAAAGTAGAAGTGCTGAAAAAAGTTGACGTATCAATTAATAGTGGTGAAATGACAGCAATTATGGGGGCGAGTGGATGTGGAAAATCAACATTGCTAAATATCATTGGTTGTTTGGATATTGCTGATGCAGGTGAGTATTGGCTCAGAGGAGAAAAAATTACAGGAAAAAGCAGAAAACAAATGGCTAGAATCAGAAATGAGTTATTTGGTTACGTGATTCAAGATTTTGCACTTGTTAGAGAAGATACTGTGTTAGAAAATGTTAAAATACCATTAGACTATAGTAAGAAAAAAATTGATAAAAAGCGAGTAAGCAAAATATTAGAAGAACTGGGGCTTGCAAAGTTGCAAAAAACACGTGTAAGTTTGCTTTCTGGCGGTGAGCAACAACGAACGGCAATTGCTAGGGCATTAGTCAATGATCCAGAGATTATATTAGCAGATGAACCTACGGGGGCGCTTGATTCAAAAACAGGGCAGGAAGTTATTCGTATTCTTAGAAATATTTGTGATACTGGAAAAACAATTGTAATAGTAAGACATGATGAAAAAATTGCTCGACAGTGTGATAGAATTTTATATATGAAAGATGGACGAATTGTAACAGATAGCTGAGAAAATAGAGACTGGTGGGTAATATATGCAATGAAAAACATGATAGTATACAAAAAATAGAACAAAAAAAGAGTAGTTGACCTATATTACAAGAATAGCTATTTATGATCGGACAGAGAAAGTAGCTCTTGGATCAGATTTTTGAATTAAAAATGGCGAACTAACAATGAGAACGTCTATTTGTATCAAATGTAAGGGAAATTAACAGATAACAATTTAAAAATATAGGAATTGACAAAATGTAATCAGCATGATACGATACAGATATACAGTAACAGGACGGAACTTCATATTAGAGAGGTGCAGCGTATGATGAAACAATTTCAAATAGCGATTGCCCCAATGTGTGTGGCAGCAATTTTATCAGCAAGTGCTCCTGTATTGGCAGAGGCAGTTCCAGATACTTCTGGTGTACAGTCAGCCATGGAATATTTATTATCGCAGGATGCAAGTGATAATGTAAAGATCAGCTTTCGAATGGACGGTACGGCAGAAAGTACCGAAGAGTTAACGGCGATAGGTGAGCAGCTGTCTGATCAGATCTCACAGGTGCTTTCAAAGGAAGGAAAGGAGTCCTATCAGTCCAGTCAGTATCCGTATACGGAGAGTGGATTTTTGCTGAATTATTGGTATGATGAGAGCCTTGGCAGCTGTATTGGGTGTGTGATTGATCCGACAGAGAATGGGTTGACAGTAGATCTATTTTTACAGAACTATGAATCCCTTTCGATTGACTGGTCAGAGATTCCATTTGGACTTTCCTTTGGAGATGACTGCAAGCAGATCGAAGCCGCAATACAAAATGCTCCATATTACTGCGATGAGAAGGATCTGGGAACATCTACGGATATCATGGATCTTGTTTTGACACCAGGTGCAGATCAGGTAGAATATATACAGCTGAATGCAACCTCATATTTTATAATGCAGAACATGAAGATTCAGGCAGAAAATGATGTAATCATTCCTACTTCTAACTATTTATATAATGCTATTTATTATATGGAAGATGCAGAGGACGCTGAGGCTCAGAAGACAGAGGTGGCAAAAATACTGGCCGAGAAGTGGGATGGAGATTGGACGAACGGATTTGAAAAAGGAAATTGGCAGTATTCTCAGTCTTCAGAAGAATATCTTGGTGATGATCCATTGCTTGAGACAGAGTTTTGGAAGCAATGGGGACGAGAATTCTCTTCGTACTGTGGCGTTAGTGTTGGCGATACAATGACAAGCGGTCATGCCATTGTAACCCATAGTGGAAAGGGCGTTATGCCGATTGAACTGTTGCAATCGTGGAATGTTAAATAAATACAGAAAATTTTCATAAGTAGGGATTAATTATCTTCTGATCAGATAGAGGATCAATGTTTTCTAATTTTCTAATGGTCAGGAGATAATTTCGTAACTAGATTGAGGAGAAATGCGTATGGCGAAAAAAGCAGGAAAAAGAAATCAGCGTGTTGCAGCATTCATTTTGAAACTTACGTTTGGTGTTGCGGCGACAGCGTCAGTTCCTTTTGCAGCGGAAATGGCTTTTGCAGAGGAAGCACAGAAGGATTCATTCGATTGGAATGCGGCGTATTATAACAATTCATATGAGAAGTTTGTAACGGAATCGGAGCTTGGCTATTATATTGCAGTGAACAATTATCTTTACTTCGTAGAAAAAGAGTCACTTACACCGATTTTGTTATGCAGCAAACCTAACTGTATGCATAAAGATAGTTCGTGTCAGGCAATATTCCAGCAGAGGCAGGCTCAGATTGTGTATTATGATGGAATGCTTTACGGAATTGATGATACAGGTCTTTTTAGTAAAGGAAACCGCACTTATAATTTAATGGAAATCACGGCAGATGGCGAGAATCGTGATAAGAAGGCAACAATCGAAACAGATGGAAATAATTTTCTAATTCACCGCAATCAAATTTTTACGACATATATGGATGAAGATGATCATGGTGTGATTGCAGTGTTGGATTTAAAAACTGGAAAACAAGAGTGTCTTTATCGTTCTGAATGGAACATGAGTCAGATTATGGATTTATATGCGTATGAAGATCGCTTGTATTTTTCAGAGACAGGTGTGGATGAGAATGAAACATATATTGCGGCGTTGGACTGCACCGATTTAAGTACAGGTGAAACTGTCGAAAATCTTCTTCAAAATAGTCCAGAGATTGAGGATAGCGAAGCATATGTGATAGGCATATTGGATGGAAATCTGTATATAAGAATTTCAAGTTTGGATACTATGAAATCAGATGTTTATGTCTGCAATTTAGATGGCACAGATGCAAACTATATTACACAGATGCCAGTTGGACAAACTGTTATGGATGATGAGAATATTTATATGATATCCTTTGAAGATAATCAGCTCTATGTTTATACAAAGGAGGGCGAATCGGTTGGCGTGATTGCAATCGAAAAAGAGGCACAGGACGAAAGACGTTTGTTAGATGTAGTTCCAGTTGCCGGGTCGGGGCAGTATGGATTTGTGTCCTGCTTTTTTGCTATGACAGATGGACAGGTTTATCGCAGTATTCTTGCTTTTGATAAGGATAAGTTAGATGAAGGAAATGCAGCATTGCAAACGATTGTAGAAGGCAGCTTATATGATATGCATTAGTTCATGAAACAAGGACAGCTCAGAAAGGGGTGATGGGGAACGTGATTTATTATGAGATTCGAAAGGTATTTTGTAATTTTCGTGCCTGCCTGCTGTTTGTGGCGATTGTTTTTCTGAATTTGTTTTTGGGTGTGTATTTTCAGTATCGTGATTATGAAACGATTATAAAGGGACGAACACAGCTAGAAGAGACAAAAGAAGCATTGCTGTCGGGGTCGGAAACAAGAGATAGTTTGAAGCAAAAGCAGGAAGATCTATTTGCTCAAATACAGAATACGTTGTATGAAAACAAAACAGTTGATACGGCAGTTTATCGTGAATTGAATCTGCTTCGTTATTATTTGGATCAATACGATGCGTTCGATCAATATGCGATATTTACTGAAAATTTAAAGACTCGGGCAGAACAGATGAAACTGTCTCCTTTATGGGGGGATGCCAATTCTTTTTCTTATCGTAATATACAAAAGACGGCAGCAGATTATGAAAAACTAGATGAACAGCTGCAAATTGGAATCAATGAGGGTGTCATGTTTCTACGAAATGCATTCTGGACAGATTGGCTGTTACTATTGTTCGCAATTTATATTGGATTTATGTTGTTTAAATGGGAACAGGAAAATGATGCACTGAATCTGGTGAGCAGTTGTGTTCGTGGAAGAGGAATGCTGGGAACAGTAAAGATTGCGACAGCACTTCTGCTAGAGATTACTGCATTTCTTCTTTTATATGGAAGTAATTATGCGATTGCAGATCGCTTGTATGGATTTGGCGGTTTGGAACGGGCAATACAGTCTGTTCCAGAATTTCAGACCTGCGGCATTTCACTTACAGTAGGAACGTATATTGTGCTGCTTGGCGTGGTAAAGGGTCTTGCACTTATGGCTGTCTCACTTGGCATTTGGGTGAGTATTTTGGCAGTCAGAGGAACCACTTTACCAGTGTGTGGTATTATTGCCATTTTGTTGGGTGAGTATCTCTTATATACGCGGATTACGCCATTATCAAAATGGCGTTTCCTTCGCTATCTGAACTTTTTTTATTTTATGGATGGTTGTGAGATATTGACCGCGTATCAGAATTTGAATTGCTTTGGATATCCGGTTTCATTTTTGCGAATATGGAGTGGCGTGTGGTTTGCAATGATGATGGTGTTACTTCCAGTTCTTGGTATTTTGTTTGTACATAATGAAAAAATGCGGGCAGGAAAACATACGGCAGAACGTTTTTTGCAGGCAATTCAAAGAGTAAAATATAAAAAAATGCCGATATTTGTGCTGCATTCAGCATGGTATTGGGAAAGAAAAATCTATTTTTATAAACTTGCAGGTGCAATGCTGTTGATTGGTGGTATGCTGTGTATGGCAGTAGTATCGAAGTTCGAAGGTGATGGCTACCAAATATCCAAAGAAGAACAGGAAGTAGAAGCATTTGTGCAGGAATATAAGGGAGCGCTGACAGAAGAGAAGCGAACGAAAATTGAGGAAACGTATGTGTACTACAATTCTCTGGATGAGCAGCTGCGGGAAAGTGAAAAGGCGTATGCCGATCATAAAATAACAGAAGAACAATTTCGGGGAAAACGTTGGATTATCGAACAGAGCCAGCAAAAGGCGTGGGCATTTTTTCAGTTTTATGAGCAATATAAAAATCTGGATGAAGATGCATGGGTGGTCAGTCAAAGTGCATTTGACAACTTAATGATGAAAAATGAGGCAGGAATGATCGTTGATCTTATTCTGATGGCTGTTGTAGTGCTATCAGCCTCCGTCTGCATGACAAGAAATTTTAAAAACAAATCCGTTTTTTTGATCCGATCAACAGAGCGAGGGGCAGCAGCAACCTTTGTAGGGCAAAGTGTTTGTGTATGGATCACGGCATTCGTTTTATGTGTATTTCGAATGTATTTAAAATGTAGAAATATTGAACAGGCATTTTTATTTGCGGGATGGAATGCACCCTTGCAGAGCATTTTAAAGCTGAAAGAAAGTTCACTTTTGATTCGTATTTGGCAGTATTTCATGTTGATTACGCTGTTACAGACTGTTTGCATCTGTGCATGTGGAATGCTGATCTTGTCCTTATCTGTCTGGATTCGCCAGTTTCAGCGGACGTTTCTGATAGGAACGATTCTTTTTATTAGTCCATTAATTCTCAAAACGATCGGTCGAATGCCAGAACAGAGCTTGTTTACAGATCGCATTTTTGATTTTGAGAAAATTTTGAATCAGGGTGGAACTTTAACATTTTTTGCTTTGTATGCGAGTGTATTCCTGTTTGTGTCGCTTGGCTGCCTGTTGTGGGCATGGAGACGGTTTCAGATGGATCAATAGGGAGAAGAGGAGGAAGACATATGCTGTTAGAAGTACAGGGGATTTCGAAAAGCTATTCAAAAAAGGGAATTGTTCTGGATCATATCTCATTTCAGATGAGAGAAGGAATATATGGACTGCTTGGCCCGAACGGTGCAGGAAAAACGACATTGATGAATATCATGACCGCAAATTTACGGCCGGACGAGGGCTGCGTCATGTATAATGGTGAAAATATTCAAAAGCAGGGAAAACAGTATCGTGCCAGCCTTGGATATGCACCGCAGCAGCAATGGCTGTACGATGATTTTCGGGTGACAGAATATTTACATTATATGGCGTCATTAAAAAATGTGCCGAAACGGGAACAGCGTTCTCGCATTGATGAGCTGTTGGAGCAGATGAATTTGGAATATGCACGTCATCAGAAGATCAAGACATTGTCGGGCGGTATGAAGCAGCGTTTATTGATCGCGCAGGCACTATTAAATGATCCAGAAGTATTGCTGTTGGATGAACCGACTGCGGGACTGGATCCCAAAGAGCGCATTCGAATTCGTAACCTGATTAGCGAGAGTGCTCAAAAGCGAATCGTCATGATTGCAACGCATGTTGTTCAGGACGTGGAGTGTATTTCGAATGAGATTCTTTTGATGCAGTCTGGAAGGTTTATTGCAATGGATTGGCCGGAAAATCTGATACAGGAGTTGGAAGGATTGGTGTATACGGTGAGAGCAACGGAGCAAGGCGTAAAGCGGCTTCAACAGTGCGCACTTATCAGCAATGTGTATTTGGCAGCAGGTGGCTTTGAAGTTCGAGTAATCGGAGACAGTCCGGTGCCGAGACAGAAACGAAGAATTGAAACACCAACATTGGAGGACGTCTATTTATATCAGATGCAAGGAAAAAACTGACAGGCGCCAGAAGCTGCGAAAGCGGCTTCGGCGTCTTTTTGTGTGGGAAAAATTTCTAAGTAGGAAAGGGTGAAAGAGAAATTGGCACCTCAGCTTGATGAGTGAGATGTTGTGATTGATATGCAGAAAATATGGGATTTCTATGTATTTGTTAGGAATCTGGCGCGGGAATCCTCGGCCATTCAATGACCGAGATGAAAGCG
>CAVFYJ010000126.1:0-7619 GCA_963626545.1 Acetatifactor sp. | reverse complement strand
GTAGCTCAGCTGGATAGAGCAACGGCCTTCTAAGCCGTGGGTCGGGGGTTCGAATCCCTTCGGGCACATTAAAGATGAGAAGTCATGGGTGATACGCCTATGGCTCTTTTTTTTGTTACAGTTCACACGTCCCATTAGATTCGGATAAATCTCATGCTTGCATGAAGATTTGACGAATCAGTGGGACGAGGTGGACGTCCTGGGAACTGTAACTTTCATTACGTGTGGGAGCGCGAGGTAAACTTCTGGTATGGCGGAAAGGTTTCAGAAATGATCAACGCAATGCAGAAAAAACAGGCGATTTCAAAGGAAGAGGCAGAGAAAATCTGTAAATTGTTAAGTGAATGAAAAAATTTAAGTTTACAGCATATCGCAAATGTGTTATAATAAACGCACTTTTGTGGCACGCATGAAGCATGCTCGGTACTCAGAAGAGTGCATCAATTCAGATTATCTGAATAAAAGTAGGTAAAACAAAGGACAAATAAGACAATAGTTTAATAGTTTGAGTTTAACCGTTCAGATAACTGTTGTCCAAGGTATCGTTAGACGAGATAGACAAGTATACTATGAAGGTATATAGTTTCCCAGAAGGGAGGTATATACCTTTTTTTGTTTGCCAAAGAAAAATTCAAAAAAGACTAGAATAAGTACGATACGTACAATAAGACAGAAAGACACAAGTGGAGGACACAAAAATGGATTTAAATGAATTTTTCAAAGAACACAATAAAGTTGCACTGGCATTTTCTGGCGGAGTCGATTCTTCTTATCTGCTGTATGCAGCAATTCAAAGTGGCGCACAGGTGCGTGCTTACTATGTGAACGCTGCGTTTCAGCCACAGTTTGAATTGGATGATGCGATGCGTCTTGCGAAGCAGTTAAATGCCGATATGAAGGTGCTGACAGCAGATGTTCTTTCCAATGAAACTGTTGTGCAAAACCCGGCAGATCGCTGCTATCACTGCAAAAATGTGATCTTCAATATGATTCTTGCAGAGGCAAAGAAGGATGGCTTTACGGTGCTGATGGACGGAACCAATGCATCCGATGCAGAGGGAGACCGCCCGGGAATGCGTGCGCTTCGTGAGCTTTGTGTTTATTCCCCACTTCGTATCTGTGGTCTTACAAAGGCAGAGATTCGCAAACGCTCAAAAGAGGCAGGACTTTTTACCTGGGATAAGCCAGCTTATGCCTGTCTGGCAACCCGTATCCCGACAAATGAGCGCATCACCGCAGAAAAGCTTGAAAAGACAGAAACGGCAGAAAATTATCTGTTCGCCCTTGGCTTTACTGATTTTCGTGTGCGCTTCTTAAATGGTTCCGCAAAGATTCAGATGCCAGCGGCACAGATGCCAACGCTCTTAGAAAAGAGAGAAGAGATTTTAACTGAATTGAAAAAATATTATAAGGATGTGCTGCTTGATTTGCAGTCCAGATAAAAAATTGAAGGAGGAAGCATCGTGAACAGCGAGGCAAGACAGATATTAGAGGCAGTAAAGTCCGGAAGCATGAGTGTGGACGATGCACTGCTTGAAATAAAAAAACAGCCATTTGAGGATATCGGCTATGCAAAAGTAGATCTGCACCGTAGAATCCGTCAGGGCGCAGCAGAGGTGATCTATGGCGCAGGAAAGACGCCAGAGCAGATGATTGGAATCGTATCGGCCATGTTAAAAAATGGACAGAATCGAATCTTAATTACACGCTTATCCGCAGAGGCAGCAGAGATGATTAGTCAGGTGCATCCATTAAAGTATCACAAGGATGCAAGAGTCGGAATTGTTGGAGAAATGCCGCAACCGACCGGAATCGGAAAGATTGTGGTGGCGACGGGTGGAACCTCGGATATTCCAGTTGCAGAGGAAGCTGCGTTGACCGCAGAGATTCACGGAAATGAGGTTGTACGTTTATATGATGTTGGCGTAGCAGGTTTGCATCGTTTGTTAAATCATATGGATGAGATTATGAGTGCGAGCGTAATCATTGCAATCGCCGGAATGGAAGGCGCACTGGCGAGTGTAATCGGCGGTCTGGCCGATTGCCCAGTAATTGCGGTACCGACCAGTGTTGGCTATGGTGCATCCTTCGGAGGTGTGTCAGCACTCTTATCCATGCTCAATTCTTGTGCGAGCGGTGTATCTGTTGTAAATATTGACAATGGTTTTGGAGCAGGATATTTAGCTGGAATGATGAATCACATGGAGGCAAAGAAATAAATGAAAACATTATATTTAGACTGCGGCATGGGTGCAGCAGGCGATATGCTGACAGCGGCACTTTCCGAACTGCTGCCAGATCAGGATGCATTTTTTGAGGAAATGAATGCGCTCGGCATTCCGGGTGTGCATTTTGAGAAAGAAAAAACACAGAAATGTGGAATTACCGGAACACACAGCAAAGTGACGGTAAATGGCGAGGAAGAGGAGAGCCTTGATGTGCATGATCATTTCCACAGTCATGACCACGAGCACGAAGATCATATTCATGAGCGTGAAGGTCATAGTCACGATCACGACCATCACCACGAAGATCACGACCATGATCATACGCATGAAGATCATGAACACACACATGATCACGATCACACTCACCACCATCATCACAGCAGCATGCATGACATTGAGCATATCGTAAGAGATCATCTTCCAGTGTCCGACCGTGTAAAGGATGATGTGATGGCGGTGTATCAGCTGATTGCAGAGGCAGAGAGTGTAGCACATGGCGCGCCAGTTGAGCAGATTCATTTCCATGAAGTGGGAACGATGGATGCAATCGCGGATGTCACAGCAGTTTGCGTGCTGATGGAGAAGCTTTCCCCAGAGCAGGTTGTTGTGTCTCCTGTTCATGTCGGAAGCGGCAAAGTACGCTGCGCTCATGGAATTCTGCCAGTACCGGCCCCGGCAACAGCTTACATTTTGCGTGATGTGCCGATTTATGGCGGAAGAATTCAGGGCGAGCTGTGTACACCGACAGGTGCTGCATTGCTGAAGCATTTTGCAACGAAATTTGGTGATATGCCGGTCATGAAGACAAAGGCGATCGGCTACGGAATGGGTAAGAAGGACTTTGAGGCAGCAAACTGTGTTCGTGCGCTGATTGGTGAGACACCGGATGATGTCAGCCGTGTATCGGAGCTTTGCTGCAACGTGGACGATATGACCGCAGAGGAGATTGCGTTTGCAACCGAGACGATTCTGGCGGCAGGTGCGCTTGAAGTCTTCACGGTATCCACCGGAATGAAGAAGTCCAGACCGGGCATTTTGCTTGAGGTAATGTGCCGTGAGGAGGATCGCGACCGCATGTTAGAGCTGATTTTCCTTCACACGACTACACTTGGCGTTCGTGAGCAGTTTTCTAGACGCTATACCATGAAGCGCTCTATCGAGACGGTAAAGACACCATATGGCGATGTGCGCAAGAAGGTTTCCGCTGGATATGGAACAACTCGCGCAAAATACGAGTTTGAGGATTTAGCAGCAATCGCACGCGAGAAGGGAATGTCTCTTCGGGAAGTGAGAAAAATCGCGCAGGATAGTGATCAATAAGCAGCAAATAAGACGTATAATAAAAACCAGAATTGCTTTTAAGACAAGGAGAGATAGACATGAGAAAACTTTCTATGGCACACAGAAATCATTTGACACATAAGCACACCAAAAAGATGACAGGGATCTTGATGATGACGGCAGTATTGGCTTTCGGCGTAAGCCTGCCTTCCTACCATACAAGTACCGTGTGGGCGGATGAGACAAATCCGACTATCCTTGTATATGGCAGTACCGATTACACCCGCATCAATCCGGCAATGGATGAGCACTGTGAGATCAATGTGCTTTTATTTGATGGTCTGACCGATCATGACGGAGATAATCAGATCGTTCCGCGTCTGGCAAAGAGCTGGGAGTACGATGCAGATTCGCTGACCTATACGTTTCATTTGGAGGAAGGCGTAAAGTGGCACGACGGGGAGCCATTCACCGCAGAGGATGTAAAATTTACTTTTGAGGCGATCATGGACCCGGCAAATGAGTCTGAAAATGCACCTGATTACGAGGATGTGGAGAGCATTGAGGTCATTGACGATTCCACCGTAGCCTTTCATCTTTCTGCTGTGAATACTGCCTTTTTGGAGTACATGACAAGACCGGTTTTGCCAAAGCATTTGCTTGAGGGCGAGGATTGGCAGACATCGGATTTTTTCCGGGCGCCAGTCGGAACCGGACCATATAAATTTGTCAGTTGGGATGCCGGACAGGCGATTACCATGGAAAAGAACGAGGACTATTTTGCTGGTGCGCCAAACATTGACACGATTGTATTTAAGATTGTGACCGATGACAATGCAAAGGCGATGCAGCTAATGAGCGGTGAACTTGACCTAGCGCAGATTACGCCAAAGGAAGAAGCAATGTTTGATAGCCGCGACGGCTTTACCGTGTATGACATGACAACCTCTGATTACAGAGGAATCCTCTACAACTTTAACAATGAATACTGGCAAGAAAACGCTGATCTGATTCCGGCGATCAACTATGCGATTGACCGACAGGCAATTCTTGATGCGGTACTGCTCGGCAAGGGAGAGGTCGCTTACGGCCCATTGCAGCGAAATGAGTACAACGATGAGAATGTCGAGCATTACGATTACAATCTGGAAAAATCAGCCGAGCTTTTCACAGAGGCAGGCTGCACACAGGATGCGGATGGCTACTGGTGCAGAGATGGAGAGCGTATCGGCTTTACCATCAATGCAACGCCGGGCGATCAGGTGCGCATTGATATGGCACAAATTGCGGCGCAGCAGCTTCGAGAGGCCGGACTTGATGTAAAGGCAGATGTCCCGGCAGATGGAATCGATTGGGCAGGGCAGGAGTGCTGCATCATTGGTTGGGGATCCCCGTTTGACGCGGACGATCATACCTATAAGGTATTTGGTACCGATAAGGGGGCAAACTACTCTGGCTATTCCAATCCACTAGTCGATGAGTATCTGACACAGGCACGCCAGACCGAGGATGAAAACGAGCGAAGAGAGGCTTATGCAAAGTTTCAGGAGGCACTTGCCGAGACACCAGCGTACACGTTTTTCTGCTATCTTGATGCGATCTATGCTGCCGATAACACGATTCAAGGCATCGACGAGGATACCGTGCTTGGCCATCATGGTGTCGGAATTTTCTGGAATGTCTGTGACTGGACAATCGCAGAAGAGTAAGTAATTATAAAAAATAGTCATGGGAAAGGGAAAAGCGAAGATGAAAAAAAACAGATGGTTCATGATACTCATAAAAAAGATCGCTGTATTTTTTATCAGCATATGGGCATTGTCTGCTCTTGTATTTGTTTTGTCCCGAATGACACCGATTGATCCGCTTCAGTCGTATTATGGTGAACGCACAGAGAAGATGAGTGAGGAGCAAAAAGACAGTGCGAGGGAGCGCCTGGGATTAAATGAATCGATTCCGGTACAATATGTGCGCTGGCTCAAGCTTGCACTGTCCGGTGACTTTGGAATTTCCTACAAATATAAGCAGGATGTGACGCAGGTAATCAAAGACCGCATCGGCAACACCCTGCTTTTAGGGGGAATAAGCTATGTGATTTTGTTTATCGGTGCGCTTCTTGTGGGACTGTTTTGCGCCTGGAAGGAAAATAGCCTTGCAGATCGGCTGATGGTGCGTCTGGGTACAGTCATGAGCTGTATCCCGGAATTTTGGCTGTCGCTTGTCTTAATTTTTGTGTTTAGCATTATATTTGACTGGCTCCCAGCCAGCGGTGCGTATGCCATTGGTGGAGGCGGTATCATGGACCGCCTGCGCCATCTGGTGCTGCCTGTGATTGCCTGTGTGTCCGGGCATCTATGGTATTATGCGTATATGGTGCGCAACATGCTCTGTGAACAGACACGCTCGGAATATGTGCTGTTAGCGCGCGCAAAAGGAACTTCAGACGGTGCGATCTTAATCGGTCATTGCCTGAAAAATGTGCTTCCGGCCTATATCAGTTTAATGGCGGTCTCTGTGGCACACATTTTGGGCGGAACCTATCTGGTTGAGTCTGTCTTTGGCTATCCGGGGATTGGCATGTTGACCTACGAGAGTGCAAAAACATCCGATTACAACATGCTTATGGTACTGTGTCTGCTAACCGGAGTCATTATGATTGCGGCAAACACGGTGGCGGAGCTGATCAATGCACAGCTAAATCCACAGTTAACAAGAGAAATAACAGGAAATAAGGAAACAGAGAATGAGCAAATTCAAGACATTCCAAACATGCAAAATAGTTAAATTAGGCAAGATCATTGGCAGAAAAAAGCAGCCAAACAGCACAAAACAATCAATGCGTAAAAAGCAGCACACCCCTGTGCTGTCTTTTGTTTTGCTTGGAATTTTGATTGTGGGGTGTCTGTGTGCTGACTTCTTTTGCAAGGATCCGTCCTATATGGATTTGGCAAATTTTAGTCTCGCACCGAGCCGAGCGTTTCTTTTTGGCACCGATACGCTTGGGCGCGATTTGTTTTCCTGCATCTGGCATGGTGGACGAATTTCTCTTACCATCGGTTTTTTATCGTCTGCACTGTCTGCTGTGTTTGCAATCGTATATGGCACCGCGAGCGCACTTGCACCAATCTGGCTGGATCGAATCTTGATGCGCGTGTTAGATTTGCTTCTTGCAGTGCCATCCCTAATTCTCATCCTCTTTGTGCAGGCAGCAGTCGGAAAAAGTGTACTTGCAATGAGCATAGCAATCGGTGCGTGCAGTTGGTTTTCCATGGCAAAGGTCGTGCGCACGCAGGTACGCACCGTAAAACAGGAAAGCTTTGTTGTTGCATCCCAGTGCATGGGCGGCGGCTTCTTTCACATTCTGTACTGGCATCTTGCACCAAATTTTCTGCCATCCATTCTGTTTATGATTATCATGAATGTGCGAAACGCGATTGCAGAGGAATCTACCCTTAGCTTCTTAGGGCTTGGTCTTCCGATCGAAACGATTTCATGGGGCAGTATGCTCGCGCTCGCACAAAATGCCTTTGTCATGCGTGCATGGTGGATGATTTTGATTCCCGGCGCCTTTCTCGTTGGCTTATTTTTATGCCTGACTGAGATTGGAAACTGGTGCAGAGAACAGCTCAATCACAAACAGCGGCAACTGTAAGCTACTTATATAGCTAAAATATAAAATAATGGAAATGTTTAAAATATTTACTCCATTAAAGATAGTTTACTCCATTAAAGATAGTTATAGCAATGAATCTAACTGATCCGTTACGAGTTGATTAAACTTATTGTTAACAGAACTTTCTGTCAACCAGCAGTTTAATTCAATATACTTTTCATTTGCCATATTGAGTCGACCGAGTTGAATATCTGTCAAAATATTTTTTGATGTCATAAGTACTTTGGGATGAGGACTGTCAACAATAAGTTGAACTCTTGCTGAAGGCTGATCCAAGCGTTTCAGAAGGAGCTTTTGTTTTTCCCAGCGTAGCCGTGATCTTTCACTTTCAAATCGGCTATAGGTTTCGGGTTCAATAATTCCTTCACATAATTGATATTGTGTAATCCCCTTTTTTAAGCGAGTATTTCGGATAACATCACTCGAAACCCATATAT